>JBNJGG010000030.1:0-21502 GCA_051747545.1 Halobacteriota archaeon | reverse complement strand
TCGTGCGAGGCTTTGTTTGGCGTCAGGGCGTCGAACGACGGTGGGTCTTTCGCAGCCATGCTGCGAAAGCCCGGTCTAGCTCCAGTATATAAGTTCTATAACGGGGTGGGTGAAAGTGAAAAATCGACTGACTGCGACGGATTCGTATCATTTCCGTCGATGAACGACTGACCACTCACCACACGAACACTGTTTAGAGACGCAGACCGCGCGACCGACAGTGACGGTTTTTGTAGTCCCGCAGGCAGGACATTCCCACTCGACAGAACCTGCGTCTTCTACTGGTTTCTTATCTGGACGAGGCCGCGAGTTGACCGACTTCGAAGAGACCGAACTATCTCCCGAGGCAGGGTGACGCATAGATGAACGCGTCTCCTGCTGGTGACTCTCGACATGCAAGACCGAATCAGCCGAGTCCGGTTTCTGAAGACCATGCTCGTGTACCAGGTGACGGGCCATTACCTCGTGATTGTGAGTTCCGAAGCGACACTTCGAACATCGGAACATCTCGCCGCGTTCCAGAGCGTGCTGGAGACGCGTCTCTTCGAGTACTTGTTCGACGGGTAGATGCAATGGAGCCATATCCACACCACCGCCGTCGGGTTGATGCTCTTCGCCGTCGCGGTCGATAATTGCGTCTAAGTACCATTCGTCGAATTGCAGCCGACTGAACGATTCAACCGGAGTCGACACCTCACCGGAGATCGCTTCGGCTACCACGTCGGCGTGGCGCGGATTTATCTGGAGTTCGCCGAGTAGCGTGGGAAGCGTCACCGACTCGGGGTCATGGTGGTCGAAGTATTCCCGAACGAGTTGACGCGCTTCGGTCTTTGCCAGACTCTCACCGATGGCAACGCCAGCATCAGCACTCGGCCACCGTTGAGACAGTGATAACTCGTCGGTCACGACATCGTCTAATGGAATCGCCTCGTGCAGTATATCGTCCGAAACCGGTTCGTCCAGCTGTGTCTGGTCAATCCCCCAACCCGAGTCGCAATACGCGCAAACGACATCGAGACCACGTCCATGATTCCAGATGACGGTTTCTCCGTGGGCTTTTGACTGGTTCGTCTCGGGGTTTTCCGCCCGTTGGTCACACCGATCCGCAGCAATCGCGGCGTTCATGATTTTCGAGCGAGTCGTTCGCCGTCGAGCAGCCGACCAGTAGACCGCGCCCCACGCGAGGTATTCTATCGGCTTGTCCAGCAGGTCTTCGGTATAGCCGCCCATGTACGCCGCGAGATACGACCCCATGTTTTCGACGCTCGCATTCAGTGAGATACACCCGTGAGAGTCTTCGAGATAGTCGATTCCACGGTAATCGTGCGCCTCGAACGACGCGTATTCGCATACCTCAACGTGTTTGTCTATCACCCGCTCGAACTCGGAACCGACCGATTCGAGGTCAAGGTCTGATGAATCGAAGTAGACGCCGACGTGCAGATGCGTGTAGCACGCGTTCAACCCGCCATCTCCGCCCATACCGTGCGGTTCTGCCTGTAGCCAGTAGCCCCACTCGTCGGCGTCGAGGCCGAGGTGATACTCCATCGTGTTGCGGAGGGTGTCACGGACGCCGTTGTATGAAAACGAGTCGTGGATAGCGTCCAGGTGTTCGACCGGAGACAGTCGGTCAGAGTCAGGAACCGACGAGGCGGTTAGGGTGAGCATCGCGGTCGCGGGAGAATCCCATGCAGCGACGGCTTCCCCGCCGGACGGTCGTTCGCCGCCGGCCATTTGCCGTTGCAGAGCCATCGCTCTCGCGTACTGCTTTTTCGAGTACTCCTCGCCCCACGCGTCAGCCAGTGCTATCTCGAACTCTTCACCTTCATCGTTGGCGAAGCGAGCGAGCAGGCCATCATACCGGACGTGCGCAGACAGAAAAGCGTGCAGCGCAACGTCCCACGTCACCGCTTCACGTCGGTCGAGTTCGGTCACTTTGAACATTCGCTCAGTCGGTTCCATGGGTTCGACCCACTCGTCACGCCATTCGGACCTCGTGACGATGCGCCGAAGTTTGCGCCCGTGCGTCTGGGAAAGGGGGAGTTCTGCCAACTCGGGGTATTCTCGAATGAACTCGTTGACCCGTTCGTAGACTTTCTCCTCTATCGGCTGCTCTTCGGGAGTAGAAGGCTCTACAGAGTTGGTCTCCTTGGAAGGCCAAGAGGCCGCACCGCCCCCGGTGGAGGGTGAAGGAGCGTCACTCACCGTTACCACCGTCAGCGCGAAGAGGCTCGTTCTGAAGGTGGTAGCGACCGTGCGCGTCAGGGTCGACCGCCACGAGGTTATCCGGGGTGTTGAGCCACGGAATCGGTATCTCGTGATGGACGTGCCAGCCGCTCGGTAGGGCATCGAGGCCATGGACAGCGACGTACAGCAGACGGTGAATGTAGACCGTCGCGTCGTCGTCACCCGCTCGACAGCGAACGTACTCGTACCCCTCGCCGGTCTGGTGAAGGGTTAGAGCAGACGCATCAGTCACGCCGCCCCCCGTCCGAGTAGAGCGATTCGCTCAGCCGTGACCGCGACGTACCGCCTCTCGTTGCGAGGGAACCGGGGTTCCCTCGCTGCGACCCGGCTTCCGGGTCGAGGGGCAAGCCCTCGCTTCCGGCGGGCTCCTCGCTGCTGGCGCTCGGGGCACTCGCGCCAGCCGAGACGCGCTCCGCCTCTCCGGTCCTTGCGGTGGTTGTCGAGGTCGCCGCCTCGAATGCCCACCGAAGCGATGGGAGGAGACCTCCGAAGTCGTCTTCTAAAACGGGAATGTGGTGACAGTAGCGACACTCCCGATATCGAGCGCAGCTGTCCCGGTGGTCGTTGATGCAGTCAACCCGACAGACTCGACACTTGTACGCGATGTACGGTTCCCACCAGTCCATCAGAAATCCCCCCGAACTTCGGAGATCGGTGGGTACTCCTGCGGGTCGCCCCCTGTTCGACAGACTGGACAGAGGTCTGTTCGAGGTGGACTGCGCTCAACGATGGTAACGTCACAGTCTCGACAGACGTACTTCGTCGAGCGAGTTCGAATGTCGTAGAGTTCGGTGGCACGAACGAAGCCGAAATGGACCGCAGCGGCGGTACTGCTGGTCACGCAGACCACCCCTCAAAAGCGGCTTTTAGAATCGGAGGACAGTAGCCACCCGCGTAACGAGCCGTGTTGATATTATGAGAATGAGGCCTCTCTCGATTTTGAGGAAACGCCGAGATTGGTTGGCTGGGGAGCTGTCCCCACCAATCTTGCCCGGACAAATTCCGGGCGTTATGGAGGTGGGCCAACGCGGATTTGAACCGCGGACCTCCCGGTTATCAGCCGAGCGCTCAACCTGACTGAGCTATTGGCCCAGGTGAGCGCACTCTGTAGTTTCGCAGTTTGTTGTTTAAGAGTTTCCTTTTGGCGTCCCGGGCAGTGGTTAGCGACCCGGCCCGTCGTCGTCGAAGTGGTACGAACCGGGGTCGACGTCGTACACGTCTTCCTGGGGGAACCCGCCCGTCCAGACACCGGTGATGAACCCGTCGGTTCGCTTGTCGAGATACGGCGTAATCACGAATCGCTTGAGCACCTCGCGGATTGGATACCGGGTGACGGGGACGACGAGCAGGAACCCGAGCGCGTCGGTGACGAGACCTGGCGTGAGCAAGAACGCCCCGGCGGCGATGAGCAACCCGCCGTCGACGAGTTCGTTCGTCGGCAGGTCTCCGACCTCCAGTTTCGACTGCAGGCGACGAAGCGTGTGGCGTCCTTCGGCACGGACGAGCAACATTCCGACGAGTCCCGTGAGGACGACGAGAGCGACGGTGAGTTTCCAGCCGACGAAGTCCGAGACGACGACGAGCAAGAGCGCGTCGCTCAGCGGTATGAGAAGCAAGAGCGCGATGAGCCAGCGCGTTCTGGGCATACCCGACCTTTCAGCGCGGTGTTCATAGCCCTTTTGTCGTCTCCGCCGTCGCTCGAAGCGCTTACCCGGTCCCGCTACCGACGACCCCCATGGACGACGACACGCGCGTCGAGTGGCGCTCGTGGGGGCAGGCGGCCTTCGACGAGGCACAGCGGGTCGACAAGCCGGTGCTACTGTCGCTGTCGGCGACGTGGTGTGCTGGCTGCCACGAGATGGACGCCGAAACCTACGGTGAGCCCCGAATCGCCGCGAACGTCAACGACAGGTTCGTCCCCGTAAGGGTCGACGTAGACAGAGAACCGCGAGTGCGAGAGCGGTACAACATGGGGGGGTTCCCCTCGACTGTGTTCACGACGCCGACGGGTGACGTACTGACGGGGGCCATGTATCTCGGCCCCGACGGGATGCGACAGGTACTGAACCGTGTGGAGGACCTGTGGGCCGAGAAGGGTGCCGAAGCAGGCCGGATTCCGCGAGCACTGGCGGGCGACCCGACGCCGGAAGGGCCCGTCACACCGGTCATCGAACAGCACCTGGCCGGACAGCTCACAGAGAAGTACGACGACCAGTACGCCGGGTGGGGTGACGACGCGAAGTTTCCACTCCCGCGGACGGTCGAGTTCGCGCTCAAACGCGAGCAGGCGCAGGCACTTCGAACCTTAGACGCCGTCCACAGAAATCTGTTCGACGACGTCGAAGGTGGGTTCTTCCGCTACGCCGAGCGACGTGACTGGAGTAGTCCACACCACGAGAAGACGCTCGACGCGAACGCGGCCCTGCTGCGCGCGTTCGCCAACGCCTACCTCTATACGGGTGAGACGGCGTACCTCGATGCGGCCACAGAAACTCGGGAGTTCCTCGTCGAAACGCTGTGGAACGGTGCGGCCTTCGGCAGCAGCGTCGGCCCGGGAGACGCGTTCGACTACTACGGGCTCGACGCCGACGAGCGCGAGGAAACCACCGGCCCACGACGCGACCTGACACCAATCGCCGGAAGCAACGCCCTCGCGGCCGACGCGTTGCTCACACTCGTCGCGTACACAGACGACGAGCGTGCCCGCGAGTACGCCGAGCGAACGCTCGCGTACGTCGAGGCGGAACTCGTCGACGACGGCGTCGTCACGCGGTGTCGGACAGACGACGATGCCGGAGAGTCGGGGCTCCTCGAAGACCACGCACGCGTCGCCGCCGCGTTCGTGCGAGCGTCTCAGGTACTCAGTCGGGCGTACCTCGGCACGGCCGAGTCGGTCATCGAGCACGCTCTCGAAACGCTCTTCGAGGACGGGTCGTTCCTCGACGGCCCGAGAACCGGCCCGGGCCTGCTCGACCGCCCATTCCGACCGCTGGACGGGAACGTCGAGATGGCCGACGCACTGCTCGACGTGGCTGTGCTCACCGACGAAGACCGATACCGAACGGTCGCGTCCGAGTCCGTCGGCGCGTTCGCGGGGGCGGCCGAGCGCATCGGTATTCAGGTCGCCGGCTACGGCACGGTTGCGGCGCGTCTCTGTGGAGAACCGCTCGTCGTCGCCGTCGGCACTGCCGCGGGATCGGAGCTCCACCGTGCCGCACTACGCGTCGCCGACCACGAGAAAGTCGTGGTCCCCGAAGCGGAGGGCGTATCCGACGGAACCGCCGTCGTCAGCGTCGGTGACGAGACGGCAAGCGCACACACGCCCGACGAACTGCTGGGGCAGGTCCGAGCGGTCCTCGAACGCACCGACTGAACCAGTGAGGTCGAACCTGCGTCTGGCGTGGGCCGGCAGCGAGGACCGAAAACGGAACGACCTCCCCCGACGAACGAGGGCAATCTGTGTGGGTCGCTGTAAACGCCCGTTGCGTTTATACTACTGGGTGCGAACGTCCCCTCATGGCGAGTCTGCGGGACCTGGGGCTGTCTGAGTACGAGGCCCGAGCGTATCGGTCGCTTCTACGGAGCGGCGCAACAACAGCGAAGGAGTTGTCCAGAGTGAGTGACGTCCCGATGGGTCGTATCTACGACGTACTCAACAGCCTGGAACAGTACAATCTCGTCCGGAGTCAGGCCGCGAGTCGTCCGAAGAAGTACGTCGCGGTCGAACCCGACACCGCGCTCGACCGACTCCTCGCCAACAGAAGGGAAGAACTCGAAGAGAAGGCCAGACAGTACGAGAACGTCGTCGACGAACTGGTCGGTGAACTCGACCCGGCCGAGCCAGTTCAGGGGCAGTTCTGGACGGCAGCGGTCGGCCCCGAGGAAACAGTCGACCTCCTGGTCGAACGACTCGCCGCCGCAGACGCGAGCATCGTCATGGTCGCGGCGACGCCGTCGGCCCAGTTCGACCTCGGGGAACTCGGAACGACAGTGATCAGTGAACTCGAAGAGGCGCTGGCTCGCAGCGTCGACGTGTCGGTGTTGATGACGCCGGAACTCGTCCGAACCCTCCCGAAGAGCATCGGAGAACGGTACACCGACCGTCTGGCCGACCACCCGCACTTTTCGGTCAGGATTTCCCGGTGCATCTCGGGTACGTTCAACCTCATCGACGACGTCGAGGTGGTAATCGAAGTGCCGAATCCGCTTCGCTCGGGCGAGGCGTTCGCCACTATCGACCTCAAAGACCCCGAGTTCGCCGCCGACGTTCGGCGAGTGTTCGAACCACAGTGGGAGAAGGCCGAACCACTGTCACTGTAGGCCAGTCGATTCGACCGTCGGAGAGCGTGGACCCGAAATCAGAGGGCACGCCCTCGAACCGACTGACTACGGACCAGGTTCCGGATTATCCCTGGATTTCCGCGCGGAGTTGCCTCAGCGTCAGTTCGCGCTCGGCGTGTGCGTTGTGCTGGTGGATCGACTCGTCGTTCGACTGCCGCATGTGAACGACGGCGTCGTCCGGGAGGTGAGAAAACTGCTCGACGACGGACTCGGCCATCGACCGGACGCAATCCTCGACGAACTTGGCGTTCGCGTGCGCGTGGTACGTCATGTGGTCCTCGTCGGGGCGCTTTGCGAGGTTGTAGATGCGCGCGCTCATCGAGTCCCGTGCGATGTCGATGAGGTCGATGAGGTCGACGTTGGGTGAGCCCTCGCTCGTCACCGTCAGCAGGGCGTGGCCCCGCTGTGAGTGGCCCGGTTGGGGGACGGCGTCGAGGAACGCTTCGACGGTGTCGTCGTCGACGCCAAGGTCGAGGAGTTTTTCGCGTGCGCGGGAAGTCGACATCCCCTGCGAACAGGGACAGACGGTCATGCCGGTGACCTCGGCACCGATTTCCTCGCGCGTTCCGCTCTCGGTCGCCACCGCGCTGGCGACGATGGTCGAGGAACCTTGCGTTTCGAGGCCGCTCTCGGGGGTCTGCTCTCGCATGACGAGTTCGGCCTCCATGCGGACCTCCGCCGTCGTCGTGTAGTCGTGTTTTTCGAGGAGTCGCTCGGCCGCGTCGCCGCAAACGTCCTCGACGCGGTAGGAGGGCTCTCGAACGGCGGCCTCCAGCGTCTCGTCGATGACCTGCATGTTCCGACTCATGTCCGCGCCCTTGCGGTGGGCGGGCAGGTCGACGAACACCTCGAAGGTCGCCATCAGGACGATGGGACGTTTGTCGTCGCGGGCGATTTTCACGAGTTTCTCCACCCCGGTGACGCCGACCTGACTGAGACCGACCGTCACGTCGGGCGGGTGTGCCTGAACGTCAGGCAACTGGTGACTCATCACCAGTGTAGAAGGTTGCACTGCGATTAGGACTTTCGATACCCACAGCCCACAGAAACACCGTCGGTCGAACTGGCCGTCGTCGTGGCTCGCGCAGTCCCGGTCGTCGCGACCGTCGTAATCGACCGCTCAGGGCCAGTCGTCGCGGTCGGACTCGAAGGGGTCGGGTCGGTCGGGGTCGTCGACCGCAAGCGACCACTCGGCCGCCGCGGCGGCCTCCTCGACCGGGAGGTACTCCCACTCGGTCTGCTCGGCGACCGCCCGGTCCTCGTCGCTCGTGCCGACGAAGACGTGTCTGTCCGTGTCGAACTGTCGTCTGACGTTTTCGAGGCTCTCTTCGACGCCGCGCGGACCCGAGAAGAAGTCTTGCCGAATGCGTTGTTTCCGCGTAAAATTCGTGACGACGTACGTGGGTTTTTCGCTGACGACGCCGACGTACTCGGTCCACTGCCGCGTGTCGTTGAACACCGCGTTCGGGTCCGCCAACTGTTTGAGCGCCTCCAGTTCGAACGCGAGAGTCATCGTGCCGCCACGGTCCATACCAACGGTATCGTCGGACTGTGGAAAACGGCTTCGGTCGGTTCCACCGCGGCGGGATGGCCGGTACCGACGAGCGGAGTCCGGGAGCGACGGCGGCGTCTCTCGGTGTGCGAGAGGCGAGTGTCAACCGATCGGGGAAAACGGAGGGGGTGAGCGTTACTGCTCCTGGGCGGGTGCGAGTTCGTCGAGGTCGACCTTCTTTTCGAGGAGGACCTCCTTCTGGTCGGCGACGACGCGCTCTTCGCGCATCAGTTTCTTGTAGGCGCTCTGCGGCGAGAGGTCGCCGATGAGGACGCCGCCGACGATTTTGCCGTCCTTGAAGGCGATGCGCCGCCACTCGGTGTCGGAGTACCTGCGTTCGCACTCGTCGTCGCCGATCGTCGGGTGCCCGAATGAGAGGAACGGGAAGTCGAAGTGCGTAATCGAGTACGAGGAGACCCAGCGGAACTCCTCGGATTCGGGGGTGACCATGTTCTTGCCCGCGACCGCACCCTGCTCTTTCGCGCTGCCCCACGACCCGTTCTGGGCTGGTTCGCCGAGGATGGTGTCGTGGAACCGTGTGATGTCGCCGGCGGCGTAGATGTCGTCGACGCCCGTCTGCATGTACTGGTCGACGACGAGACCGTCGTCCTGTTCGACGCCGGTGCCGTGGAGAAACTCGGTGTTGAAGTTGAGCCCGATGGCGACGCCGACGAAGTCCGACTCGTACCGGTCTCCGTTGGGGTCGACAGTCGCGGTCACGTGACCGTCGTCGTCGACTTCGAAGTGGTCGACGCCGCTCCCGAAGACCGGCGTGACGTTCCGCTCGCGGAGTGCGTCGTGGATGATTTCCGCGCCGTCTTCCGAGAGCGCGTAGCGCCACCACGCGTTGCCGCGCATGAGGTAGTGCGCCTCGACATCCTGGGCCGCACAGATTGCCGCGAGGTCGATGCCGAGCAGTCCGGCACCGACGACGGCACCGGTGTCGGCGGATTCTGCGTGTTCGCGAATCTTTCGGGCGTCCTGGAAGGTCCAGAAGTGGTGGATGCCGTCCGCGCCGGAGTTCCCGACCGGGAGTTGGGTGGGCGTCCCGCCGGTGGCGACGAGCAACTTGTCGTAGGAGATGTCGTCACCTTCGTGGGTGTGGAGGACGTGCTCGTCGGCGTCGACGGACGTGACGAGCGTGTTCAATCGTAGCTCGACGTCTCGGTCGTCGTACCACCCTTCGTCGTGAATCGAGATCGGGGCCTCGGGGAGCTTTCCTTTCGCGAACTCTTTGATGAGAATCCTGTTATACAGGGGTTCACCCTCGTCAGTGATGACGGTGATGTCGGCGTCGGGGTCCTGCTCGCGGAGGGTTTCCGCCGCCGAACTCCCCGCAATCCCGTCGCCGAGTATCACGTAGGATTGGGTCATATGCCGACGGTTTGCATTCGGGGTTAATGTGGGTTGCTATCCACGCCACTCGGTGGGAACGGGCGTTCTAGCACACACGTCTCCACCGAACGTGTTTGCAGACCTTATACGACTTAATCGCGACCAAGGGGTCGCGTCGGCGTCAGATGTGACTCAGCCCGGGGTCGAAACACCGTCCCGTGTGGGCGTCGACTCCGACCGACTCGCGTCAGCGACGACCAGAGCGCCGACCGACTCGCGTCAGCAACGACCAGAGCGTGGGCTTGAATACGCTGTCGTCCCAACTCGTGGTCGATGAAGCTTCGTCAGAACATCCGCCACTTCGCGGCCAAGCAGGCGCTCACGATGCCGGTCGTCGGCGACATCGCAACCGAGAAGCTCGTCGACTTGCACGTTCGCGTCTTCGGGGGACGGGCCGACGATGCTCACCGCGAGGAGCGAATCGCACACCTGGAAGGGTTCTTCCGGTGTACGTTCGACGCCTACGTGGCGGCGCTCGAGGCGGGCTACACCGAGGCAGAAGCGCGTGAAATCACGCACGTGCAGTCCAACTTCGACTTCTACAACCACGGCTGGACGGAGATGATGGAGTTCCCGGTCGAGGAAATCGACGACCACTACGACCGCTACCGCGAGTTCTTCGAGGCCCACGACATCACCGTCGAGAACCCGCTCGGGGAGTTCCGAAACCACGAGGTCCCGGACGCACCCGCGACGCCCGAGCGCCTCGACGCCGAGCAACCCCACGCAGTCGGCGGCTACGCCGACGACGTGTACGTCGAGGACGACGAGGGCACGGTTCGCGTCGGCGGACAGGAGGAACCGGCCGACGTCGACGTGCGAGCGGCCCCCGGTCTGCAAGACATCGAGGACAGCGAGGCGTAATCCACACGGAGCGACGGGTGGCGACGTACCCGAAACGAGTGGCGACGTACCCGAAACGAGTGGCGACGTACCCGAAACGAGTGGCGACGTACCGAGAAAATCAGTCGGTTCGAAGGCGAGACTCGGTTACCGTCCGGTGAGCGTCGGACGCAGACTGTTCCTTCTCGTGAATGCGGTCGGCGCACTCGTAGCCGGCGAGGATGCCGCCGTTGAGACTGCGCTCGGGGTACTGGGCGGCACTGGCCATGCCCGCGTAGTAGAGACCGTCCGCAACCTCGTCGCGCAGGTCGTAGGGGACGACCATGTCGAGGTAGCCCCGCTCGTAGACCGGGGCCGCCCGCGGGTTGCGCGCGAGGCGGAACTCTCGGACGGCGGAGCGGTCGAACGACGGGAACATGTCTTCGAGACCCGAGAGCCACGTCTCTTCGACCTCGTCGTCGGTCATCTGCCAGAGGTCCTCCTCGGGGCGCTGGATGTAGCTGGCGACGTAGAGGAGGTGCGCGCCGCCGTAGCGCTCCTTCGGGATGAAGTTCGTGTGCTCGATGAGCGCGCCGAACGGCGCGCCGTCGGCGATGTTGAGCCAGTAGGGGTCCATGAGCGAGTCGTCCATCGTCACGAGCGCACAGACCGCCCCCTGAAAGTCGATGTCGCAGGTGTACCCGGTGAGGTCGGTGAGGACGTTCGGCATCGTCGCCACGACGACGCCGTCGGTCTCGTGTGTCTCGACTCCCTGGGGCGTCTCGACGGTCAGGGACTTGACGACTGCGTCGTCGTCCACCGGTTCGGCACGCTGGTCGGGCCGAGGCGACTGCGAGCCACTGGCACGAAGGTCGAGGTCGGTCACGCGGGCGTTCGTGGTGATGTTTTCGGGGGCGACGGCGTCGACGAGCGCGTCGAGCAGTTGGCCGAACCCGCCCTCGAAGTAGCCGAGTTTCTCCCCCCTGAGCGGGTCACGCTCGCCGCGAAACCGGATGCGCCCGAGGAGCCACGCCGCGCTCACGTCGTCGACTCGGCTCCCGAACTTCGCGTCGAGCAGTGGCTCGAAGAAGTTCTCGTAGACCCCCCGAGTGGTGTGGTCGAGCAGGAAGTCCGTGACGGAAACGTCCTCGAACGCCGAGAGGTCGTCGTAGGTGTCCGTCCGGGGCCACCCGCCGCGAACGTCGATACCGAGCGTCAACATACCGAGACGAAACTTGTCGTAGAGACTGAGGTGTGGGTAGGCGAGAATCTCCCACGGCTTGTCGAGCGGGTGGACGACGCCGTCGACGTAGTAAGCGTCGCTCTTGTAGCGCCACTCGACGACCTCGCCGAGTCCGAGTTCCTCGGCGAGTTCGACGATGGCCTGCTCGGACATCGAGAGGTGGTGGTAGAACTTCTCGATGTCGTCGCCTGCGGTTTCGTAGACTGCCGCGAGACCCCCCACCTCGTCGGACGCCTCGAACACCTGAACCGCGTGGCCGCGCTGCTGTAATCTGTAGGCGGCCGCGAGTCCGGCGATACCCCCGCCGACGACGTGTTTCATATCCGGAAGGGAGTTTCCCGCAACGTAAGTCCCTTGTGGATGTGAAACACCCGCCAGTCCGCCCCGTCTCGGGCCGACCGCCGCAGGTCTCGTGGCCTCCCGGTTCGGCACCTTTTTCACTCGACTCATGGAAGGCCACGCCATGATTACGGTCACGGCTCCGGCGACGAGCGCGAACCTCGGGAGCGGGTTCGACGTGTTCGGCGTGGCCCTCGACCGTCCCGCAGACGTGGTCCGGGTCGAAAAGGCAGCGGAGACGACCATCGAGGTGACCGGCGTCGGGAGTCGGTACATTCCCACGGACCCCGACCGCAACACCGTCGGGGCCGTCGCGGACGCGCTCGACGCGCCCGCGAGAATCCTGATCGACAAGGGTGTCCGTCCCTCCTCAGGCCTCGGGTCGTCGGCAGCCAGTGCCGCCGGGGCCGCGCTCGCGCTCAACGAACTGTACGACCGTGGACTCACGCGCGAGGAACTGGTCCCAATCGCCGGCGAGGGCGAGGCGGTCGTATCGGGGACGGCCCACATCGACAACGTCGCGCCGGCGCTGCTCGGCGGCTTCACCGTCGCCACCGAGTCGGGCGTCGTGAGCGTGAAAGCCGACATCTCGCTCGTGGCGTGTCTGCCCGAGATCGCCGTCTCGACCCGGGACGCTCGGAAGGTCGTCCCCGAGCGCGCGGAGATGGAGGACCTCGTCCACACCGTGGGTCGGGCCGCGACGCTCGCCGTCGGCATGTGTCGGAGCGACCCCGAACTGGTCGGCGACGGCATGGACGACCGCATCGTCACGCCCGCGCGCTCGGAACTCATCACCGGCTACGAGCACGTGAAGTCGACCGCGTTGGCGGCGGGAGCGACCGGCGTCACGGTCAGCGGCGCGGGGCCGTCGATACTCGCGGCGTGTCAGCCCGGCGACCGCGCCGCCGTCGCGGCGTCGATGGTCGAAGGATTCGCAGACGCCGGCGTCGACGCCCGTGCGTACCAAACTAAAATCGGAGCGGGAGCGACACTGTACTGAGAGGAAGAGGAAGCGGACGTGAGAGAAATCCGAGCGACGTGAGAGGACCGAGAAGACGGCGCAGACGCCGAGTCGTCGCCGAGTGAGACGGATCGCCAGTTCAGACGCCGCGACCCTGTAGCTTCTCCTCGTCGGGCATGTCGACGTTCGACTGTCCCTTCATCCCCTTGCCGACGCCGGTGGCGATTTCGGCCAGTCGGTCGGGGTCGTCCCAGTTGTTGACCGCCTCGACGATGGCCTCGCCCATCGCCACGGGGTCCTCTGCCCCGAAGATGCCGGAACCGACGAAGATGCCGTCACAGCCGTGGTGCATCATCAGCGCCGCGTCGGCGGGCGTGGCGATACCTCCCGCGGCGAAGTTGACGACCGGCAGGCGACCGAGTTCGGCCGTCTCGTGGACCAGTGCCGCCGGCGAGTCGTTCTCGCGGGCCCATCGCTCGCGTTCCTCGTGGGTCTTGCTCTCGAGTTCTCGGATGGTGCCCCGGATGGCGCGCTGGTGAGTGACGGCCTGATTGACGTCGCCGGTCCCCGCCTCGCCCTTGGTTCGAATCATGGCCGCGCCCTCGTCGATGCGGCGGAGCGCTTCACCGAGGTTTCGCGCGCCGCAGACGAACGGCGAGGTGAACTCGCGCTTGTCGATGTGGTAGTCGTCGTCGGCGGGAGTCAACACCTCCGACTCGTCTATCATGTCGACGCCGACTGCTTCGAGAATCTGCGCCTCGGTGGTGTGGCCAATGCGGGCCTTTCCCATGACGGGAATCGACACCTCGTCGATGATGCTCTGGACGAGTCCCGGGTCAGCCATGCGAGCGACGCCGCCTCGTTTTCGGATGTCTGCCGGAACGGCTTCCAGCGACATGACCGCCACCGCACCGGCGTCTTCGGCGATGCGGGCCTGCTCGGGTGTCACCACGTCCATGATGACGCCGCCTTTCTGCATCTGTGCAAATCCTCGCTTGATTAGCTCGGTTCCGCGACGGAGTTCCTCAAGATTGGTTTCTTCGGGCATGGCCTGCCGTTTCGCCCCGACGTACTTAACGAATCGCCTTCCTCGATTCGTGATCCGGAGAGCACGAACCGCTAGGGCTTTGTGACAGACTCCCTAGGGTAGGCCATGGCGCTGTCGCAGTCGTGGTCCCGGCTTCGCCGCGGTATCGACGGAGAGGCGCTCCCGGAACCGGACCCGCTACCGCGGTGGCTCGCGCCGCTGCCGACGTGGCTCGAAAATGCTGGCCTCTCGCTGGCGTGGCTCATCGCCGGCATCAACCTCGTGGGCACGGCGTTCGGCTTCTGGTACTACGGCTACCAGTTCAGCATCGTGCCAGTCGTCGCGTGGCCGCTCGTCCCGGACAGTCCGGTGGCGACGCTGTTCATCGCGCTCTCACTCGTCCTGTGGAAACTGGGCCGCACTAACGAGTACGTGAACGCGCTCGCCTTCTTCGGCTGTCTCAAACTCGGCCTCTGGACGCCCTACGTCCTCCTCCTGTTCAAGAGCGACTTCTCGTATCTCCACCCCGCGATGTACAACTTCCTCTTCTGGAGCCACCTCGCGATGGTGGTCGAGGCGTTTCTGCTCTACCGATACAGCGACTTCCCCACCGGGGCCGTCTTCGTCGCCCTGCTGTGGTACGGGCTGAACGACCTCGTCGACTACTTCGTCCCCGTCGTCGGTGGACCGCTCCACACGCTCGTCCCCGCCGAGCCAATCGTCGACGGCGTGGTCCAGCACGTCGCTCCCGCCCACGAGTTGGCCGCGGCGGGGGCCGTCGTCCTCACGCTGACAGCGACGTTTCTAGCGCTCTCGACGCGAATCAAGAAACTCGAAGTCGGTGCCGTCGCGCCGTCGCGCTTCCGGTGAGTGGCTCCCGGCGGGGTTCGACAAGTGGCTACCGGCGGGGTGCGACAGGTGGCTACCAGCGATGTGCGACAGGGCCGACGTGACCGGCCAGCGATGTCGAACAGGTCACAGCAGCGTTAAGTTTCGCCACACCCTGTTCAGCGTATGTCGCTCTTCGACCGGGTCGCAGACCTCCCGCTCACCATCGAGTCCGTCGAGATGACGCGTCACGAACGGGACACTTCGAGTGGGTTCACCCGTCTCTCGACCGTCTTTTCGCTCCACGGTCTCGACGAAACTGGTCGCGGCGAGGACGTGACCTACGACGGCGAGGACCACGAGGCGCTCGACGACGCGCCGGACGACGCGTTCTCCCTCGCCGGAGAGTACACGTTCGCCTCCTATTCGGACGCGCTCGACGACGTGGCCCTGTTCCCCGTCACAGCGCCGCAACGAGAGGCCTCGCGCCACTACAGACGCTGGGCGCTGGAGAGCGCCGGACTCGACCTCGCACTTCGACAGGCGGACACGTCGCTCGGCGAGGCGCTCGGCCGCGAGTACGACCCCGTTCGGTTCGTCGTCAGCACGCGCCTCACGGAGGTCGACGGCGAACTCAGCACGAAACGGCTGGACGACCTGCTGGCACGCAACGCCGACCTCGAGTTCAAACTGGACCCGACGTCGGAGTGGACCGGCGACGTCGTCGAATCGGTGGCCGCGACCGACGCGGTCAGGATTCTCGACCTGAAGGGCCAGTACGAGGGGACGACGGTGGACCAGGAAGCCGATCCCGAGTTGTATCGGCGCGTGCTCGGTGGGTTTCCCGGCGCCGTCGTCGAAGACCCGGCGCTGACCGCGGAGACCGAACCGCTGGTCGAAGAGGTGCGAGACCGCATCTCGTGGGACGCCCCAATCACCGGCGTCGAAAGCGTCCAATCCCTGCCGTTCGAGCCACGGTGGTTGAACGTCAAGCCCTCGCGATTCGGCACCGTGGAGTCACTGTTTTCGACGCTGGAGTACGCCGACGAACGGGGGATGAATCTGTACGGCGGTGGCCAGTTCGAACTCGACGTGGGTCGAGGCCACATCCAACTGCTGGCGTCGCTGTTCTACCCGGACGGGCCGAACGACGTCGCACCCGGCGGCTACAACCTCCCCGAACCCCCGTCGTCGCTGCCGACGAGTCCGCTGTCGCCACCGGAGACACCGCTGGGAATGGACTGGTAACGACGGGGCGGGTCGGTCTCGACCGACGGAACGACCAACGAATCGCGGACTACAGGAAGAGCAGACGAATCGCGGTGTAGACGCCGTAGCTGAGGCCGAACGCGAGCGCGAACGACCCGATCCACGCGAGGACCGTGTAGCCCATTTTCGAACGGCTCACACTGCTCCCGCCCGCGGCGTAGCCGCTTCCGATGATGGCGCTCACGATTATCTCGTTGAACGAGACCGGAAGGCCCAGAAACACCGCGATCTGCGCGATTGCGAACGACGGAATCAACGCGGCGAGAGACCGCTGTGGGTCGAGCGACGAGTAATCCTGCGAGATCGCCTTGATCATCCGCGGTGCGCCGGTCCACGACCCGGCCAGCAGGCCCACACCTCCACCGAACAGAATCGCGAGCAACGGCACCTCGACGGAGAGGGTGTCGAACAGCGGGAGCAGCGGCCCGATTGCGAGACCGACCTGACTGCCGCCCGCCGAGAACGCGACCAGCGCGCCCATCGCCAGCAGGAAGCGTCGCTGGGCCGTCGTGGCACCGCGCGCGAATTCCCGACGCAACAGCAAGACGACTGCTCCCGCGAGCGCCAGGGAGGCGGCCACCGTGACGGTGACATCCCCCATCCCGATCGATTCGGAGACGACGCCCGCTGTCGCCGACGCGATGGAGGCCTCCTCGCCGGGCGGGGCGAGCATGGTGAACTCGATGTTGGCGACGAGGAGCCCGACGATGCCGCCGAGCAGTGGGACCACGTACGCTTCGGGGACGTCGTCACGGCGAAGCAGTCGTGCGATACCGAAGGAAGCCCCACCACCGACCAGCGGTGTGAGTACCCACAGCGCGGCGATTTCCCGATACTTCGGCCACGCCGGGTCGCCGCCGAGTGCGAGACCGACGCCGATCATCGCGCCCGTGACGGTGAACGCCGTGGCGATTGGGTAACCGAGAAAGACGCCCAGAGCGACGAGGATCGCCGCGATGAACAGGCCGACAGTCGCGGCGACGGGCGAGATGGTAACCCCCTGAATCAGTTCTCGTCCGACCGCTTCGGTGACGTTCGCCCCTTGCAGCGTCGCCCCGGCGAGTCCGAACAATCCGACGACGAAGCCCGCGCGCAGGACCGAAATCGCGTTCGCGCCCACGGCCGGGGCGAAGGGCGTCGACCCCGACGACCCCGCGCCGATGGACCACGCCATGAAGAAACTCGCCACGAGTGCGACGAGGAGAACGAGCAGTGACGCCATGAGTTGACTTTGAACCTGTTACTCAACGGGCTATTAAGTACTACGGTGAGTGCCAACAGACCGCGGTTCGGGAACGGGTAGCCAGCGAAAGCGTCGGTCACCGCAGGCGGTGACCGAACTCGACGACCGGTCAGTCTTCGTCATCGTCGGCGTGGGCCCGAACCCAGAGTTCGCCGATGCGCGAGAGGCGAGTTCGATAGGACTTGCCGCGCTCATCCTGTTCGATGTACCCCTTCCCGCCGGGGCCGAGGCGGTCGACGTTGTAGATGACTTTCGAGCGGAAACTGTCGGTGTACTCCTCGTTGAGTTCGCCCGCGAGCGCCTCGGCGAGTTCACTCACCGACCCGAAGACGCCGTCCTCACCGAGTTTGAAGAGGATGAGTTCCTCGAACGGCTTGACGTTCGAGAAGGAGGCGACGGGGAGTTCGACGATGTGATTCTCACCGATGCGTTTGGCGCCGATGGTCGTCCCGCGCTCGTCGAACTCCTCGAGGAGTTCCGTGGCGCTGTCGAGGCGCTCGGCCACGCGTTCGTCGTCGACTACTCCGCGTTCGAGCAGTTCCGACAGCAGGTCGCGTTCGGCGCGCAGTTCCTCGGCGAGTTCGGTTTCGAGGTACTTCTCGGGGGCGGTGTAGTACGTGTGGATTCGGTCACGATCCTCCTGCCGTTCGACCATAATCGAGTGGGCCGCGGTGGCGAAGGCGAAGCTCACGGGTCGCGGCATCGCGCTGACGTTCACCCACACCTCTCCGCGGTCGGTCTCCGAGTCGCTATCGAGTTCGGCGTTGATGAGGTCGTACGCCTGTTCGAACGCCGCGTCGTAGTCGTACACGTCGTCGATGACGACGCGGGAAGTCTCTGCGCCGAGGAGGTTAGTGAAGTCCTTCTCGAGTTTCTTCGATATCTTGCGGGAGTATTCGACGTTCGCCTGACTGCCGACGGCACCCTCGAGCAGCACCACGCGGTCCACGTCTAGCTGGTCGCGGATGAGCGGTGCGATGAGCCGGTCGTAGTCGAAGCCCACGGGGACGATGTGCGTCTGCATCTCAGTCAGCTCGCAGGCCGTCGGTGAACCGCGAGACGTTCTCCTCGGGCGACGTCGCCGTGAGCGCCGAGACGCCGACGGTCAGGACGAACCCGAGCGCCATGCTGTACAGCGCGAAGTCCCAGGTGAGGTATGTCGAACCGAGTACCGTGACGCCCGCGACGGTCTGGGGAGGGACGAAGACGTGCAGGAGGTAGAACACCTGACTCCCGAGGATGCCCGCGAGCATTCCGGCGCGGGTCGTGCCCGACCAGTAGAGCGCCACGATGACCGGCAACGCGAGTTGCGCGAAGCCGCCGAAGGCAGTGTCGCCGACCTCGATGAGCGTCCCTGGCCTG
Organism: Halobacteriota archaeon; assembly: GCA_051747545.1. Taxonomy (GTDB): domain Archaea; phylum Halobacteriota; class Halobacteria; order Halobacteriales; family Haloferacaceae; genus JBNJGG01. The sequence goes on along the minus strand of JBNJGG010000030.1, from coordinate 2,873 downwards.
AACAGGCTCGCGCCGAAGGCCAGCGTGGCGAAGACGGCGACGCCGACGCGGGCGACCCACGCCTCCCGCTGCTCGCTGATGTCGGGCGTTATCAGGGGGCGGTAGAGGTCGCGCGTGAAGTACGATGACCCCGAGAGCAGCATCGAGTCCGACGAGGACATCATCGCCGCCATCGCACCCGCGATGACGAGTGCGGCGAACCACGCGGGAGTGTACTCGTTGAGGAGCACTGGCACCACGTTAGCGTTCTGGGGAACGTCGAGCCCGAGTCCGGCGGCCCACGTCCCGAGGAGGAACGCTGGAACGAACAGCAACACGACCATTATGGGCCACAGCGCGAACGAGCGCTTCAGGACGCGCTCGGACTTCGCGACGAAGAAGCGCTGGTTGATCTGCGGGAACATCGTCACCCCGAAGGCGATCGTGACCGCAGAGGAGATGACGAACTGCGGCGTGTAGAGGCCGCCACCGAGCGAGAGGAACTCTGGATTCGTCCCGCGGAGCCCCTCGTTTATCACGCCGAGGCCGCCGACGGCCGACAGCACCCAGAGAACGGCGACCCAGGTGATGCTGAGCATGAACAGCCCCTGGAGGGTGTCAGTCCACGCGACGCCTCGAAGCCCCGAGAGGGCGACGTACAGTATCATGAACACAGTGATGAGCGCCGCACCCGCCCAGTAGGGAACCGCCCCGGCAGTGAGGCCGACGAGCGCCTCGCCGGCACCCATCTGCTGGAGCATCACGTAGGGGAAGAGCCAGAAGAGGCTGATGGCGGCGACCAGTATGCGGAGCGTCCGTGATCCGAACCGGTCACCGAGCATCTCACCGAGCGTGACGTATCCGTACGTACGCCCCACGAGCCACTGTTTGTAGCCGACGACGTACCACAGCAGCGCGAAGAGGATACCGTCCATCACGCCCATGACCAGTATCCACTCGGGGCCGGCACCGTACGCGAGGTTCGGGCCGCCGAAGAAGGTGAACGCCGACAGGAGCGTCGCGAACGTCGTAAAGAGCAGAACCACCGTCCCTATCGAGCGACTGGCGAGGTAGTAGTCCTCGGCTCCACGATCGGTCAACCAGTACGCCAGTAGACCGATGGCGAGTGCGACGACGAGGTATCCCCCGATGATGCCGAGTTGAACCCCGAGGTCAGCCATGGCTCACCCCCATCAACCGCTCCCACGGACCACGAGTGAAGGCGTAGAACGTCGCCGACGCCAGGAACATCCATCCGACGTGCCACCACAGCCACAGGGGCAATCCCGCGACCAGTCGCGAGTCGCCCCACAGGAACCACGGAACGGCGAGTACGACGAGTACGACCATCGCGCCCACCCACAGATAATCCGTCAGTGTTCGGGTCATTAGAGCCACTTTTTGGACATGAGCACCTAAAGGTTACCATATTTAATTCGATAGGACTCTATGAATAGATTCGCCCTTCATTACGGTGTGGAGTCTGACTCTCCGTCATCGCGAAGACGAGGCCACAAACGCCGCATCGAGAGATAATCACGAATGAGTCCGTAGAAACTCGGATATCTCTCGTTCTTCCCAACCCCTGATTGAAGAGAATTCGTCTTCTATAAATTCGTCCGAAGACATCACCGATTCTGCCGGGCGACGTGTGCCCAGCGTTCCGCCACGACGGGACAGGTCCGACCGAACAACATCCGGTATCATCCGAGCGGTGGTTCTCACCGACGAATAGGTCGTCGGTACGATAGCTATTTCCCGCCCCACCACCTATTTAAGCGAGTTCATGGTTTTGCCCATGACTTCACCATCACCACGCCCCATCAGGGGGGTTCCTCAATGGACGATACATCCAAATACCTCATTCACGCCGCAATCACCGCCGACGGAGTCGTCGAGCGAAGCGACGTCGTCGGCGCGATCTTCGGGCAGACCGAAGGTCTCCTCGGCGACGAACTCGACCTCAGAGATCTCCAGCAGTCGTCGAAAGTCGGGCGCATCGACGTCGAAATCGCCAGCGAAAACGGACAGTCGTTCGGTCATGTGACGATCGCGAGCAGCCTCGATAAGGTCGAGACCGCGATTCTGGCCGCGTCGTTGGAAACCATCACCCGCGTCGGGCCGTGTCGGTCGGTCGTCGAAGTGACCGAAGTCGAGGACGTACGCGAGGCCAAGCGCCGCGAAGTCGTCGACCGGGCCAAAGAGTTGCTCGTCGACTCGTTCGACGAGAGCGTGATGACCAGCAGCAAAATCCTCGAAGAGGTCCGCGAGAGCGTCCGCGTCGAGAACATCACCGACTATCTGGGTCTCCCCGCAGGCCCGCGCGTCGCCGACTCGGACGCAATCATCCTCGTCGAGGGGCGCGCAGACGTGCTGACACTGCTCAGATACGGCATCAAGAACGCCATCGGCGTCGAGGGGACGAACGTCCCCGACTCGGTTGCCGAGCTCACGCAGGACCGAACCGTCACGGCCTTCCTCGACGGTGACCGCGGCGGAGAACTCATCTTCCGCGAACTCGCACAGGTCGGCAACGTCGACTACGTCGCCTTCGCGCCCGACGGCCGATCCGTCGAGGACCTCGAACGACACGAGGTGTTGACAGCCCTGCGGGAGAAGGTCCCCTACGAGACACTCCCGTCGGACGGGAACTTCCGGGTCGCTGCCGAGGCGAGCGAGGGGTCCTCAGGGGGTGACCCCGCGGACCCTCGAGCGGAGTCGCCGGGGACGACTGAGTCCGACGCGACTCGAACCAGCGGGACAGAAGGTGAGACGGAGGGAACAACCGCCGCCGACACGACGGCCGTCACGAACGGCGCGCAGTCCGTCCAGGAGCGGGCGGTGAACGACCACGCAGGCGAGGCCACCAGTGCCGCACTCGCCACCGAGTCGAC
>JBNJGG010000029.1:0-21537 GCA_051747545.1 Halobacteriota archaeon | reverse complement strand
CAACCAACCAGAACGGGAAAGATGACCGACGACGAGTTGCAGGAGATTCTCAAGGACCTCCAGACGAACATCACAGTCGTGGGCTGTGGAGGTGCCGGTGGGAACACTGTGAACCGAATGTCCGAGGAGGGCATCCACGGCGCGAGTCTGGTCGCTGCGAACACCGACGTGCAACACCTCGTCAAGGTCGGAGCCGACACGAAAATCCTGATGGGCCAACAGAAGACGCAGGGCCGCGGTGCGGGGTCGCTCCCGCAGGTCGGTGAGGAAGCCGCGCTCGAAAGCCAGGAGGAGATTTACGACGCTATCGAGGGCTCGGACATGGTGTTCGTCACCGCGGGACTCGGCGGCGGCACCGGCACCGGGTCGGCCCCCGTCGTCGCCAAGGCCGCACGCGAGGCGGGTGCGCTCACCATCGCCATCGTCACGACGCCGTTCACCGCCGAGGGCGAGGTCAGACGCACGAACGCTGAGGCGGGGCTCGAACGCCTGCGCGACGTGGCAGACACGGTCATCGTCGTCCCGAACGACCGCCTGCTCGACGCCGTCGGAAAGCTCCCGGTTCGGCAGGCGTTCAAGGTGTCCGACGAGGTGCTGATGCGGTCGGTCAAGGGCATCACCGAACTCATCACCAAACCCGGCCTCGTGAACCTGGACTTCGCCGACGTGAAGACGGTGATGGAGCGCGGTGGCGTCGCCATGATTGGCCTCGGCGAGAGCGACTCGGAGTCAAAAGCCCAGGACTCGGTCAAGTCTGCACTTCGGTCGCCGTTGCTCGACGTGGACATCTCGGGTGCGAACTCCGCGCTGGTCAACGTCACCGGTGGCTCGGACATGAGTATCGAGGAGGCCGAGGGCGTCGTCGAAGAGATATACGACCGCATCGACCCCGACGCGCGAATCATCTGGGGAACGTCCATCGACGAGGAACTCGACGGCATGATGCGGACGATGATCGTCGTCACCGGGGTAGAGTCGCCACAGATATACGGCCGCAACGAGGCCGCCCAGGCGCGAGCCAACAAGCGCCTCGAAGACATCGACTACGTCGAGTAACGAGGGTGAAGCCACGAAGGTGAGTCCACTCGAGACACAAAAATGAGCCTGCTGGTCGCAGAGAAACTATTCAATAGATAGAAAAGGCGGCACGCGCAATCTTCGGGACAACGATGGATGTCAAATACGATCTTGCGAGCTACGTTCGGGTGTTGAAACTGGCCAGTACGCCCTCCTGGAACGAGTTCTCGCAGATTTCGAAAATCGCCGGTGCGGGAATCCTACTGGTCGGGTTCCTCGGGTTCGTCATCTTCGCGATTATGAGCCTGCTCCCCGGGGGCGTCTGACGTGCCAATCTTCGCCGTCAAAACCACGGCGAGTCAGGAGCGAACCGTCGCGGACATGATTGCAAACCGCGAGGAAGACGAGATTCACGCCGTGTTGGCACCGGACTCACTCACGAGTTACGTGATGGTCGAAGCCGACAACAACGCGGTTCTAGAGCGCGTCCTCGAAGAGATTCCCCACGCCCGGAGCATCGTTCCGGGAACCTCCTCGATAGTGGAAGTCGAACACTTCCTCTCGCCGACCCCCGACGTGGAGGGAATCGCCGAGGGCGACATCGTCGAACTCATCGCCGGGCCGTTCAAGGGCGAGAAAGCCCGCGTCCAGCGCATCGACGAGGGTAAAGACCAGGTGACAGTCGAGTTGTACGAAGCGACAGTCCCGATTCCAGTGACCGTCCGTGGCGACCAGATTCGCGTCCTCGACAGCGAGGAGCGGTAGCCCGCTCCCTCTGGCGTTCGCTCACCTCGCTCCCGAATACGGAACCGAGCGGTGAGAAAAGCACCTAGAGACTACAACTGGCCGACGTCCTGAAGCCTCGTGACGACGTTTTCGAGATCCGCCTCCGCTTCGACGTCTCGCTTGATTCGCTCGCGACGACGGACGCTCTCGGAGTCGGCACCGTAGGCGCGAACGTACTCTGCACGGGTGTGCTCGTCGAAGGCGTGGCGAATGGCGAAGTACCCGTCGGGGACGATTGTACCGCACACCTTACACTCGTGCCGAGAGTGGTCGTTGGTCTGATGCACGATGGTCTCCTCTACCGACTCGTACCGGTTGCCGCACCCCTTCATGCCGCATTCCCAGAGAGCCATGCGTTGGGCAGGTCCGAAGATGATAAAATCGTTTTTACTGTGAATCGACACCTTTTCGAAAACGAGGGACGGTGGGGCCGCTTTCAGCGGGTGACGTGTGGCGAGACAGTACTGCGGTTTCGACAGACCGAGGGGTGACTATTCAGCGAGAACGAGAATAGCAACCACTAATTGCAATGTGTGCCGACAAAAGAGCGAGCATGGACGTGCCAACCCGGGTCGATATGCACGTGAAAGTGCTCGACGAGCGCGTCGTAGCACTGGCGAAGAAACGCGGTATCGACGTGCTCGTGTACGCACCTCACTTCGTGCGACTCCCCGACATTACGGCGCGTGCGGCACGGTTTTCGGACGACGAACTGCTCGTCGTTCCTGCGCGAGAGGTGTTCACGGGGTCGTGGCGAACTCGGCGGCACCTCCTCGTAGTCGGTCTCGACGACCCGGTTCCCGATTTTATCACCATGGAGGGCGCGCTGGCCGAGTTCGGCCGTCAGGACGCGGCCGTGTTAGTCCCCCACCCGGCGATGTTGAACGTGAGCATGGGCCGCCCGCAGATTCGCGCTCACGCGGCGGCGATTCACGCCGTCGAGACGTACAACACCAAGTGTCTCTCGGTGACCAACCAACGAGCGCGTGCCATCGCGCGGGAGACCGGTCACCCCGGATTCGGCTCGTCGTACGCACACCTCCCAGCCACAATCGGCGAGGCGTGGACGGAGTTCGACTCCGACATCGATTCGGAGGCGGCTCTCGTGGAGGCCCTGCGAACGAAGATGCCCCGGCGAGTCTACCGCCGTGGCGGGCCGGTCCACCACCTTCGCGGCCTCGTCGAGTTCGCACATCTGGGCTTCGAGAACTCGTGGGGGAAGATAGACCGACTGTTCCTCTCGGGGACCGAACCGACCCACCCGTCGAACATCGCCTACGGCGGTCGGTTCGACGACATCAGCGTCTACTGATGGCGTAACCTGGGCGACCCGGTTGTGTAACCTGCGACCAAGCCGTGTAGCCTGCGACCAAGCCGTGTATCCTACGGTCTAGTCGAGTAGCATAGAGTCCGCAGAACGCGGCCGAAAGTGTCACAGCAGTCTGCCGGAGGTGACGTAGTTACAGCCCGAACATCGTCGATATCTGCGTGAGATTCCCGTCGAGTGGCAGGAGGTAGAAGTGGACCGCCGCGAGCAACGCGAGTTCGGCACCGGTGATGACGACGGTTACGAGGTCCGCGTGCTTACTGGAGACGGGGACGCCGACGGGGAGGTCGTATTCCTTTTCGAACGGGTAGAACAGCGCGATACCGCGCTTGCTTCCCACGAGGTCCAACACGTAGTGGGTGGCGACGCCGACCCACACGAAGTGGAGATTGTCGAAGTAGTACGGATAGACCAGAAAGATCGCGAGGACCGCGAGGTTGTGAAGCGTCTTTCTGTGCTTTCCGAAGGCGGTGTCGACGTCGGGAAACAGCGCCCCGAGGACGATTGGAACCGAGAGTTCCGCAATCGCCACGAACGTCGGGACGTCACCCGACGGTTCGAGGATGTAACCGAGACCGATACTGAGTAAAATCGCGTTGAGGACGTGGCCCTTCTTATTCATCGACTGCTCGCGTATGCACAGTCAAGGGTCTCAAGCGTTTCCCAACACGTCGGGCGCGAGTTCAGATACCCGCGCTCGGGTCGCCCCCCGTGACCGACCGATGGCGAAAGACGCAACAGGAGGCCCTCCCATGAGGCCGGTATGGACTACGAGACGCCGCTGTTCTACCACGTCATTCAATACGCGGCGCGGGCCGACCGCGACGTCATCGACATGGTGAGCGGCAGCCCCGACTGGGACCCCCCGACCGGCATCCGGGAGGGGCTTCGCGGATACGCCGACGCGCCTCCGAAAGCGTTCCAGTACGCACCGAGCGCGGGACTGTGGGACCTCCGCGAGGAGATAGCGACGCGCCGCGGGGTCGACCCGAGTCAGGTCGTCGTCACCCACGGGACGGGCGAGGCGAACTACTTGGCGATGGCGCGTGCGATGGAACGCGACGCCGGCGACGAGATACTGCTGACCGACCCGGTGTACCCGTACTACCCGGGGAAAGCGAAACTGGTCGGAGCCGACCCCAGACGGGTGCCCGTCGCCGACGACGGAACGCTCGACGCCGACGCGATGACCGAGGCGGCGAGCGAGAACACGGCCGCAATTCTGGTCAACACGCCCAACAATCCGACCGGGGCAGTCTACGACGCCGAGACGATGGGGGCGCTCGTCGACCTCGCCGAAGACGTGGACGCGCTCCTCGTCAGCGACGAAGTGTACGACCACTTCGACTTCTCGGGGCGCTTCGAGAGCGCCCTCGCGTTCGACTCCGAGCATCGAATCGTGACGAACGGCTTCTCGAAGTCGATGGCGATTACGGGCTTTCGCGTCGGCTACACCGTGATGCCCGAGTCACTCGTAGACGCCGCGAAGACCCGCCACATGCTGGTGAACGTCTCGGGAAGTCGTCCGTCGCAGGCGGCGGTTCTCGAGGCGCTGGACCGGACGGACCCGACCTACTACGAGGAGACGCGTGAGCGCCTGCGCGACCGTATCGACGCCTTCACCGAGGCCCTCGACGCCGCCGGGGCCGAGTACACTCGCCCGCGAGGTGGCTTCTACGTGCTGGCCCGGTTCGACGACTTCCCGGGCACGCTCGAAAACGTCGAGCGACTCGTCGACGAGGCGGGCGTCGCCGGGATGCCAGGCGAGACGTTCGGCACGGCCTGCGAGGAGTGGCTCAGGTTCGCGCTCGTCACGCCGCGAGTCACCGAGGCCGCAGAGCGACTCGCGGCCTACTTCGCGTGAGAGCACTGTTCCGCCTGAGAACAGCGAACGTCGAGCGTTCCGCCTGAGAACAGCGGACGTCGAGCGGGCGGTCTCAACTGCAACCGACGAGTACACAAGGCGGTAGTGTCTGAAGCCGGTATGGCCCACATCGACGTCGAACCGACCGAGGAGGTCGAGTGCGAATCGGCGACCCAATCGGTCGACGCCGAGTCCGCAGACATCCCCGTCGAAGCCGTCGAGGATGCGAACACTGACCTCCCACGCGGCGTCGACGCGCCGGAGTACGTCCTCTACGGGGGCAAAGGCGGCGTCGGCAAGACTACGATGGCGGCGGCGACGGCGCTGTCGAGCGCCGCCGACGGAACCACGACGCTCGTCGTCTCGACCGACCCCGCACACTCGCTGTCGGACACGCTCGAGACCGAGATTCCAGCGACCCCGACGCGTATCCGCGACGACGTGCCGCTCTTCGCGGCGGAAATCGACCCCGACGCGGCCATCGACGAGGGACTCTTCGGCGGCGGGGACGCCCCACTGGGCGGGGTGAGCGAGGCCGACACGCCCGGCGGTCACGAGGGTGCGGGCGGACTGGGCGACCTGCTCGGCGAAGGCGGCCTCGACCCGATGCTGGGCGGGACGATGCCCGGCGCGGACGAGGCGGCCGCGATGCAGCAGTTGCTCGAGTATCTCGACGACCCCCGATTCGACCGGGTCGTCGTCGACACCGCGCCAACCGGACACACGCTCAGATTGCTCGAACTGCCGGAGGTGATGGACACGATGGTCGGTCGGATGCTCCAGTTCCGCAATCGATTGGGCGGGATGATGGACGGACTGAAGGGGCTCTTCGGGGGCGACACCGGCGACGACGGCATGGCCTCGCTCGAAGAGCTTCGGGAGCGAATCGAGCGTCTGCGACGCGTCCTCAGAGACCCGAGTCGAACAGACTTCCGCGTCGTGATGATTCCCGAGGAGATGAGCGTCGTCGAATCCGAGCGCCTGATTCGACGCCTCGACGCGTTCGAGATTCCCGTCGAGACGGTGGTCGTCAACCGCGTGATGGAGGACCTCGCCGCCGTCGCGGAAGTCGACCCCGAGTGGGTCGTCGCCCCGAACTTGGAGGACTGCTCGTTCTGCCAGCGACGATGGCAGGTCCAACAGCAGGCCCTTCGCCGCGCGTCGAATCTGTTTCGCGGCCACGACGTGAAACGCGTCCCCCTGCTCGCCGACGAGGTGCAAGGAGAGGACGCGCTCAGGGTCGTTGCCGCCTGTCTCACCTAATCGACTCTTCGAGGTGAGGTCGCCGACGCTCCGACCTACGTGATGAGATTGAGGACGGTTCGGAAGCCCGCGTCTCGCCAGCGATCCGGGATGAACCGAGCGAGGACCGAAACCCGGGCGACGAGGCCGACCGGGTACCTCGCGGCCGGTTTCGTCGCGCTGGCGGCGTTGACGATGTCCGCGGCGACTTCCTCCGGCGAAATCGCGCCGGGGCCGCCACCACCGAGGGCCTTCGTGTCGTCGAGAACTTCGTAGATGGCTTCGTAGGCACCGTTGCGTGCGATTCCCGACTCCTCGTCTTCCTCACCGACCTCCTCGCGGACGCGCTCTGTGAACTTCGTTTCGACCGGGCCGGGTTCGACCAACACGACGTCGATACCGTACTCGTCGACCTCCGCGCGGAGCGCGTCCGACATCGCTTCGAGCGCGAACTTCGACCCGGAGTAGACGCCGCCGCCGGGGACGGAGAGCCGCCCGACGACGCTGGAGACGTTGACGATAGTTCCGCCGTCGGCGCGTCGCATATGCGGTAAGACGGCCCGAATCAGTCGGTGGGGGCCGTAGACGTTGACGGCGAACTGCCGGTGGACCCGCTCTGTGGACACGTCCTCGATGGGGCCTAGCTGGGCGTACCCGGCGTTGTTGACGAGGCAGGTGAGTTCACCTTCCTCCTCGACGATTCGGTCGACGACGCGGTCGATGTCACCCTGGTCAGTCACGTCGAGCGTGGCGATTCGACATCCTTTCTCACCGAGCGTCTCGATGTCGGCGGGATTGCGAGCAGTCGCGTAGACGACCCACTCTTCGGCCAAGAATGCGAGCGCCGTTGCGCGACCGATGCCGGACGAACAGCCGGTGATGAGGACGGTCTTCGGTTGCACAACGGGGTATCGAATCCCTCCCCATTAACTGTACACACTCCGAGGCGACGAGCGAGGTCCGTTCGCCGCGTCAGAATCGTCGGGAGCGTCCGGCGTCACGACCGACTGGAGTAACCCAACTACCGACCGACTGGAGCGACTGAAGCTCGGTTCAGTCTCGAACCTCTGCCTTCACCTCGTCGGCGTACGCGTCCGCCAGACGCGTCGGTTCGGGGAGTTTGTACCCCCCGCAGAGCCGCGCGACGAGGTCCGTCGCCGTCGACGCAGAGACCCGATGGCCAGGACTGACGTACAGGGGATTGATGACCGGTCGATTGTCGTACTGTCTCGACTGGTAGGCGTAGCCAATGACGGTCTCTGCGTCGAGACGATGTCCGTCGACGCTCTCGACATCCCCGTCGGCGAAGACGGGCGCTCGCCACCCGGCGGGGCGGCCGTCCGGAGTCACCGAAAGCGTCCCACACAGGAGGTTCTTGGCGACGCCGATGCTCGGCAGGTCGAGGACGACACCCATGTGCGTCGCCAGTCCCGCCTGCCTGAAGTGGATGCGCCCGCTGCCGTCGAACAAGACGAGGTCCGGGGTCCGCTCCAGTCGCTCGAAGGCGTCGAGGATCGGGCCGCCTTCGCGGAATGAGAGGAGTCCCGGAATGTACGGAATCGAGAGCGTCGAAACCGCGTAGACGTGTTCGATCACGGTGCTACCGCGCATAAGGACGATAGCGCTGATGGCGGCGTCGTCGAGAAACGCCTGGTCGACGCCGGCGACGAGCGGGCGGTCTTCGGGCGACGTCGATTCGTCGCCGTCGAACGACTCACCGTCGAAGGAGTCACCGTCGATCTCGATCTGGCGGTCGTCCCCGAGCGATATCGCCTCCGGGTCGCAATCGAGAGCGTCCTCGAATCGCGCGGCGGCCGCGACCTCGCGCTGGAGTACCTCCATCTCCTCGCGCGAGGCGGACGCGTCCGGGACGAACTCCGGGCGGACTGGACCCATCAGAACCGACCGCGTCCGGGGCCACCGGGACCGCGGCCACCGAAGGAGAGTTGGCTGGGCACCCGGTGTTTCCCCTTGATGCGCTGGCCGTACGCGAGGCCGATGACGAGGCCGACGAGGTGTGCGAAGTGGGCGACGTTACCCTGCCCGACCGTGGCCGCCGTCCCCGGCGAGAGGAAGAACACGGTCGAGAGGAGCGCGAAACCGAGCGTGAACAACCAGAGTGGAATCGGGATGAGGAAGTAGAGGTAGATTCGAAGGTCCGGGTTCAGCACGGTCAACACGCCGAGGACGGCGAAGACGGCCCCACTGGCTCCGAGAACCGCGGTGTAGCTTCCCGGCGCGAGGATCATCGCCGCGCCGACGTGGGCGAGACCGGCGAGCGCCCCGCTGACGACGAACAGTATCGCGAACTTTCGGGAGCCGATGTACCGCTCGACCAGCGGCCCGAAGAAGTACAGCACGATGCTGTTGCCGACGATGTGAAAGAAAGAGACGGGGCTGTGAGAGAACACCGACGTGACCCACGTCCAGACGTATTCGACGTGGTTCGACTGGAGGACGAACACCGTCTGGAACGCGTCGAATCCCGCGAGGAGGATGACGGCCCACTCGAGGGCGTAGACCACCCACATCAGGGCGAGAAACAGGTAGGCGACGTTGCCACGGAAGTACCCGAGTGGACCACCGGTACTCGTGACGCGCTCGATGACGTTCGTGGTCTTCCCACCGGTTTCGGCCTCGTCGTCGAACCCGCTATCGAAGACGCCGGAGGGGTCGTTCCAGTTATTCAACCCGGGACACGCGTGATTTTCGGGCAGGCGATGTTCTCCACAAAACGTCCCACCACATCGGTGACATTGATACGGTAAATTTTCGTACCTCCCACACTCGTCGCACTCTGCCATTACCATCGGGTAACAGTGGTGTAGTTAAAGGGTTTGCCTCGTGCTCGAGGAGCAAACAGGACTCGCTCTCGAACGCAAAACTGGCGGTCGACAGGCTGCGCACGCGACGCGAACACGTCGGCACCTTCCAGCCCAGAGCGTCCACAAACCGTCTCAGTCCGAATCGACTCTGAACGTCGAGAATAACCTGGCCATCACGCGTTGTGCAGTCGGGACGAGCGGGACCTGCGTTCGAAACGACCCCGACCTGCGTCGTCGCCTCGAAGCGTGCTCAGGTGTCGTTCGACGTTCGAGAACGAGAGGGCCGAGAGCGAGACCGGTCGAAGTTAGTTGGCACCACTGTGAGGTGACGAATCCCGAGGCGAGGGCGCTTGGAGACCATCGGATAAACAACCGCTATGAACCTACAAAAGGCTACACGCGAGTGGCGTTCGGTGCTCCGGGACGCCAGCGGATGAGGACAATCTGCAACGCCGTCAATACAGTTCGACGCCGTGGAAGCCGCGGTCGAAAGCGAACCGGTAATCGGTGAGGCGAGCGCAACTCGGACGCACGACGGCTCAGCCGAAGTGTTCCGCGTAGAGGTCCTGAGCGTGCTCGATAGCGTCGCAAGCGGCCTGTTTGTCCTCCCACCCGAGCGTGGTGACTTCCTTGCCCGGTTCGAGATTCTTGTAGGTCGAGAAGAACTCGTCAATCTCGTCTCGAAGCTGCTGTGGGATGTCTTCGAGGTCTCGAACGTGGTCGAAACGAGGGTCTTCGGTGGGGACGGCAACGACTTTGTCGTCCTGTTCGCCGTCGTCGTCCATCCGCATCAGGGCGACGGGCCGCGCCTCGACCACACAGCCGGGGAACGTCCTGTCTTCGACGAGGAGCAGTGCGTCGAACGGGTCTTCGTCGTCGTAGTAGGTCTGTGGGATGAAACCGTAGTCGCTCGGGTAGTGGACGTTGCTGTGCAGAACTCGGTCGAGAACGACGCCGGGAACGTCCTTGTCGTACTCGTATTTGTTCCGCTCACCCTTGAGACACTCTACGACGACCGTGATCTCTTCCGGCGGATTCGCCCCGGTTTCGATGTCTTCCCAGAGATTCGTCATACACCCGTACATCTCCCGATAACTCAAAAAGGCCTTTCGACATCGACCGAATTCGCCCGGACCGACGCGACGAAGCAAAAGTCAGCAGGTGGTAGCGAACGTCAATATTCTCTAGAAGATATCCCAGGAATCTCCAGATGATCGAAGTCGAGGGTGGAGACCTTTCTCTCTGAAATTCAAGAAATCCCGCATTCCACAACATCTCCAACTAGAAATACATGTTATTTTCCGAACTTTCCGCAAGGATTATGCAAACTGGAACTAAGTTGAGAAACGTTAAATAGCACGGTGACATTTTCATACGTATGTCAGAGGCACAAACAATCGAATCGGACCTCGGACGGGACCTCACCGCGTTCCAGCAAAACATCCTGGTAATACTGGCAGAAGAAGCGATGTATGGGTTGGCAATCAAACGTAACCTGGAGGAGTACTACGGGACCGAGGTCAACCACGGTCGACTCTACCCCAACCTCGACGACCTCGTCGAGATGGACCTCGTCGAAAAGAGCGAACTCGACAAGCGCACCAACCAGTACGAGCTGACCGAGAAAGGGAAGTCGGTGGTCCTCGACCGCCTCGACTGGATGCTCTCGAAGTTCGTGACGGACGATGTTCGGGCCAACGAGGTCCGCGCGCTCATCGACGCTCAATTGTAGGCGAACTTACGTTCACACCAGCAGTCTCCAACAGTAAGTGCAGCGTCTCTTCGACGCGGTCACGCTGTTCGTCTGTTGGCCACGCGTTTCGTGGGAAGTACTCAGAGAGGAACTCTTCTACCTCGTGAGCGGTCGTCGTGTCGATTCGACGCGCGTAGTGGTTTCCCATGAAATCAGCGAACGCGCGTGCATTCGCTGCGTGAACGTCGCCGTGGGCATCCTCGACTTCGTCCACGAGCGCCGCATTGTGTGCCTCGACTTCCTCCCACGCTTCGGGGTCGCCGGGGCCTGCAAGCGGGATTTCGATTGCTCGGTCGACGTCCTGTATCTCCTCTATCTGGACGACGCCGTCTTCGAGCCACTCTGCGGGGTGCAGGACGAGCGTCTCGTCCTCGTCGCGCAGGCGAGCGGTGAACCCGTGGGGTTCGACCAGTCGCTCTCGCTCTCGCTGGTACGTCGCGACCTCGTTCTCGTCTCGCACGGTGCGCGCGAGACGCGTCAATCGTTCCGCCTCCTCGACTACGTCCTTCGGAAGTTCAGCCATCGTCGAGCGCCTCGTTTGCTAGGGTGTCGGCGCGCTCGTTTATCTCTCGCGGAACGTGTGCGATAGACCACCGCTCGAACTCGTCCAGCAGTTCTCGAACGCGGACCCGACGCTCTGCGAGTTCGGGCTGCTTCGTCCGATACTCGCCACGGACCTGCTTGACGACGAGTTCGGAATCTCCTCGAACGTCGACTTCGTCGAATCCGTGGTCGCGCGCGATTTCGAGCGCGCTGATGAGGGCGTCGTACTCGGCTCGATTGTTGGTCGTCGTCCCGAGTCGCTCCGAGCCCTCGGCGACAATGCCGTCACTACTCACGATGACCCACCCACCGGCCGCAGGTCCGGGGTTTCCGCGACTCGCACCGTCGAAGTACACGTGGGCACGCCCCCCCTCCGACGCTCGGAGGATGGCGAGGATGTCTTCAGGGCGGTCTCCCTGTACCACTACCTTTCCGTCGTAGGCCGTCGCCGTCGCCCCGCCTCGCTCTGTCCGCCACTCCTCGTACTCGGTGTTCCCGGGTCGGACGATACACCCGGCCTCCCGGAGGCGTTCTCTCGCCTCTTCGGGGTCGCAGTCGATGGTGGGCATCTACTCCGGACCTCGACGCGGGAGTCATATAGGCGGTTCGTTTATGCGACCCCGACGTGCCAGCGACGGCGACCCTTCAAATGGGATGACGAGGCCACCGACGGGTGTGCGTTGAGAACCGCCGCAGGACCGGCCGCGAGTGTGCGACACGCGGTCCTGTGAGGTCGCCATCGGTTGTGACTCCCCCGTGTCGCCTGTCCGCCTCACAGAACTTTCAAGCCCGGGGCGAACCGAGGAGGAACGAATGCGGCTCGACGAGTACATGGACCTGCAGACGGACGAAGCCGCGTTGCGTCGACAGCTCGCCCGAGAGAAGTCCTACGAGATTGTCGACCACCTCGAAGACGTTCAAGACCAGTTCGAGGAGACAGTGCAGGGTGACGCACTGTTCGGGAGCGTGTCTCCGTCGATATTCGTCGGGCGGTCGAACTACCCGACAGTGCCCACGGGCATCCTCGCACCCGTCGGCAACGAAGCGGACGCCGAGCGCTTTGCGACGAGTGGAGCGTGGTACGACGAGGGAGTGAGTATCGAGGACGTGTTCCGACGCCGGACGGGGTTGCTCAACTCGAATCAGACGGCGTCAGTCGAGGTACACGACGAGTGGGACGGCTTCGTCGGAGTCCAGCGCGAGGTCGCCATCGCCGATCGGCCGGTCAGCGTCGAGATCGGTCTCCGCGACCGTCCGACGATAGACTTCGACATCGAGGGCGGTGACATCTCGGCCCCGACGGGGCCACGGGTACGCGCCCGGTCTGCCGACCTCGCGGAGAACCCCCACGTCCCCCGACCAATTCAGAAGACGCTGTCGGACGACGACTGGCGCGCCGAGGGGGCGATGAACTACCTCTACCGACGGGGGTACGACGTGTACGACATCAACACGATACTCTCCGCAGGCGCGCTGGGACGCGGTGAGAACCGGCGACTGGTACCGACGCGATGGTCGATAACCGCAGTCGACGACACCGTCGGGAAGTTCCTGCGGGGGACGATTCGAGACGCCCCGGGGGTAGATACCGTCGAGATTTGGCGCAACGAGTTTCTCGGGAACGCGTTCTGGGTCATCCTCGCACCCGGTCGGTGGGAGTACGAACTCGTCGAGGTGAAAGCACCCGGGAGCGTCTGGAACCCGAATCCACGGGCCGGGGTGTGGCTGGCGAGCGACCGCGAGGGGTACGAAGGCCGGACGGGGTACGTCGAAGAAACCGCGGGTGCGTACCACGCGTCGCGCCTCGGCGTCCTCGAACACCTCAACGAGCGTGGACGACAGGCGAAGTGTCTAGTACTCCGTCACGTCTCCGAGGAGTACTGGGGGCCGGTCGGCGTCTGGCAGGTTCGAGAGGCGATTCGCAACGCCTTCGACGCCGAGCACGCGTCCGCCGAACGCTTCGGCGAGGCGGTTCGGAGCGTCGCCGACTACCTTCCGGTCTCGATGGCGGACCTCCGCCGGAAGTCCACGATGGTGGCGGGGCTCCAGACGAGTCTCACAGACTTCGAGTGAGCGGAACCCACGCTGAACCGCCAACAGTGGGGCGAGGCGTGTGGTCCTACAGCGGGACGGGCAACCAGGAGAACCAGGTGATGACATCGTCCGGCGGGAACAAGGGTGGGTGGAGTACCAGCCAGTCGAGTAGTACCAGGCCGAGGCCGTGGGCCACAATCGACGGGAGCAACGACGTACTCTTGTAGTCGACGGCACCGAAGAGAACGTCGGTCGGCGCTGATAGCAGCACCTCGATTGGCGGCTTGCCGAAGTGATGGAAGGCGTAGACGACGGGGCTGATGAACACGCTCTTGAACCCGATGTCGCGGACGCCGACGCAGAGCAAGCCGCGGTAGTAGGTTTCGGCGGCGACGACGATGACCAACTGCTGAATCGCGTGTGGGAGAAACGCGTCGAGACTCGTGGTCGTCTGCCACATCGGATAGTAGGCCCGAACGGTCGGGATCGACGACCCCACGAGGTAAAACGGAAGCACGAACAACGCGAGCAGGACCGTGTTCCTGAGCGCCCGCCGGTCGACGCGCCACCCGAGATCGCGGCCGTGTGTTATCGCGAGGGCAGTAGGAATCAGGATGAACAACAGCGAATCCTGGACGACCCGTGCGGACATGTCGTCTGGTGGAACGTCCCAGAGACTCCACAGGACCGTCAACAGTAACCCGACTAGTAACGCCCGTTGCACCCACGACAGCTGGGGAAACCGAACGTCAAACAACCCTACTCCTCAGCCGTCTGGACCGGACCGGTGCCGATGACGTCTTCGACGGCTTCGACGAATCGTCGTCGAGTGTCGAAGTACGTCACGTCGACGTCGTCGAGAACGTCTGCCAGTGTCTGCGATCCGTCGGGAGTTCTGATGACGCTGTCGCCCTCCTTTCGTCGCACGAGTTGCTGTTCTTGCGGCCACGTGAGCCTGGAGGCCACCCGCGCGAGCGGAGCGCCCTCGACCGATTCTCCCGTTCCGAGTTCGACTACGGGTCCCTCTTCTTCACCCTCGTCAGCCATATCCGGGGTTTCACGATGACTGGCAATAATCCCTTCGACCCGTCTGTTGCACGCTGGAAACGACACGACTCTGATGAAACACGACCCCAACGAAAACTACCGGCCGTCATGCGCACGTCTGACGTAGGGTTTTGTGTGGGGCAGACGAATCTCGCGCCCATGACCAGTCTTTCGGAGGTCTACAGGGGAGACGAGCGGGCGGGGCCGAGCCTCCGGCGACTGTATCTCGGAATCTCGCTGTTCGTCGTCGGAGTGGTCCTCGTCGTCGGCGCAATCATCGCCGCGACGACAGAAGTCGTGATGAGTATGGGTCACAGCATCACGCACGCGCGTCTGGTAGCGGGCGTCCTCGGAGGTGTCGGCGCGCCGGCAGCGTTCCTCGGTATCTTTACTGTCCTCCCCGCAAACCGCCGAACGCGAGCAGCGGCGGTCATCGGCGCTGGTATCTCGATGCTCGGTGTCGGACTGTTCTGGCACGCGTACCCCTGTCAGTGGATTGGGGCGACCTGTGGAACGCCGGACCTGACGTTCGCCACGGTTGGTGTGTACTTCCTCGGGACCATCACCACCTTCTGGTGCATGTTCGTGGGTGTCGCGAACTTCAAGACGCGAAACGACCCGGGTGGAACCGTCAAGATGGAGGTCACTCGACAGGGCGAGACGAAAATCATCGAAGTCGACAGCAGACGAGGCCTCGGTGGAATCGGGCTCCTCGGCGCGACGCCGGACGGCGAGGTCGAAACCCAGACGAACAACCCATCGGTGACGACAGCCAGCGACGGTGGCGCGACGACGAACGACATTCGGTCACCCCTGGACTCGAAGCCACAGCCGACGGGGGACGCGGAGGTGCTCACGAATCAGCCCGACAGTCCCCCCGCCGGGGACACCTACTGTGGCAACTGTGCGGAGTTCGACTACGTTCGAACCGAAAACGGCATCCAGCCGTACTGCGGCTACCACGACGAACTCATGGACGACATGGACGCGTGTTCGTCGTGGAGGCCGCGGAACTGACGCGCTGGCACCTCATTCTCGCAGTGTTTCGAGGCGCGCTCGGACGTCGTCCCAGTGACTACCTTTCCAGAAGTGTCGACCGCAGTCGACGCAGCGCCAGACACAGGTTTCGCTCGGGTCCGGAGCGTACTCGGGAACGGACTCGTCGGCGTCGACGGCGACGACTGAGCCGTTGCAGGCACCACACCGAACCGGGCGAGCGGCGAGCGTCAGGTCGAAACCAGTCGCGGCCAGTTCCCGCAGTTGGTCGGTCACGTCGCGCTCGGTCAGGAGGACGGCGTCGGGAGCCTGCGCCGCGAGCGACACGTCTCGGGTGAGGATGCGCCGGTCCTCGGCCCTCGCGAGTTCGAGCAGACGATCGTCGTCCTCGGCGTCCCGGTCGAGTGCGTAGGTTGTGTCGTACCCGCACATCCGCAGGTAGACGGCCAGTTTCCCCAGCATGGTATCACACAACAGCCGTTCCGAGCGAGCGACCATCAGTGGAGGAACGCTCTGACGCCGCCGGCGTCGCGCGTGTTCAACACGTCCGGGGCTTCTACCCATCCCCGGCGGGCGGTGTGGACGCCGTAGCGGACGTACTCCAGTTCGGACGGGCGGTGGGCGTCGGTGTCGATGACGACGGTCGCCCCGGCGTCGACCACGACCCGAATCGCCTCGCCGTTCAAATCGAGACGATGGGGGTTGGCGTTGAGTTCGAGCGCGGTTCCACTGTCGACGGCGGCCTTCGCCAGCCGTTCGAGGTTCAGTGAAAGGCCCGGTCGCCGGTTGATGAGTCGACCAGTCGGATGGCCGAGTACGTCAACCGAGGGGTGTTCGACGGCGCGAACCAGTCGGTCGGTTGCCTCCTCGCGGGACTGGTCGAGCGAACTGTGAGGTGAGGCGACGACGATGTCGAGTTCGTCCAGTAAATCGTTCGGGAGCGAGAGCGCACCCGCAGAATCGATGTTGACCTCGACGCCGTGAAACACTTCGATGTCCGTATCCGCGGCCGCAGACCGGACTTCGTCCATCTGCGCTCGTACCTCGTCGGCGGTGAGGCCGACCCCACCGACCATCCCCGGACCGACCGCGTGATCGCTCACGCAGTGGTAGTCGTACCCGAAGTCGGCGGCGGCTTCGATCATCTCCGCGACGGTGTTGTCACCGTCGGACCACTCGGTGTGCGTGTGCAGGTCGCCGCGAATCTGCTCGACGGTCAGCGGTTCCGGAAGCGCACCCTCACGCGCAGCCTCGATTTCACCGGTGTCCTCACGGAGTTCCGGCGTGATGAGCGGGAGGTCGAGTGCGGCGTACATCTCGGCTTCAGTCCGACCCGCGATTCGCTCGCCGACCCGCTGGTCGGTATCGGGCTCGTCGACGTTCGAGACGTCGAAGACGCCGTATTCGTTCATCTTCAGGCCGCGGTCGATGGCGATGTTGCGGAGGTGGACGTTGTGGTCCTTGCTCCCAGTGAAGTACTGCAACGCCGCGCCGAACTCGTCGGGGACGACCACGCGAAGGTCGATTCGGATGTCCGAAACGCGGACGCTGGCCTTGCTCGAACCGGCCTCGATGAGTCGTCCGACGCGGTTCCAGTCGGTGAACGCGTCCACGACCCGCTCGGCGTCCTCGGTAGCCACGAGCACGTCGACGTCGCCGATAGTGTCGCGCCAGCGCCGAATCGACCCGGCGACCGCCGCCTGCTCGACGACGTCGAGAGACCCGAAAAACGCGAGTACGTCGTCGGCGAGGGGTCGCGCGTCGCCCAGAAGTTGACGCTCCTGTGCCTGTCTGGCGAACGGGACGTTTTCGAGGATGTTCTCTTCGGTCTTCGCCCCGAATCCTTTGACCACTCGAATATCGCCCGCTCGTGCGGCCGCTTCGAGTTCGTCGAGCGTCGTGATCCCGAGCGCCTCGTACAGCGACCCGACCGTCTTCGGGCCAATACCTTCGACGCTGGTCAGCGCCGCCATATCGACTGGTAGTTCCTCGCGGAGCGCTTCCAGTTCGGCGACCTCTCCCGTCTCGAAGTACTCGACGATTTTGCTCGAGATGGCGTCGCCGACGCCGTCGATTTCCTCGACTGCGTCCTGACCCTCTCGAGCGAGGTCTTCTATCGGTCGGGCGTGGTCTCGAATATTCTCGGCGGCGCGGCGGTAACTCCGAGGTTTGTACTCGACGCCTTTCGCATCGAGGAGGTCTGCGAACGATTCGAGCAGTGTCGCCACCTCTTCGTTCCGGGTCATCGTTGGATCCACCCGCCTCCGAGACTCATGGTTGGCCCCGCCCGTGGTGGAAAGTCACCGGCGAATCCCCCCAGTGTCGTCACGGCCAAGCGCTTTCCGCAGGAAACCCACCCACCGTTGCTGATCGGCCGCCTGCTGGCGTTTGGCCTCCTGTTCGAGGTCGACCGGCCGTAGCGTCTGGAGTGCGTTGAGCGCACGGTCGATGCCGACGATGCTCTCGACGAGGCGTTCGCCCTCCTCGTAGCTCACCTCGTCGTTCTCGATTTTCTGGAGTCGTTGCAGACGCTCTCGACGGAGGTTCTTCTTCGCGCGCTCGACGCGGTCACGCTCGCCCGGAGGAATCGTGTCGCGGCGTTTGATCTCGAAGACGAACTCTTTCAAGTCGACGTCCTCACCCTGTATCGTCACCCGCTCGGGGATGTCGATGCCGACGGTCGCGGCCTCCCGGTTCGCCCGTTCGAGCAGGCGTTTCCGCTCGTACGTTTTCACACGTTCTCATAGCTGCGCTCGGACCTTTGCTCCTTCGGCCTGGCGGCCGTGTCCGGGGACACGACGACGGGTGCGAAACCGACGCGGGAGGCAATCGCAACCAGAACAAGTGACGCCGACGACCAGAACAAGTGACACCGGCGACCAGAGCAGATGAAACGTCGTTTCGCAGCGTCAGAGACACCTGCAATTGTGGACACCGAAAAGAAGCTTCTTATGCCCACTGTGGGTAAGCCGGGGTATGGGTCTGTTCGACCGACTGCGCGGCGCGGACCACCCGCGAGTCGCTTTCATCGGCATCGACGGGGTCCCCTTCTCCCTCGTCGACGAGCATCGCGACGAGTTTCCACACCTTTCCCGCCTCGCCGACGAGGGCAGTGCTGGCGCTATCGACAGCATCGTTCCGCCGGAATCGAGCGCGTGCTGGCCAGCACTCACGACCGGCGTCAACCCCGGCGAAACCGGTGTGTACGGGTTTCAGGACCGTGAGGTCGGGTCGTACGACACCTACGTTCCAATGGGTCGGGACGTTCAGGCGACGCGCCTGTGGGACCGCGTCACCGAGGAGGGGCGGAGCGCGACCGTGCTGAACGTGCCGGTGACGTTCCCGCCCCAGCGAAACGTCCAGCGGATGGTCTCGGGCTTTCTCTCCCCCGGCGTCGACAAGGCGGCGTATCCGGACGAACTCAGAGAGTACCTCCAGTCTATCGGCTACATCATCGACGTGAACGCCAAACTCGGACACAAAGACGACAAGTCCGACTTCATGGCTCACGCCCACAAGACCCTCGACCGCCGATTCGAAGCCTTCAGTCACTACCTCCAGAAAGACGACTGGGACCTCTTTTTCGGCGTCTTCATGACCACCGACCGAGTCAACCACTTCCTCTTCAAGGACTACGAGCGCGACGGCCCGAACAAAGACGCGTTCATGGAGTTTTACCGGACGCTCGACGAGTACCTCGGAGAGATTCGTTCGACGTTGCCGGAAGACGTCACGCTCGTCATCGCCAGCGACCACGGCTTCACGTCGCTGGATTACGAGGTCCACTGCAACGAGTGGCTGCGCTCGGAGGGGTGGCTCTCCTACGGGGACGACGACCACAGCGAACTCGGCGACATCGCCGACGAGACGGAAGCGTACTCGTTGATTCCGGGTCGGTTCTACCTCAATCTCGAAGGTCGCGAACCGCGCGGGAGCGTCCCGAAAGACGACTACGAGGAGAGGCGGGCCGAACTCAAATCGGCACTGGAGGCACTGGAGGGCCCCGACGGCCGGAAGGTCTGCGCACGCGTGGTCGAAAAGGAGGAGGCGTTCCGCGGCAACCACGACGACATCGCCCCGGACCTGGTGGCGATTCCGAACAACGGCTTCGACCTCAAGTCCGGGTTCAAGGGCCACGACGAGGTGTTCGGCGTCGGGCCGCGGAACGGGATGCACAGTTTCACCAACGCCTCCCTGTTCATCGACGAACCGGAGGCGAACGTCGACGACGCCGACCTCTACGACATCGCACCCACCATCCTCGACCTGATGGAAATCGAGTACGCCCGAACCGACCTCGACGGCGCGAGTCTGCTCTGAGTTCCCGCGACAGTGTGATTCTTGTCTGAACACCGGCGACGAGGCGAGCGTGCGGTGCACATCGACGACAGCACGAGCCATCCCCGAACGGGTAGCGACGGCTCTCGTCGCACCACTCGCCAGCGAGCGCTTACGAACCCAGGGGCGCTCAGAGGAGGTTGTCGAGTTCGTCGTTGTCGAAGATGCCGACGGGATCCGGCCGTTCCGCTTTCGCGTCTTCGATGGCCTGACGAGCCCGTTGCATGAACGCCTCGACGCGGGAGGAACGCTCGACACCACCGAGGAGGATGAGCGTCGCGAGTCGGTCGCTCTCGAGCGGGAAGTCGCCCCCGCGGACCTGCATGCTCCCGGTCTCGTCTTCGACCCACCGGCGGGCCCGTTCGACGCCCTTCCGTGGGATGGCCTCGGGCCGACCCGCGACGACCAGCAGCGCGCTGTCGGCGCGCGTCGCGTTTGGCAGGCTCGTGCCCGTCAAGAGTGCGCGGCGAGTCGTGCTCATCACGGTGTTGATGTTCTCACCGGCCTCGGGACTCGCCTCCGCGCTCGCGTACCCGAGCGCCGAGATGCCTCCCGAACGGAGCGTGTTGATGACCTCGCTGGTGTCGACGACGCTCTCGCCGACGCCCTCGACTGCCTCGCCGGAGGCGAACAGCAGTCCAACGCGGCGGGCAATCGCACGGTTGATTGCACCGAACCCCTCTTCGACGCTCTCGCCGGTCGACCGCCACGCGTCGTTGTCGACCAGCAACACCGAGTCGGTCTCGCGGGCGAGCGTCTTCAGCGACCGCCCGGCGTTGACCTGATACATCGCGCCCTCGTCCCTGCCGGGGAGGATACCCAGCGCGTAGACCGGGACGTCGTAGACGCGCTTGAGTTCTCGCGCGAGGACGGGTGCCCCACCGCTCCCGGTGCCGCCACCGAGACCCGCGACGAGGACGAGTGCCTCCGCTTCGGCGGTTACCGTGTCGTCCAGGGCGTTCATGACCTCGGTGCTATCGGACTGCATCACCTCGGCCCCGAGTTCGTTGTCGCCGCCGACGCCGTGACCGTTGACCCGGTCCTGACCGATGAGGACGGTATCGAAGTCGAGCGGTTGGAGGTCCGCCCGGGCCGTGTTGATACCGAGACCGCCGAGAACGGCCCCGAAACCCAGTCGAGCGTCGAACTCAGCCAGTGCAGTGGTGAGCTTTCCACCCGCCTGGCCGACACCAATCAGGACAGTTTTCATAGACAGTTGTCCGGAGGGGCCCATCTTCAACCTTCCCCACGTGGATTTAAATTCGAAGACGGCTGCACCAAACGCCATGACAGACGACCTTGGCAAACGACTCGCGGCAGTCGAACGGGCGCTCACCGACGGTGAGAGCGATTCAGAGGGGCTCGCCGATGCGGCGTCGTTCGACAGACGCCTGTCGAACCTCGAAGCGACGGCGACTGAATTGTCGACCCGAGTCGACGAACTCGACGCCGCCGTGCAGGCAGTTCGCGGCTTCGTCGGTGGCGTCAGAGCCGTCGATGCCGACGTCGAACGCCGGGCGAACGCGGCGCTGGCGAAAGCCGAGTCGCTCGAAGCGACGCTCGCAGGAACGCCGGTGCTCGACGACGTGGCCGACGAAGTCTCCTCGACCGACTTCACCGACACCCAGACCCCCGACTGCGAGGAGACTCCCACCGACGACGACCGTCCCACCGTAGACGACGCCGACACGATTACCGACACCCCCCATGGAGTCGACAGCACCGACGCGGTCTCCGACCACGACCACCCCCTTTCAATGCTTTT
>JBNJGG010000028.1:0-22056 GCA_051747545.1 Halobacteriota archaeon | reverse complement strand
GACGGATTCACCAAGACGCCGGCCGAGTCGCGGCGCATCGTCGACGACGCCCTCGACCTCGGCATCTCGGAGGTCTGTTCGGTGAGCGGGCTCCACCCGGCGTTTGCGCTGCACGACGAGCACCACGAGGTGCTCCGGGCGGCCACCGCCGACGGCGACGGCAAGGACCTCGGCTACAGGCCGCCGGAACGATACGACGTCGACCCCGGAACGTACGTCGAGCAGATGCGCGCGATGTCCGTCGACGGCGTCCACCTCCACTCGATGACGCCCGAGGAGGCCTACCACGCCCGGCGCGGAACCGACTGGAGCTACGAGGAGGTGTACCGGACGCTCCGTGCCGCGGGCCTCGACAGCGCGCCGGGTACCGCCGCCGAGATTCTGGTCGACGAGGTGCGCGAGGTAATCTGCCCCGGGAAGATTACGACCGACGAGTGGGTCGCCGCGATGGAAGGCGCGATGGCCGCCGGTCTCGGCACGACGGCCACCATCATGTACGGCCACGTCGAGAACGAGATGCACCGCGCGATGCACCTCGAGGTGATTCGAGACCTGCAGGACCGGACGGGTCACATCACGGAGTTCGTCCCGCTGTCGTTCGTCCACCAGCGGACGCCGCTGTACGAACACGGGGTCGTCGACGGCGGTGCGAGCCGCGAGGAGGACGAACTCATGATTGCCGTCTCGCGCCTCTTTCTCGACAACGTCGAGAACGTCCAGAGTTCGTGGGTGAAGTACGGCGACAGTCACGGTCTGAAACTGCTCACCTGCGGGGCCAACGACTTCATGGGGACCATCCTTTCGGAGGAGATTACGAAGCGTGCCGGCGGCCAGTACGGCGAGTATCGTACCGTCTGCGACTACGTCGACCTCGTCGCCTCCATCGGTCGCCCGCCAGTCGAGCGCTCGACGGACTACTCGCGTCGACACCGACTGGACCCGGCTGACGAGACGCACGGCCCGACGCTCGGCCCGCGCGCCGACGGCACGCCGATGTTCCCCGACGCGAGCGACGCCGTCCACGCAGACGACTGACGCTCACCCCGTCGCTACCCAGAAATGCCTCCGCCCCCTACTCTGATCCCCGTGGTGATGCCGCCGTGATGAGTACCACCCACGCCGCGGTCGGACTACTGCTCGCCATCCCGGTCAGCGTCGCCGTCCCCGAGTTGGCGCTGGTGGCCGCACTCGCCGCGCTCGCGGGCGGCGTCTTCCCCGACATCGACCTGTTCGTCGGCACCCACCGCAAGACGCTGCACTTTCCCGTCTACTACTGGGTCGCGGCGCTCCCGATAGCAGCCGTCGCAGTCGCGTCGCCGTCGGCCGTGACCGTGGGGTCGACGGTGTTCCTGCTGTCGGCGGCACTCCACTCGGTGGCCGACTGGTTCGGCGCGGGCGACGAACTCCGACCGTGGGAGCGGACCTCCGAGCGCGCGGTCTACGTCCATCCCCTCGGTCGCTGGCTCACGCCGCGGTACCTCGTTCGGTACGACGGCGCACCCGAGGACCTGCTCTTGACGCTGGTGCTCTCGGTGCCGGGGCTGCTGCTGTTCGACGGTCGGGTTCGAGTACTCGTCCTGTTCGGCGTCGTCGTCGCCGTCGTCTACGCCGCGTTGCGAAAGCAGATGCCCGAACTCGTGGGATACTGAGGGCGTGTCGTGGTTCCGGGCGTCCCTCGCTCCTTCCGGCCGTCCCTCCCTCCGTGACAATGAGACGGCTTCTCATCGCCGCTTAGGACCATCGTAGTGATGTAGTCGGCGTGACTACGTGGATGGGATGACTCGACACCTGCTCTCCGAGGTGCGTCTGCCGTGATGGGTCCGACCCACGTGGCGATGGGCCTCGTTCTCGCCCTCCCCGTCTCCGTCCTCGCGCCGGAGTTGGCTCCGGCGGCTGCGCTGGCCGGCATGGCCGGCGGCATCTTCCCCGACCTCGACATGCTGGGCGGCACGCACCGAAAGACGCTGCACTTCCCGGAGTACTACTGGGCGCTCGCACTGCCCGCAGTATTCGCCGTGTTCGTATCTCCCAGCACGACGTCGGTGGCCGGGGCGGTGTTCCTGCTATCGGCCGCTGTTCACTCCGTCGCCGACGTGTTCGGCGGCCCGAGCGCCCCCAGACCGTGGGAGCGCCCCTCCGACCGGGGCGTCTTCTTTCACGCCGGGGGGCGGTGGCTCCCGCCGAAGCGGTGGATTCGATACGACGGCGCTCCCGAGGACTTGCTCGTCTTCGTCGTCCTGTCCGCCCCCGGGATGCTGCTGTTCGATCCGCTGGTGCGGGCGTTGACCCTCTGGTCTCTCGCCGTCGCCGTCGTCTATACGGTCGTCCGAAAGCGCGTCCCCCAACTGTCCGGTCGCGCGCCGACGTTCGTCGTCGGCGTCGTCTCCGCGATGGTCCTGTGGGTCACTCGACGCTGAGTACGGGGTCGCGGCGTGCGACCGACCGGTGGCGTTCGCCGTGGGCGTCTTCCGCCCCCAGGGCCGCCCGAATCGGTGGCCTGACCCAGGAGCGATCTGCGGCCTGTACACCGTCGAAGTCGTCGCGTCGGAACCGCTCGGGGAGGTACCGGTCGTACACGGGGAGTCGTTCGTACAACGGCACGTCGGCCCCGTCGGCTATCGCTCGGAGTTCGTCGAGGGCGGGCCACGCGTACTCGGGGTTGATGTAGTCGTCGGTCACGGGCGAGACGCCGCCGAGGTCGTCGACGCCGCAGTCCAGCAGGTCCCGGGTCGGCGAGAGGTTCGGCGGCACCTGCACCGACACGGATTCCGGCAGTGCGACCCGCGCCATCGCCGCTACCCGGCGCATCGTCTCGACCGACGGGCGCTCGTAGTTCGACCGCTCGTTCGGAACGACGTTCTGGACGATGACCTCCTGGACGTGGTCGTAGCGCTCGTGAAGAGCCCGAATCGCCAGCAGACTCTCGGCACGGTCGCGCCAGGTCTCGCCGATGCCGACGAGGAGTCCCGTGGTGAACGGGACGCCCGCCTCACCCGCCGCGCGGATGGTGTTGAGGCGCTGGCCGGGCGTCTTTCGACGCGTCCCCGAGTGGGCGGCCACGTCGGCGGTCGTCTCCAGCATCACCCCCATGCTGGCGTTGACCTCGCGCAGGCGCTCGAACTCCCCGTGAGTCAGGTCGCCCGGGTTCGAGTGCGGGAGCAACCCCTCTTCGAGCGCGATTTCACAGGCGTCGTACAGATAGTCGAGAATCGTATCGTAGCCCCACTCGGTCAATCGCTCGTGAATCTCGGTGTAGCGGTCGTCCGGTTTGTCGCCGAACGTGAAGAGCGCCTCCGTACAGCCGGCGTCGGCACCGACCCGCAGGAGCGTCCGCACCTCGTCGGGCGACAGCAGGGTCGCCTGCCCCGGCGCGTCGTAGTACGTACAGTACGTGCAGGTGTACCGGCAGGCGGTCGTCAGCGGCACGAAGACGTTCCGCGAGAAGGTGAGTTCGGTCGCTGGCGACGCGTCGGCGGGCGTCACGTCGAGCAATCGCTCGGCGTCGGTGTCGTCGACTTCGACGTGGATGTCGTACTCGTCGGCCGCCGGGAACATAGACGCGACTGCGTGTCCCGCCCTCAAAAGCCTACGTTTCGATGGCGGTACCGCCGCCCGCCGGTCGCTCGTTCTCGGGCTTAACCGTCGCCGTCGTCGTCTCCCGAGCGGCGAGTTTTCCCCGGTTATTTGTCCCCGGTCGACCTCGGTCGATTCAGCCACCTCGCGACAGTCGAGGACCACGACACGCCCGAAGGGTCAACCGGCGAATCGCGATAGGCCGACTTCGTCGGACAGCGTCCCCGTCAGATCCCTCCCACGCAGTCACTCGACCGTCCGTCGCACACCGACCCGTCCCTCGTCGATGTCGAGGGCGAACCCGGCGTCGACCAGCCAGTCCCTGGCGGCCCCGTCGCTCAGAATCAACAGCTCCGCGAGGTCGGATGGCTCGTCGATGTCGGTCGAGAGGCGGTGGCTGTCGAGTTCGCGGACGCTCGCGCCGACCTCGCGGGCGATTCGCAGGTGGTCGAGATACGAGGCTCCGTGGTAGTCGACGCGGAAGTCGGGGTGGCGAACGACGAGCGCGTTCGTCCCGCCGCCGCGACCCGGCGCGACGACCACGTCGCCGGTGGCACCGAACAGTCGTTCCAGCGTCCGGGGCGTCGTAAGCGCCAGGTCAGCCATCACGATTGCGACGGGTTCGTCGGTCGCTTCGAGCGCCGCGTTCACCGCCGGCGTCAACCGACGGGTGTCCACCTCGACGGGCGCGTCCACCTCGATGGGCACCGTCGAGAGCACTGTTGGGTCGCCACCGGCCCCTCGTATCGCCTCGAGAACGTCCTCGAGCATCGCTTCGGCGAACGGGCGGCGCTCGTCGGCCTCGAGCGGTGGTGACAGTCGCGTCTTCGGGTGGGTTGCCTCGAATGGAACGACGACGCGCATGTCGGTGAAAAGGGGTCGGT
Source organism: Halobacteriota archaeon (assembly GCA_051747545.1). Classification (GTDB taxonomy): domain Archaea; phylum Halobacteriota; class Halobacteria; order Halobacteriales; family Haloferacaceae; genus JBNJGG01. The sequence goes on along the minus strand of JBNJGG010000028.1, from coordinate 17,599 downwards.
TCTACCCGAGTTTGTCGTAGGTGTCTTGCTGGGAGCGATACCAGAAGAACCCGCCAGCCACGACGCCGACGAGAACCAGTCCGCCGACGCCGTAGAGGACGAGTTGGAGCGTCTGACTGGACTGCTGGGCGGACCTGGCCTCCGAAGTCGCCTGATCCGCCAGTTCGGTCGCCAGGTCGAACTCCCCGCCCTCGAAGGCGTTGACTGCCTGATTGAACGTGGTTTCTGCCTTGGACGTGTCGGCGCTCGACGTCTGGATGGTCGTCTGTGCCTCGTCCACCGCGGTTCGTGCGGCGTCACTGTCTGCGGTGTAGGGTCGCAGCGTCCACGAGTCGATGTCGTCGCTCGCGCCGCCACTTTGGGTCTGCTCCAGCGTGATGAGGTCCGTCGCCTGCGGGGGGTCGTACCGGTACTCGTCGACCTCCGGGACCGTCCCGGTCACCTGCACCACGACTTCGCTGGTGCCGTCGGCGGCCGAAATCGCCTCGGTCGTGAACGTTTGCCCGGTGAACTGGTCCTGTCCGACCTTCGCTCCGGTCTGGTCGTAGTAGACGACCGTCCACGACACGTCGTCGAGGCTGGTGTTCCCTTCGAGTTGCCACGTTTCCAGCGACGGACTTCGGTACAGTTGGTTCAGCGTTACCTCTGCGGACACCTGTGTTTCTACCTCTCCTTCCGTCGGGACGTCTTCCTCGACGACTGACACGGCTGCCGCAGGGGCGGCCATCGCGGTGAGAAGCACGAGACCGACGAACAGGAGTTTAGAACAACGACTCCAGTTCGTCTTCGCCATCATTGACCAAGTTCTCGAGGTTCTCTTCGCTCTCTTCTCGAATTTCGTCGATATTTTCCTGCGCCTCGATTGCAACCTGTTGGAGTTCCTTGATTCGGGGGACGTTCGTCACGCCGGAGAGGAGGATGACGCCAGCGACGAAGCCACTCCCAGAGACGGGGTAGTCGCCACCGCGGACCTCCATACTTCCGGTCTGTTCTTCGAGCCACTTGCGGCCGCGCTCGATTCCTTTCCGATTGAGGTACCGCGGCGGCCCGGCCATCACGAGCAAGGCGCGTTCGGTGCCGTCGATTTCACAGGGGAGTGTGAGCCGACCGAGTGCGGCCTTGCGGACCAGACTCGTGATTCGGTTCGTCGTGTGGGCGGTGTCCATCTCGTCGTCGTCGTCGCCACCGGTGAGTCGAGAGAGCAAGCCACCGGATTTCTTCTTCACTTCGACCGTCTCGGAGGCGTAGCCGACCGTCGAGACGCCACCGCCGGCGAGCGTGTTGATGATTTCGGAGGAGTCGACGACGGACTCGGCGACTTCCTGACCCGCCTGAACTTCGCCGGCACCGAACAGGATGCCGAATCGCTTGACGATTTCCTCGTTGATTTCGTCGTACCCACCGCTGACGGACTCGCCCGTCTTTCGCCACGCGTCGTTGTCGAAGACGAGGAGGTTGTCGACCTCGCGGACGAACGTCTGGAAGGACCGTGCGGCGTTCAGCGTGTAGATGCCCCCCTCGTCGCTTCCGGGGAGGACGCCGAGACCGTACACGGGTTCCGTGTAGATGCGCTTGAGGTGTTTTGCGATGACCGGTGCGCCCCCGCTCCCGGTCCCGCCGCCGAGGCCGGCCACGATGAGGAAGGCGTCGACTTCGTGAACTGGAATCGAGTCGATTGCGCCCTGAATCTCGTCCATGTCTTCCTCGGCGATCTCCGCGCCGAGTTCGTTGTCTGCGCCGACACCGTGGCCTTTGACGCGCGATTGCCCGATGAGTACTCGCTGGTCTCGCGGAATGTGCTCGAGACCCATCAGGTCGGCCTTCGCCGTGTTGACCCCGACCGCTGCGCGCACGATGTTGCTCCCAGTGCGCTTGTCGTACTCGACGAATTTGTCGACTATCTTACCCCCTGCTTGCCCGAACCCGATCATTGCTAGCTTCATTGTTACGGTCCCCTCTCCATTGGGTAAAATCCAATACGAATGGAAAGATAAACCTTGTGATGGCTGAGATGTGAGCCGCAGAACACGTCCCGTCACAAATCGATTGACTTCGACGACTTCTCAACCACTCGTTTCGTCCGACAGATGTCTGACGAGGCCGTCGCGGACGGTGATTTATATTCTCAGAAATCGCCGTTCGGAACCAGAAACCGCGGGTCGGGTGCAGAAATTGCATATCGGATGTCGAAATCGGGGATTGCCGTCCCTCTCTCGGGGTGTCCGAACGCGGGCTGACTTACTCCACGTCGAGGTACGCTTCGAGCGTCTTCAGCGTCTCTTCGTCGACGCCGAACGCACGCACGTCGTTGTGGTGAGTCACGTTGTCGAACTGTAGCGAGCGGTACTGGTCGGGTCCCATCGGGAATCCCGGAATCAGGCCGCCGATAGCGAGACCGATGCCCGCGAGCCCCATCGGTATCGGTACGACGTTCACGGGTCGTCCTGCCGCCCTGTGAGCGAGGGTGGCGACGTCCGCGAGCGTGAGCACCTCTGGGCCACCTATCTCATACGTCTGGCCGACGTGCGCGTCGTCCTCGACGGCGTCGGCGAGTATCTTCACGACGTCACCGACCCAGATTGGTTGAAACCGAGTGCGGCCGCCTCCGGGCAACGGCGTGAGGTACGGCGGGGCGAGGAGTTTCGTGAACGAAACGAACTCACCGCCTTCGCCGAAGATGACCGATGGCTGGACGATGACCCAGTCGAGCGAGGAACTCCTCACTACCTCGTCGGCTTTCCCCTTCGACCGGATGTACGCCGTGGTTCCGTCGGGGTCCGCACCGAGTGCGCTCATCTGCACGAATCGGTCGACACCGGCTTCTTCGGCGGCCTTAACCGCGTTTTCCGTCCCTGCGAGGTGCACTCGCTCGTGCATCTCGTCGCCACCTCGCGGTTCGAACAGCGGTGAGAGGGCGACGAGGTTGACCACGGCGTCCATCCCCTCGAAGGCTCCTACAATCGAGTCGTAGGCCGTCACGTCTCCCATCACCTCGTCGACGCCTTCCGGTAGTCGTTCACTCCCCGGATTCCGTGACAGTGCCGTCACAGAGTGGTCGCGACTGACGAGTTCCTCGCACAGGCGACTCCCGACGTATCCACTCCCACCGAGCACCAGAACTCTCATACAAACAATATGTCTGGGGCGGACGTAAAACTAGTCGTAGCCGAGTAGCGTCTGTCGCTCGGACCCACGACGTTTAACCACCATCGGCCACTCCGTTGGGTATGCTCATCACCCTCGAAGGTCTCGACGGCAGCGGGAAGACGACCGTGTGGGAGGCCCTCTCGGACGGCTATCCCGAGGCGGTGTTCACCCGCGAACCGACCACCTCGTGGTACGGCGAGGCCGTCGCTCGGTCGATCGCGGACGACGACGCGGACCCGCTGGCAGAACTGTTTCTCTACACCGCCGACCACGCCGACCACCTCTCTCGTGTCGTCCGACCGGCACTCGACGACGGCAAGCACGTCATCTCGGATCGCTACTCGGACTCTCGATTCGCCTATCAGGCGGCGACGCTGACCGAGACGGACCTCGTCCGACCGCTCGAATACATCCGCGGCATCCACGCGGCGTTTTCTCGCCCGCCGGACGTGACACTCTACCTCGACGTCGACGCCGAGACTGCCGCGACCAGAAGCGGTGCGACGAACAAGTTCGAACAGGCGTCGTATCTCGAACGCGTTCGTGAGAACTACGAACAACTCGTCCAGAACGACCCCGAGCGGTTCGTCCGCATCGACGCGACACAACCGCTGGAGTTGGTCATCGAACGGGCAGAAACCGCGGTGCGGTCGGTCATAGACGACGCGTAGACGACCGTCCCACGGTCGTCCCTCCGAAACGAGCCTGTCAGGTCTCTCGCGCCGTCTCGGGCAGTTCGTACTCTTCTGGTGGTGGGACGTACAGGACGTCGATGGTGACGCCGAGAGCGAGGGGCAACCCGATCATCACGGCGACTGCCGCCGCCGGATTCCCGAGGTCGATGCCGATGCCGAGCACCCCGGTGAACACGAGCGTCGTCACGAGCAGAACGACGGGGATGAGCGTGACCGAGTAGACGACCCAGCCCCACTGGGTTTCCAATCGGAGGCGGAAAAATCGCGTCATCACGGCCGCGACCAGGGTATGTATCCCCAGCACCACCACGAAGAGGACGAGATTGACGACCGAGACCATACCGGCAGTACGTGCGCCGCCGCCTTTGACTTGTCGAATGTCGCGGCGGACGCGTCACGGCTCTGGGTGCGGAGTCGACACCCCGATTCAGTCGTCCAGTGAGATGTACGTCTTCGTGTCCGTCACGCCTCCCAGCCCCTGTATACTACTCGAAGCGGTTTTCAGCACGTCGTACACTTCTGCGGCGTCCATCTCGACGATGATGTCGTAGGCACCCGCGACGATGTGCGCCTCGGCGACTTCTTCTATGCCACGGATGGCCTCGAGCAGTCGCTCGCTCTCTCCTGCTCCCGTCTTCACCATGATGTACGCGTGTACCATGGGGTGTGGTACTTCATAACATGGCAAAAGCCTTGCTCCCATCCAGGTTCGTCGTCCAAGATTCGAGGCCGAGTCCTCGATTCGTTCGATTTCGACCGAGGGCCATCGAATCTGGGGACAAGGTTATTCACCCCCTACGCCGTACTGAGACCATGCGCTTCGTTATCATTGGTGCAGGACGTGTCGGTTTGCGCACGGCGCGCGTCCTCAGAGAGGAAGGCCACGAGGTTCTTCTCATCGAGCGGGACCGGGACCGCGCCGAGCGCGCCACTTCGGACGGCTTCGAAGTCATCGAAGGTGACGGCTCACGTGAGTCGATTCTGGAGGAGGCGGACCTTTCGACGGCCGACGCAGTTGGTGCCCTGACGAGCGACCTCAACGCCAACTTCGCCATCTGCATGATTGGCAAGCACCACGGCTGTCGAACCGTCATGCGCATCGACGAAGATTACCGCGAGGAGATATACCAGAAGTACGCAGACGAGGTAGACGAAATCGTCTACCCCGAGCGACTCGGTGCCATCGGCGCGAAGAACGCCCTGCTCGGTGGCTCGATTCGAGCTATCGCAGACATCGCCCAGAACTTACAGGTGCTTCTCATCACCATCAGAGAGGGGTCGCCAATGCACGGATACACCATCGACGAGGTCGCACTTCCCGCCCAGGCACGCATCCTCGCGTTCGGGAAGTCCGACCAGCCCATGGGTATCCCGCTCGCGGACGACTCCCTCGAAGTGGGCGACCGTATCGCCGTCCTCGCCGACTTCTCGGTGCTCGAAGAGGTTCGACAACTGCTCGTCGGTGACGAGGGAACCACCGTCGTGGCGGGGGGTGATTGAGCGTGGTCGTCGCCTACGTAATGATCAAGGCCAACACCGGAGGAGCCGATCGACTGAAGTCCGACATCTCCGCGCTCGAAGGCGTCGAGAGCACACACATCGTCGCCGGTGACGTCGACCTCATCTCGAAACTCGACGTCGGCAATCCCCGGCAGGTCAAGGACATCGTCGCCTCCGGCATCCAGAGCATCGACGGCGTCGAAACCACGCAAACCTACCTCTCGATGGATTGAGTACCGACCGTTCGACCCCCTGGGGTCTCGTCTCCGAATCGGTCGATCTTGTGGCCTCCGGCGGCCTGCTTTTGGCGACGCTGTGACTCTCAGGAGGCGCTGTTCGGGCCCCCAGTGAGCAGATCCGCTGACTCACTCACCGGTCAACTGGCTCACCACTGGTCACGTCGGTGTCGCCCGCGTGGAGCGCTCGATTCACGAGTTCCGTCACCGGGGCTTCGTACTGATACCCCGGAATGATCCCCTGGACGTAGGTCCCTTCGACGAAGTCGATGAGTGCTCGCGCGTCGTCGACGGCACGTCGTTCGTCGAGGTCCTCGAAGTCGACTTCGACGACTGCGCGTTCACCGTCTCGTCGCACCGACGGCTCGAAGTCGTGAGTCCCTCGAGTGACGCCACCCGCGTCTTTGACGCGCAGCTCGAACGTCTCGTACCACCCGTCTTCGACGACGGGAGCGACTTCGTCTTCGGTGACTGCGCTCAGCATCGGCACCCGAACGGTGACGCGGTAGTGGACGCGCCCCCCGTCGACGGCTGCCGCACTCACTCGACCTTCGAAGTGCGTCGTCACCGACTCGTAGCGGCCCTCGGAGAGCGCTTCGAACGCATCGTCGTCGCGAAACGCCCGACGCACCCGGTCGGGAAGTTCTGTCATGGCTGATTGGAGTCACTCGCTCCGTAAAAACGCGTTGTAGTGCGTGCCCGTGCGAGAGCCTCGAACACGGCCACGATTGGTGACCGACAGGAAGAAAGTGATTTACCACTCCGTGACGCGTGTCAGTGTATGAGCAACTCCGAGTCGAAGACCAGCGTCGACCGCCTCGTCGAACTGCTCGACGAGCAGTTACGGCGCTCGGAATTCGAGATTCTGACTGCACTCGCCGAAGCAAACGAACCACTCACCGAGACGGCACTGGCCGAGGCTACTGGTTACACCGAACGGACGATTCACAAGCGCGTCGGTACGCTCGAAGAACGTATCCACAGCGAGACACTTCTCTCCCGAGACGAGGAGGGAAACCCGGTTCTCCATCCGCAGTTCGCCCGTTCGGTTCGCGAGTACCTCAACGAGTGAGCGTCCGGTCCACGTCTCTACTGACAATCATTCGCTGACATTCCCGATTTCGAGACAATCTTCTATAACGTACTGGTTTTCGCCGACAATTAGTCACTCGCTGAGTGGGTATGCCGTAGGGTCTGCCGCCCTCGGCACGTTTAAGTGCGTCCCGAATCAGCGTAGAAACGACGCTTCGCTTTGGAGGGCCGAAGCGTCAGCGGGGACCAATTCAGGGCGGTAAGTACCCGTGCGCTCTTTTACTCGCACGGGGCTTTCCCCTTTCGGACGACTTCACTCGGGAGTGGTCACACTGACGCGGGTATCGCGACGGGACGTCGGGGACTCAACCACTCACGACGGGACGTCGGGGACTCAACCACTCACGACGGGACGTCGGGGTCGTTCACTCCGCCGAACGCGTCGACACGTTACGGAAGACCGGGCGAGTCCAGTCGGTGCGCATAGTAAAGTAACCGACGTTAGCCAGTCCCAACTCGTCGATTTCCTCCGAAATTACGGGACCGCGAGTGAACTGACCGCAGTGAAGTACGGCGACGTCTACCGGGCTGGCGGGCTGTATCAGGGACCGACCCACAACCTGTTTCTCACCGAACGAGCCGCCAAACAGCTCTTCCCTGAGGAGTTCGGCGACGTGAGCGATGATAACCAGCTCTTCGACCGACAGAAGGTCGCAGACATCGTTAACGGTGACTTCTAATCATGACCGACGACCCCAGTAGACGAGAGTGTTCGCTCGCCCGCACCTCCGAGTGGTCTCGGTCGACCTGCTGTGAGGGACGGCTCCGATGTGCTCGAGTCGACGACTGACCCCGAACCGACTCACAGCAACGCGGTTCCCGGTTGTTTGTTTTTTCGAGTCTGTCCGCACTGGTCGTGATTCGTGTCAAACATATTTCTATCCCGGAGTGGTACGGATTGGCATGAACCGGGACCGCGGCGTTCTCCTCGCCCTCATCGGCCTGTTCGCCCTCGCGTCCGCGCTGTTGATTCTGCCGTTTCTCCAGTACGTTCTCGTCGCTGTGGTCCTCGCCTACGTCCTCTCTCCAGTCCAGCGACGGACGGCCCCTCGCGTCGGTTCCGTCGTCTCCGCGAGCCTCCTCATCGCACTCACGACCGTCGCCTTCCTGCTGCCGCTGGCGGTCCTCGTCGGCGTCCTCTTTCAGCAAGCCGCCGACATCGCCGCCGCAATCCAGACCGGGCAACTCGGCGTCGAGCGTGTCCAGTCGCTCGCTCAGCAGGTGTTCGGCATCGCGCTCGAACTCGAGCAGTTCTATCCCGGCGACCTCCCCGACCTCTCGGACGCGATGTTGCCCTCTGGCGAGGACGGGGTGGGTCCGTTCGTCGGCACCGCCGTTCGCGTCTTCGGCGGGCTCACTGACGTGTTCCTCGGCGTCACGATTCTGACATTCGTCCTGTACTATCTGCTGAAAGACGGCGACCGACTGCTCGTGTGGCTTCGTGCGGTCTCCCCGCTCTCTCCGGACATCGAGGACGAACTCATCGCAGAAATCGACCGCATCATGTGGGCGGTCGTCGTCGGCAACGTCGCCGTCGCCATCGTTCAGGGGGTGCTAATGGGTATCGGACTCGCGGGAGTCGGCTTCTCGAACGTGATCTTCTGGACCGTCATGACCATGATTCTCTCGTTACTGCCAATCGTCGGTGCCCCGCTCATCTGGGTTCCGGGCGGAGCGTACCTCGTCGTCTCCGGCCGGCCCGTCGCCGCCGTCGCGCTCGTTGTCTACGGCGCGTTCGTCGTCGGCCTCTCGGACAACTACCTCAGACCGCTCATCGTCGACCGGAGTGCCCGACTCAACCCGAGCATCATCGTCGTCGGAATCTTCGGCGGCATCACCCTGCTCGGATTCATGGGTATTTTCTTTGGCCCGATAATCCTGGGCGTGCTGAAGACGTTGCTCGAACTCTTCGCCAGAAAGTACGACTGACATCGCCCCCCGTCGCGTCGAGAGCCTCGGATAAACGGACGCTTTCCCCGTACGTGACGGCGCAACGACAAATTTATTTGGTGTGTTCGAATGCGAAAAATAGATAGTCCGTCGTTCCGACTGGAATCGACGTGTCTGGTCGCCTGGCCCCGTGGACTCTCGCGTATCGATGGTCGTTGCTTCCGATGTACACCGCCGGCTTCACCGCGACGATGGCTGCACGCGCACTGGCGGGACCGGACGCCGAGCGGGTCGGGTGTCACGTCGACTGCGGGCGGCCACGCGTCGACGACTCGTGTCTCCCGTGGGAGACGACCGATTACGGAGGGTGGGGTGGCCACGAATACTTCGACACCGAACCGGGTATCCGGCGACCGCCAGTCGTCTTCGTCCACGGAAACGACCGAGACGCCTGCGACTGGAAGGACCACGCCGCGTACCTCCACGACAGAGGATTCGCCGGCGACGAGCTCTGGGCGATTACGTTTGGTAGCTCGACTACCTCCCATCCGGAGATGGTGACGCAACTCGACGACTTCGTCGGTCAGGTCCGTCGAACCACGGGCGCGTCCACGGTGGCGGTGGTCGCACACAGCCTCGGCGTGACGGGCGTTCGGTACTGGCTCGATTGCCGCGCACGCGAATCGTGGGTTGAGACGTTCGTCGCCATCGCGGGGCCGAATCACGGCGTCTCACTCTGTGCTGGCCCAGAGGACGCCGACGTGCTCGGTGAGTACAGCACTCCCTGTCAGTTCGTCGGCTATCGCTGTGCGGAGAACCTCTCACATCCGCTTGGACGACTCAACGCCGGTCGAGACGTTCCCGACGGGATTCGCTGTTTCACTATCCGTGGCGCGTTCGACCACTACTACTGGCGACACACCGACAGCCCGACGCTCGACGAGGCCGAGGAGAACGTTCTGCTGTGGACCGACCACGACGGAACTCGGCGAAGCCGCCGGACGAAATCCCTCGTGTACAGGTGGCTACGCGGCGACGACGCGTCGTCGCTGTCGGCGTGACGCCCACAGGCGTTCTCTCACGCTGGCAGTCGAGGCCGCACCGGCTTGCCGTTCTGACGACGCCGTTAATTGTCGGAACGTTTCACGTTCACGAATACAATACATATTCGTTATGGGAAAATTCATCAATATCATGTTCAGCATTTATCCCGTCTCACGTCCTATCTCAAAGCGTAATTGGAGGTTCATCACATGAGTTCAGAATACCAGGAGTCCTCGGAGATGGCGCAGGCGAATCCACTCACCAGTAGCTGGCGCTTCCTCATGGGTGCGGGTGCCGTCATCGCCATACTCGGCGTCCTTGCGATTATCTTTCCGTTCGTCACCGGCGTGGCACTCACGCTACTGCTGGGCATCCTCGCCGTCATCGGCGGAGTCGCTCACTTCGCTCACGCCTTCTCTGCGCAGGGGTGGTCGGGAGCCCTCTGGCAAGTTCTGCTGGGCCTCCTGTTCGTCGGCGCCGGTATCGTCCTGATGGCGAACCCCGTCCTGGGGCTCGCCTCGCTGACGATTATCCTCGCGGCGTTCTTCCTCGCCGAGGGACTCATCGAGGTGGTCATGGGCTTTACGATGGTGCCCGATTCCAGCCGCCTCTGGATCGTGTTCAGCGGCGTGCTCTCGATAATCATCGCCGGCCTCATCTTCATCGGCTGGCCCACCAGTGCCGGATGGGCGATTGGCTTGCTGTTTGGGGTCAACCTGCTCACCAGTGGTATCACCATGGTCTTCACCGCTCACCGGGGTCGTCAGCTTCCGGTCGAGGCCGCGCCCGCCTCGAGTGCGTAGACGCGGTCGAAGACTGAGACCGCTGGCGACGCTCATCTCGGCTCGAAATCCAGTGCGACGGAGTTGATACAGAAGCGCTTACCGGTCGGTTCGGGACCGTCGTCGAAGACGTGTCCGAGGTGGCCGTCACAGTTCGAACAGCGGACCTCGATCCGTCGCAGCCCGTGTCGGGTGTCCACTTCCGTGGTGACTGCGTCGTCGGTGACGGCGTAAAAGCTCGGCCACCCACACGCCGAGTCGTACTTGGTCGACGAGTCGAACAACACCGCGCCACAGCCCGCACACCGGTAGACCCCGTCGTCGGTTCGGTCGACGTGCTCTCCGCTGAAGCGTGGCTCGGTCCCACTGTTGCGCAGAATCTCGTACTCTTCCTCGTTCAGCCGTTCTCGCCACTCCTCGTCGGTTTGCGGGAGTTCATCGTTTTCCTGTGACATGACCGAACCTAGGTGGCAGAGGGGCAAAGGGGTTCCCCAACGACTCGCAAACACGTTTCTCAGAGGCCCGCCCCCTCACGGTCAGCGCGACTTTTCTCGGCGGAGAACGTCTGGAAGCCGAATTCGTTCCAACTCGTCGGTGTCGGGGTCGAGAAATGGCGCGCGCTCGACGGCCCTCGTCATGCCCATCGGCGTCGATTCACCGCGCTTGCGGCCGGGTTTCGGCACCCCGTCGAGTTCTTCGCCCACTATCGTCGCCCACGCTTCGTGGTCTGAGCCGAACCGCTGACGGTTCCCGTCCGCGCGGCGGCGTCCCTCGGTAAACGACAACTCGAGGACGCTCCGGTCGTACGGTGATTCGGCCGTCGACCGGATGCGTTCGTACTCGTCGTCGTTTCGTTCACCGAGGGCCGCTGCGACACCCAGCGCGAACATCCGCTCCAGCGCCTCGTCGGAACTCAGCGTCGACCAGTCGAGGTCGAACCGCTCTTCGTACACGGTCAGGCCTCGACTTTCCGACGCGGGTCGACCACCAGCCCATCCTGGGAGAACCGAAGTGCTCGGATGTCGCAGTCGATGTTCGTCCCCCGCATCTTGATGACCTGAATACCGCGTCTCATTCCACCGGATTCGAGGTAGTTGTGAAAGAAGATGACTCCGTGGGCGAGATAGTGCTCGTCGGAGTAGGACGTCGGGTCGGTCATCTCTGAAATCAGTAGCGTCGTTGCGTCACCCTGCTTGAGCGCCGTCAGAAAGCGGGTCATCTCCTCGGTTCCGTTGGCGAAGAACAACCGCAGGAGCATCGTGGAGTCGACGACGAGGCGGTCGACGTTTCGCGAGTTGACGAACGCGACGATCTTGTCCGTGAGGCTCTGGACGCTCGACTTGCCGGTACTCTGCGTGAACTGGTTGAGCAGGTGCTTGCCGCGCGAACTGACGAAGTTGATAAAGCGGAAGTTCTCTCCCGACGTGAGCGTCTCGAAGCCGAAACCGAAGCCAGACATGTCACCGACGAGTTCCTCTTTCGTCTCGTGCATCGTGATGTACATGCACTGCTCGCCGTTCCGTAATCCCTCCGCGATGAACTGCGCCGTGAACGTGGTCTTGCCGCTTCCTGGGGGACCGCTGAGGACGTACAGTCGGTCTGTCAAGAACCCGCCGTCTACCAGTCCATCGAACCCGTCGACGCCACTCCGAATCCGCATAGGTTCTCTCTTCGACCGTGTGTAATAATGATTTCCCGCCGAGTATCAGTCGTGATATTTCGGGGGCCAGTCGGTCGGTTCTCGACGCGAGTCCGTACTCTCTGGCTCAGAGGCACCGGTATCAGCGGCCGGTCGCTCCAGTGTCGGTAGTCCGCCCGTCACGTTCGGCTTTACGGGGACGCCCGGAACCGACCCCAACTCGGTGAGACCGTCGAGTTCGTACGTCGGGTCGACGTCGAGACGGTGGTCTGTGCGGTGGGATCGGCGCAAAAACACCGAGTCCACGCCGGCGTTCTCGGCGGCGAGAACGTCCACGTCGCTGTCGCCGACGAACAGCGGCCGCGACGCGTCGAGGTCGTCGATGGCCCGCTCGAGGTAGTGGGGATTCGGCTTCTTCCGGCGGATGCTCTCGACGGTCGGTTCCCGTCCGTAGGCCGTCTGGAAGAGCGACCCGATACCGAAGTGTTCGAGGATGTAGTCGATGGTCGTCTGCTGGTTCGAACTCACGATTCCCAGCGACGCATCGAGCGTTCGCACGGTCTCGAAGTCGCCGTACAGCGGCTTTCGTCCGTCGCGAATCGCCGCCTGCTGGGCGTGCGAAGAGCATCGGTCACGCGTCGCGAAGAACGTCTCCGGGTCGAAGTCGTAGACCTCACACACGCTGGTCAGTTTCTCGGGGGTGACCGCGACTGCCATGGCCTCGACGTGCGTTCTGTCCGGGTCGTCGACGCCGAGTTCAGCGAACGCCTCGACCGCCGCTCGCTGGAGAATCTCGATTTCGACCAACTCGACGAGCACGCCGTCGTTGTCGAAGATAATCGCGTCGTACGTCACTGCTGTACCCTGGGCGCTCACGAAGTAAAACGGTTTCCGCCATCGCGTCGATCTCCGCCGTCGTCTCGCCCGCGGCTCTGGAGCCGTTTTTCAGTCGCTAGAACCCACCAGAGCCTCGTACTGCGCGCCCGTCTGTTTCAACGTCTCCGTCGAGTAGAGGCGCTCGTGGTCGACTGGGAGGTGTTCGTCGGCGAGTTCGTCTATCTTCGCGTCGACCACGTCGGGGTCGCGGCCGTGAATCATCGTGAAGAGGTTGTACGGCCACCCCTGTTCGGGTCGTCGGGGGCGGTGATAACACAGCGTCACGTACGGGAGGCTCCCGACGGCGGTTCCGTAGTCGTCGAGTTCGTCGTCCGGGACGTCCCAGACGACCATGCAGTTGGCGTCGAAGCCGGTGACGACGTGGTTGACGACGCACCCGATGCGCTTGATGCACCCCGATTCGAGCAGTCTCGCAATCGCGTCGAGCACCGCGTCGACGTCGGCCCCGACGGCCTCGGCGACGTCCCGATACGGGGTCAGCGACAGGGGGAGGCCGTCCTGAATCGCCAGCAACACGTCCACGTCGAGCGTCGAGAGGGTGCCCGTCGCTTCCTCGCTGATGCGCGTCGCCGACACGGTCGTCTCGGCCACCGATTCTCGGGCGAAGCGGTCCTCGTTGACGACGGGGAATTCGAGGTCGATGTAGTAGTCGGTGAGCATCGGGAGGTTCAGCACCTCACAGCCAGTTCGCGACTCAATGTCGGCCAGAATCTCGTCGCGCTTCTCCCGCGACCCCGCGGTGACGACGAACCACATGTTCCACTCGTGGTCGCGCCGGTAGTTGTGATTCACCTGCCGGTAGCCGTTTATCACGTCGGCTATCTCATCGAAGCGTTCGTCCGGAGCTTTGACGGCCGCCAGCGTCGAACTCCCGATGACCGGCGGGTTCAGCACGGCCCCGAACCGCCGGAAGACGCCCCGTTCGCGGAGGCGACGAACCCGGTCCAGCGCGTCCGATTCGCTCACGCCGAGGTGGTCGCCGACGACGCGGAACGGGCGCTCGACGACGGGGAACCCGCTCTGATAGTCGTCGACGAGGACCGCGTCTACGCTGTCGAGTTCGGTGCGCCAGTCTCCCTGCGACTCGCTCATCGACCGAGATTGGGACGGCGCGTACCTACGACTTTCGGGTTGTGACTCCCACGACGCGGATGGTCGGGTTCCGAGTGCCGACCGTCACGGCGCTCCGACGCGCCGACGAGACTTTTCTCGCGGTGGGACGTCCCGATTGGTACTGACCATCTCGGATTCGAGACTATGGTGTGATTCCTGACCATTCAAACGGTCGAACTTTAGAAGAAAGACTGAATCTCCAGAATTAGGGACTATGACACGACTTTTGTAGTGACAGAGTGTGTATGAGATGGTGTCCGATGGCACGAAGCATTCGGGCCGTCCTCTCCCGACTCGCACACTCGTACGTCCTGTTCGTGGTGCTCGGAGTGGTGGTCGGCCTCGCACTGGTTCCGGTGGCGTGGGAAGTCGCCTCCGAACCGGAGGGAACAGTCGCCGTCGTACACGTCGAGGGTACAATCGACGGTGTGAGTACGACCGCGGTGACAGACCAACTCCGCGAACTCCGCGAGGACCCCGACGTCGACGCCGTCGTCATCGTCTCCAACAGCGGCGGAGGGGCCGCGACGTCGAGCGAGGAGTTGTACCTCTCGGTCAAGCGAACCGCGGCGGAGAAACCCGTCGTCGCCAGCGTCGGCGCGACGGCCGCGTCCGGGGCGTACTACACCATCGCGCCGAGCGACTACATCTTCGCCAAACCGTCGTCTATCGTCGGCAGCGTCGGCGTCCGTTCGACCGTCCCACAGGACGTCGAACCGAACGACGCCTTCGCGACGACCGGTCCCGACAAGTTGACCGGCGCGGACGAACGGGAGTTCTACGCCATCCTCGAATCGCTCCGACTGGCCTTCCTGAACGCCGTCTACGAACAGCGCGGTGACACACTCCGTCTCAGCAGGGCGGAACTGTCCGAGGCGAAAATCTACTCCGGGTCCCAGGCCGTCGAGAACGGTCTCGCCGACGAACTCGGCGACCGTGAGGCCGCCGTCGCTCACGCCGCAGCACTCGCGGGCGTCGAACGGTACGATACCGTGGAACTCCGCGCGAACGAGACGCCGCCGACCTTCGTCTCTCGGTCGAACTATCTGGCCTCGGACGCGCCCGAGAAGCGCCTCATCGGCACCGACTACCTCACGGGC
This sequence comes from Halobacteriota archaeon, assembly GCA_051747545.1. GTDB lineage: Archaea > Halobacteriota > Halobacteria > Halobacteriales > Haloferacaceae > JBNJGG01. The sequence goes on along the minus strand of JBNJGG010000028.1, from coordinate 2,464 downwards.
GACCCGACTTCGACGCCGACGTTTCTGATGCTGTGGGGTGGCGACGTCGACCAGACCGCCCCGGTCGAATCACCGACCAACTCGACCACTTCGACGGGGAGCGACTCGCACAGCGCGGCCTCCCCAGAAACCGACTCCAACCGAACGGGGGTGACCGATGCGAGCCGTTGACCTCGCGAAGCGACTTGCCGTCCTCGTCGTCGTGGTGGTGCTCGTCGTCGCCGTAGCCGCGCTCGCTTCCCTCCTCACTCCGGCCCCCGCGCCGCCGGAGTCGGTGAGTCTCCCCGAGTACCAGTCGGAGACGCTCGCGGTCACCGCCGTCCCCGCGGAAGGGGAGATTCAGCCGAACGCGAATACCGACGGGCAGTCAGGCCTCGTCGTCGTCGACGCCTCCCACGGCAACCGAATCGGCCGGGAGGAACTCGCACCGATGGTCGACGCGCTCACTGGACTCGGGTACGACGTTCGGTTCCTCGAGACCGAGACGCTGGCTGACGGACTCGCGGATGCCGACGCGTTCGTCGTCGTCGACCCGAGTGCCGAGTACAACCCCGAGGAAATCGAGACGCTCCGCCGGTTCACCGACAGCGGTGGTCGGTTGCTCCTCGTCGGTGAACCGAACCGGTTCCTCCTCGCGCCGACCCTCTTCGGCGCGAGCATCTCCTCGGAGGAGACCACGCTCACGACGCTCGCCGCCGAGTACGGCATGAGCCTCGACACGCGCTATCTCTACAACATGGAACCCGATGGCAACGCCGGCAACTACAAACACGTCCTCGCAGAGCCCACGTCGGACGCAGAGCTCGGTGAGGTCGAGCGTGTCACGCTCTTCACCGCCGCGTCGGTCCAGTCGAGAAACGGCACGGCGATTCTGCAGACGATGCCGAACACGCGTGAATCAGACAGCGACGCGACGGGCCGCCGCGACGTCGCCGTCGTCGACGGCAACGTGATGCTGCTCGGGGACAAGACGTTCCTCTCGGCCGGTCGGCACAACGTCGCCGACAACGAGGTGTTCGTCGGTTACCTCATCGAGTTCCTCGTCGGGGGCGAACGCACCGGCGACGTGTCACTGGACTCCGACTCGGACGAGACCGGTGCCGACGCTGGCTCGTCGCCGCCGACCGGCCCAGCCACCGAGACGCCACAGCCCGACGGAACCGAGACGCCACCACCCAACGGAACCGAAACCCCGAGCGGCCCGGAGACGCCTGGGCCGCCGGTGACCCCCGACTCGCCCCCGTGAGGTCGTTTCGCGCGGGGGTGAGACGGGACGTTTTTGCGTTCTGCCTGCCAAGCGCCGACCATGGCACACGCGACAGGCGAGTTCGGTGAGTGGCCGCTGAAACGCCTCATGACGGAGGTCTGTGGGACCGGCGTCAAGTCGGCCGAGGACCTCTCGCGCGAGCAGGCACAGGACGCGATGCGGCGTATCTTCGCCGGCGATCCCGACCCCACGACGCTCGGGGCGTTCTGGCTCGCAAACCGCTGGAAGCACAACAACGCCGAGGAGTTGGCGGCGTACACCGACGTGATGTGCGAACACGTCGAGTACGCCGAACCGAAGGCAGACCCCGTCGACTGCGGGGCCAACTACGACGGGAAGGGTCGGACGGCCATCCTCGGCGCGGCAGCCGGCATCGTGGCCGCGGCCGCCGGGACGCCCATCGTCGTTCACTCGGGTGACCGCGTGCCGACCCAGAAGCAAGACGCCTACAAGCACGTTCTCGACGAGCTGGACGTCGCGACCGAGTTGACCCCGCGGGACTCGGCCGCGATGGTCGACGAGACGGGTTTCGGCTTCTACTACCAGCCCGCGTTCAACCCCGCGGTCGACGCCCTCTTCGACCGCCGCGACCAGATGGGCGTTCGCACCTTCCTCAACACCATCGAGACCATCGCCAACCCCGCCAACGCGGACGTTCACCTCGGCTCCTTCTACCACCTCGCGTTCGCCAAGAAGATGTGCGACACCTTCGAGCAGTCCGAGCACCACGACCTCCGACGGGTCATCATGTTCCAGGGGATGGAGGGCTACGACGACATCCGACCGGGGTACACCAAGGTCGCCGAGTGGGCCCGCGGGCCGCGGAGCGGCTCGGAACGGGCCAGCGGTGACGACGAGGAACCGCGAGCAGGGGAGTTTTCGGACTTCGACATCGAGACAGCCGAGTACGGTATGGACTTCGAGAGCGAGGACCTCGAAGTCGATCCCGACGACGTCGCCGGCGACTCGGCTCGCATCACGCGAGCGGTGCTGGCGGGCGAGCGCGACGACCAGTTCGCCGACGCCATCGCGCTGAACGCCGCGTTCCGAATCTACGCCCGCGAGGACGTGGCCGACCTCGACGCCGGCCTGGAACTGACCCGCGAAGTCATCGCCGACGGCAGCGCCGAAGCCGTCCTCGAAGAACTGCAGTCGTTCTGAGCGCGGTGGTCGCGGCTCGAGCGAGCGGTCGCCGAC
>JBNJGG010000027.1:0-22422 GCA_051747545.1 Halobacteriota archaeon | reverse complement strand
TCCATAGTAATCCTTCTCTCCGTGCAGCCTTAAAACAATTCTCTTCTGAACGTGTGGCTGTGATGAAAAGTGACGTCGCCGACGTCACTCGGTTACTGCGGCGTCCCAGTACGACACGGATGCGAGTTTCTGGCCGAGGACGTGTCGTCCGAACTTGCTGTCCAGACGCCGCAGCTCCCCAGCCACCTGGTTCGGAAGCTCTCGATACAGTCCGTACGGGAGGACGAAGTCGTGGGCTTCGTTCGCCAGTTTGAGCCCGGCATTTCGCACGAGTCGCTCGACTTCGTCCCGCGAATACAGCCGCGACCCCATCGGCAGCAACCAGTTGTAGAGAACCCGAACGCTCCGGTCGTTGAACGTGTCGAAGAACACCTGCCCTTTCGAGACGCGCCGCATCTCGGCGAGGAACTTGGCGGGCGTGGTTGCGAGGTGGAAGAATCGCATCGCGAAGACGGCGTCGAAGTAGTTGTCTGGGAAGGGTAACCGCGCGGCGTCGCCACGGACGAACTCGATCTGGTCGGCGATCCCTGCCATTCGGGCTTTCTCGCGTCCCTGTGCCATCATGGCCGAGGAGATATCGAGTGCAGTAACGGTCGCTCCACGCTCTGCGAGCATGACGGTGAACCGTCCGGTTCCGCAGGCGATTTCGAGGATATTGCGTCCGTCGACCGGTCCGAGCGACTGGAGGACCGCTTCGCGCTCACGTCGGTCGATGAGTCGTCCACCCCTCGAGAACCGCTTGTCGTCGTACTCCTGGGCGACATCGTCGGCCTGGTACCACTCCTTGCCCTTCACGCTATCAGTGCATTGTTCACCCTGTGATTAAAACCGTACTGGAAGCGTTCGGACTCTCGTTTGGTCGCCTCACCCCTGGCCAACCAGGCTTATGCTCATTGCTACCATATCTACGTCTATGACGATCTGCCCGCGGTGCGGGGCCGAACACGAACCGGAGGAACTCATCCGGCACGAGACGGAGCGATTACTTCTGGTCCACTGTCCGGACTGCGAAGCACTACTGGGCGAGTACCGACGCCACGGCGACGACCCACAGACGGACAGGCTCAAGGAGTAACTCCTGACGCGACGTCCGCTATCGCCACGCGATTGCGTTCGTACAGACTGATCGGGTCCAGCCGTCGAACTGACGGCACCGGCGACGAGTCGACGCCATCCACAATCTGCGGGTCAACTGCCCGGTCGATACTAGCGCTCTGTCCAAACGTTTGTATGAATATTAATACCTTAATGTGTCTCCATTGTTTTGTCACACATAGAGCCAACCTTTACGATAGGTTGGTGTCTCTCAATTCCTATGAGCACCAGTACAGCAGATCCGAATCGAGAGGACCGTCTCTCGGAAGCCGAATTCCGTGAGCGACTCCGTGAACTCCCCCCGAGCGCGAAACTCGTCGCCAAGGTACTCGAAAGCGACACACCGCTCTCGCAGGGACAACTCGCCGAGGAGTCGCTGCTTCCCGACCGCACGGTTCGGTACGCCCTCAACAGATTGGAAGAGTCTGACCTCGTCGGGTCACGCTACAGTTTCAAAGACGCGCGCAAGCAAGTGTACTTCCTCAACACCTGAGCGGTTCCTACCGCTCTGGTCGTTTCGAACCGCACGCCGAACACACGCTCCTGACCGAGCCACCCTCCGACCGTGCTATCGACGATAGCGCACGCGCTGTCGACGTGGAGATGACGTTGTCGACGTGGTCGACGTGGAGACGACGTAGATATGACGTTGCCGACGTAGCGGGTCACACTGTCGACATCGGTGACACGTTGTGCGTCGTCTCTCTGGAACTCCTCTGACCGGCCTGTCGGACGTTTTTTCTGCTGTGCGGCCTCAACTGTGTCCGTGGACATCGCCCGTATTCCCGTCTCGGTGGCGACCCGGGCACCTGCTGGGACCACGAACGCCTACCTCGTCGGCTCCGACCCCGCGGTGCTGGTCGATCCACCCGCTCGAAGCGACGCCCTCGACTCGGCCGTCGATGCCCGTCGCGTCGGCCACGTCCTCGTCACCCACACCCACCCCGACCACGTGGGTGCTGTGGCCGAGTACGCCGACGAGACTGGCGCGACTATCTGGGCCCGCCGGGGACACACCGACCGATTCGAGGCCGCGACCGGTGTCGCTCCTGACCGCCTCTTCGCGGACGGGTCGACGCTGCCGGTTGACGACGCCTCCCTCGCGGTCCTCGACACGCCCGGCCACGCACCCGACCACGTCGCCGTCGTAGCCGACGGCGGCGTGCTGTGCGGGGACCTCGTGGTGGCGGAGGGCAGCGTCGTCGTCGGCGCGCCGGAGGGTGACGTGCGGTCGTATCTCACCTCGCTTCGCCGCCTGCTCGCTCGCTCGCCGGCGGCGCTCTACCCGGGTCACGGTCCCATCGTCGGCGACCCGCCCGCGACCCTTCGGCGACTGCTCTCGCATCGTCTCGACAGAGAGCGGCGCGTGCTCGACGCGGTTCGCTCCGGTGGGACGGACGTGGACGCCGTCGTCGCGGGTGCGTACGACAAGTCGCTCGACGGCGTCGCCGACCTCGCCCGGGCGACTGTCGTCGCCCACCTGGAAAAACTCGCTGTGGAGGGCCGCGTGACGTGGAATCCCGACACCGAGCGAGTCGCCCCGTCGGACGGTCGGTGAGTCGGGACGACGGCGTTTTGTGGGGCGACCCCCGAGTGGGGGTATGCGAAGTCTCGAAGCCGAACTCGAAACGGCCCGGAACCTCGACGTTGCAGGCGTCGCCGACGCCATCGAGTCTATCGGCTTCGATTGTACCCGATGTGGTGCGTGCTGCACGCGCGAGGAGACCGACGCTGGCGAGGTCGAACCCCACACGGCGACGGTGTTTCCCGACGAGGTTCGACGCTTGCGGCGGTTCGGTGGCTCCTCGGTGGACGCCGTCGAATCCGTGAATCCCGACGCCACGACCCTCGGGCGGGAGTGGCGGGACGTCGCCCGCCCGATGCCGTTCGGTCTCGCCGAGGGCCCGGACGGTCTGGAGGGAGAGACGTTCGAGTGGGCACTCCAGACGGACGCCTGCGGCGACTGCGCGTTTTACGCGGAGGGCGACGACGGCCTCGGTGCGTGTACCGTCCACGCAGACCGCCCCCTCATCTGCGAGACCTACCCCTTCAGCGTCGCGCTCGGGGGGACCAGCCAACCGATGGGTGAGGCCGTCGACGAGGTCGGGATGGTCCGCGCACACGAGTGTGAGGGCCTGGGGCGCGACATCGGCCGGGCGGAGGCCGAGTCGCTGGCCCGGTCGCTCAAGCGCCGCACAATCAGGGAACTCGAGGAGGCAATCGCCGTCCGCGACGCCTACGTACCGACGGACAGGGAACCGGGCGAGGTCGTCGTCTTCGACTCCGAAGGCGCGAAGACGCCCGACGGCACGCCGCGGTGAACCGAACCGACCGCGCGCGGCGGTACATCTTTAATGGTTCCCACCAAGCACCTACTGGAGGTCTGGACTGTGGAAATCTCAGATAAGCTCCTGTGTTTGTTCAATGCGGACGTTCGCCTCGAAGACGACCGCTACGTCGTCGAGGTCCCGCGCCGCGAAATCGAGACTGGCGGCGTCGACCCCGGCGAGACGTACCGCGTCGCTCTCATCTCTCGCGAACAGCCCGTATCCGAGGCCGAGGAGACAGAGACCGTGCCGACGTCGGAGCCGCAACCGCCCGTCGAAATCGGCGAACTTCGGTACGTCGAAATCGAGGACATCGGCAAGCAAGGTGACGGCATCGCCCGCGTCGAACGCGGCTACGTCATCATCGTTCCCGGTGCCGAAATCGGCGAACGCGTCAAGGTCGAGGTGACCGAAGTCAAGTCTAACTTCGCGGTCGGCGAAATCATCGACGACGAGTTCTAGCACCGTTTCTTTCGCGTCAGTTGTCACCGAGGCACTCTCGGCTCGCCCGATCCGACTGTCGCGGGACCGTCGTGAGCAGCGACCGAAAAACCCGTCTGTTCTCTCACTGTCTGTTCTCTTTCGCAGTCCGCTGGTTTGGCTGTGTCTCCTCCGTCCCAGGTGGTCAGTCCGCTTTCCCCCCACTTTCGACGGTGGTGAACGCGGCAAGGTCTACGTCTGCGTCGAACTCGGGCGTCGAGTCGTGCGGGCGATTGACGACGATGTCGCCCGCCCGCCGCTTGCCGAGACCGGGAATCACCGTCAACTCGTCCATCGAGGCGACGTTGAGGTCCAGCGGGTACGGGACCGCCGTCACCGAGCGGAAGCCGTAGTCGACGATGGCGGCGTCGATGGTCGTTCCCAGCGGCCGCTCCCCGGGGACGGCCACCAGCAGCGGATACGTGCCGAGTTGACGGCCGAACGTTCTCCCGTCGCGGTGGTATTCGAGGTGAATGTCGGGGAGAACGGTCCCGGGAGGCACCACCCGGCGAAGCATCGGTCGGTCGATTTCCTCGCGCACCTCGCGCTTGTACCGCTTGAACAGTTGGCTGTGGTCGCGGGCGATTTGTGCGCCGGTCTCGCTCATGTCGGTTCCGGCGAAGGCCATCACCTGCCGGATGTTGATCCGGCGAACCATCAGCCCCTCGTCGTACACTCGTTGGAGGAATCTCCGGTTGTGTTCGAACGTCTCCTCGCGTTCGTCCTTGAGTCCGTGGAGGAGGTTGATACCCGGCAGGAGCTTCGGGAGACGCGTCGGAGTCCCGTCGGGCCGCCACCCACCCTCCTCGTTGACGATGCGAACCGCCTCGAAACACTCCTCGGCGCTCACGTTGAGGTTGTTCGCCTCCTGAACGACAGGGTCCGCGGACTCGAGGCCGAACGCCGCGGTGTCACCGGGCGTGTTGTGCTCGGCGATGACGCGAATGGCCTCTCGCGAGGCTTCCGGCCACCGGGCGATGGTGACGGGGTTCATGTTGTCGAGGTGGAGCGTCTCGAGCTCGGGTGCCACCTCGCGGATGCCGCCGTACAGTCGCCGAAGCGCATCCGGGTTGGGTGCCTCGCCGTCCCCGCCGAAGGCGAGGATGTCGGCCTGCCGGCCGAGTCTGAAGTGTCGCGCGCCACGGTTCGACAGCGCGTCGACCTCGCGAACGACCGAGTCGGGAGTCCTGAAGCCGGGGTTGCCGTACAGCGGTTCCGTACAGAACGAACAGCGATACGCACACCCGCGTGAGGTCTCCATCTCGCAAATGAGGTAGTCGGGATGGTTCGGGTGCTGCTCGATGACGAATGCGCCCCTGGCGGCCCACCGGTCGATTTCGTCGTAGTCTCGCATCCGGTCGCCGAACCCCGCTAACCCGTTGGCGACGAGGTCGTGCGCCGCCGCCTCGACGTCGCCTTTGGCGACGAAGTCGTAGTCGAGGTCCTTTCGCTCGGTCTCGGTCGCCCCCTGGTTCTGGTCGCCGACGCCGAACTTGACCGGTCCGCCCATGAGCGACGTTCCCTCGGCTACCCACGCGAGTTCTCGAACTTCGTCAGGTTCGGCCGGCGTCCCGCCGACGTACTTTCCGGGGACGGTCATTCCGCCGAGGTAGACGAACAGGTCCGCCTCGGCAACGTCGCCCCACTTGCGGCGGTCGGCTCGGAGTTCGTCGATGGTGTGGTACGTAATGTTCGACGCCGAAACCCCGGCGTCGACGAGGGCACCGGCCGTAAACCGCGGATACGTCGAGATGTACGGCGGCACCCCGAAGTGTGCGGGTTCGTCGACGTACCCGTCTACGAGTACCACGGAGATGTCTGCCGGGTCGGACATACCACCCGGTAGACGGTCGAACGTCAAAACCGTGTGGAATCGGCGTGAGACACCTGATTCGGTGACGCGACCGCACCGGCCTCACTCGGCACGCCGTCCCCGGTCGCTCAGACGTAGATGTATCCCTCGATAGCCCTGCGCTCGTCGTCGGTTCGGAGGTTGTTCGCGTCGCGCGTGTTTCGAAACGTGGCGTACGCCGCGAGGATGCTGTCGAGTGGGGCACTCATGGGACTGTCGACGGCGCACTCGGCCGCGTCGTCGAGAACGACACCGGCCTCTCGGAGCCGCTCGACGTGGACGTTCGGGTTCGGCCGGCCGTCTCGGGATTGCTGCTGCTCCGGCGTTCGGTACCGCTGGCCATCGAGATCGCTGAGCGTACCGGCGGGATACACTTCGAGGAGCCACGGTCTGTCCGCGTCGGCCGCTTGCATCGGCAACACTCTGACGGCGTCGGTGAGCACCAGCGGCCGAAGCACGTCTCGGATACCGAAGAACGTCTCCTCGGCCAGTCGTTCGCTGTAGGGTGCGATGGAGCCGAGAGGTTTGTCGGTCGCCCGCGGTGGTTCGGTCTCGGTTCCGTTACTCGTCAATTCGGCACGGACGGTGCAGACGGCGGTTAACGTTTCCGGCATCGTGAACCAGTCGGGAAACCTGCGGACGAACGCCGTCCAGTTCGTACAGGGGACGACAGCCGTGGGTAGTCCGAACGGGAAGTCGAGGCCGATTGCACACCGCTGGGGTTGCCGACCCAGGAACGCGGTCAACGCCGAAATCGCCCGCATTCGATCCGGCGGGACGTCCAGACGGTCGCTCACGCACCGACAATCTGTGACGTGGAGCCTCCCGTCTTCGACGATGCCGTCCGCTATCCACGTGTCCCGGCCAGTCTCGTCGGCCTTGACCGAGAAGTTCACTCCGAGGATACGCTTCGGCGCTTCGTCCCGCGGAATCATACCTCGTGGGTCTCCTGTCCGAAATAAAAACGCTCCGGCCTACGTGATACTCTCTTGTTCAGGCCTGCGTCGTCGTCAGGGTCGGTCGAGGGAGCCACCGACAGGCCAATCTTGATAAGTGACCGACTGCATACTATCTCGTATGCCTCCTACTCTGGAACTCAGGTGCGTCAGCGACGACTGCCACCTCGACATGTTCGAACTCCACTACACCTACGACATGCCCGACGCCGTGGGGGTCGAAGACTTCGTCTGTCCCTACTGTGAGGGCTCGACGCTGGAGGTGATCGAAGTATGAGCGGCATGTCCGGACTCAAGGAGTTCGGTGAGTCGGCCGCCAACGCCGTCCTCGAACGAGTGGGTCGCGGCGTCGGGCGCATGCAGGAGCGTAAGCCGCTCCCGTACGACTTACTCGAGAGTGACGACGCGTACCTCGTGGTGTTCGATACGCCCGGCGCGATGCGTAGCGACGTGCAGGTTCGATTCGTCCAGGACGAAGTGCAGGTCCGAGTCGACCGGTTCCGCGACTTCCACGAGGGATTCGAGATGCGATTCCCGGGTCGCGGCCTCTCTCTCGACGGCAGCGTGAAACTCCCCGAAGACGCCTCGGTAGACCCCGACAACGCGTCGGCCACGCTCACTGCCCACGGGGCGCTCCAGGTTCGTATTCCCAAAGACGGCACGGTCAAGAGCGTCCCCGTCTCCGAGGAGGACGAATCGACGACGGTGACGACCGAGTCCGACGAGTCGTCCGAATCCATCAGTCCGGAGTCGGGCGAGCCCGTCGATTCATCCGAATCTTCCGCTCCGGAATCGAGTGAGTCTGCCGAGTCGTCGTAGCCCCGACAGCGCTCTGAGTCGGTAGCGACCCAGACGGGACCACACACTTCTGGTGCGAACGCCACCAACGCTTGCGCTCACACCGGGAGGTCCGCGTCGGGGTCGACCACGCGGTCGACCTCCTTCGGGGCGCGCCAGTCGGTCGTCAGTTCGAGCAGTTGTGCGAGCATCCGACCGGTCGCCCCCCAGACGGTGTAGCCGTCGACGTGGAAGAAGTGCAGCCGAATGTCGCCGTGGTGGGGATGCTCGCGTCGCTCGGATTCGTAGTTCTTCAGGTCCGTCAACTCCCGTACGGAGAGGACGGCAATCTCTGCGACTTCCCGGTAGTCGGGTGTGTACTCGCGGTCGGGGACGCGCGCGACGAACGGTCGAACCGAGTAGTCGGTCACGGTGACGATGTCGTCGATGCGCCCGACGATTTCGACCTCTTCGGGGCGAAGGCCGATCTCCTCGTTCGCCTCTCGAAGCGCCGTCGCGGCCAGATCCTCGTCGCTGGGTTCTTCGCCGCCACCGGGGAAACTCATCTGGCCGGGGTGTTCGCCCAGGTGGTCGGCGCGCTTGGTAAACAGGAGGTACTCGCCACCGTCTCGATAGAGCACTGGTGCCAGGACCGCGGCTCGGCGTCCCGCGTCTTCGGCCGCCGTCGCAACGTGTCGCCTCACCTCCGTGAAGTCCATGCGTTGTAGAACCCCTCGGCCGCCGTCGTCTTAGTCTTGCCCCTCGATGACCGAATCCAGCCGCGTCCGCACCTCGCTCACGTCGACCGGGGCCCACGTTTCGAGGTCGTACGTCACGTCGAGGAGGTGTCGAATTCGGTCGTCGTCGCCCTCGTTGACCGCGCGGGCCGCGTCGCTCCGCAGTTTCTTCTCGACCGTCCGGGCGAGGGCCGTTCGGTCGACCGTCCGAGCGGGAACCGACATGATGTGTGGGAGGTCCTCCGCGTTCGCGGGCAGAGACGGAAACGCCGTCGGGCCGACGGTCAGCAACGACTCGTCGTCTCGCTCGTACTCGACGAGCGCGTACTCGGCTACTGCGTCGTCGACGGCCGACGAGAGCGCGTCGCCGTCGGCGTCTCGACCCTGCTTGAACGCGAGTTCGCCGAGTGCGGTCTCCAGTTCCTCGCGGGTGAGCGCGCCGAAGAGGTCGACGACTCCGGCGAGGTCGTCGGACGTCCGGTTCATGCGGCCTCCTCGGCGTCGGCCTCGGCCGCCTCCTGTACGGCCGCCGCGTCGAGTGGGCAGTCGGTCCACGGCGGCAACTCGTTCTTCTCACCCTCGGGCGGCTGAATCGCCGTGGCGTAGGCGTCGACCTGTTCGCGCTCTTCGACGGGGTCGTACTCCAGACCGTTGAACGCCGCGTCGGTCGCGTACTGGTCGACGAGCGTCCGCGCGCACGCTCGATACTGCTCGGAAAGCCGCTCGCACTCCAGTTGCACCCCGCGTTCGGAGACGACTCGAAGCAGCGTCTCGCCCACGGCGTCGCTCATCTCCGACAGTCCCGTCGGCCCACCCACAGACCGGTGGTCGTGTTCGTAGGTTCCGAGGTCGACCTGTGCGGTCGCGTCGAACCCCGCGTGGTCGAATGCGGCACCGAGCGTTCCGACCTCCAGCCCCCACGAACGTGGAACCGAGAGTCGCCGAACCAACTCGGACGTCGCGGCGAACTCGCCGGCGAGCGCGTATCTGAACGACCCGAGGTACGAGAGGATGGGTGCGTCGTGGACTTCCGAGAGCGCCCGAACGAGCGGGACGAAGAAGAGCCGAAATAGTCGTCCGTAGAGTCGGTTGTTCTCGACTCTGGCGTAGTAGCCTTTCGAGAAGTCGTAGCCGTGGTGTAGCGGGAACAGCAACCTGGGGACGTAGTTCTGGTCGTACGTTTTCGTGTCGGCGTCGTGAACGACGACGAACTCCTCACGACTGGCCACCCCGAGCGCGAGCCACACGTCGCGTCCTTTTCCTCGCTGTTCGTTCAGTCCGTGTTCCTCCAGCAGCCCAGTGAGTCGCGGGCCGTCACACCAGAGCACGTCGAGCGGGAGGTCGAAGTCACCGAGCCACGACGCGAACGGGCCGACGTGTTCGGGCGTCGCTCGCAGGGGAACGACCACGCGCCCGGGACCGACCAATTCGAGAGTCGAGAGCACGCGCTCTGCGGCCAACCCGGCGTACTCGCGCTCTGTCATCGGAACCACGACCGCAGTGCGGTCCGTCGGTGCGTCCGGAGCAGAGTCGGTGAGGTCGTGGAGCGTCGTGATCCGCTCCTGAGCGTACTCCATCGGTCGACCATGCGACTGCGTGAGTAAAAAGGAACGCGACCGCTGGCCTGCCTCTCGCCGGGCAGTACTCCCGGTCGAACGCCGTGGGCACTACCCCCGATCGAACGCCGGTTCGATTCCTGCGCGAGGCCCGTGGTCTTTTTGTCCAACCACAACGAATGCAGAAATATGAAATCGACGCGGAAGGGTCTCAGAGACGGGGAACTGTACAAGGACACGTACGAACGGCTCAACTGTGCGACGTGTGAGAAGACGCTGAAGAAGAAGAACGACCCCGACGAGATCTTCTCCGTGCGTACCTGTCCCGAGTGCGAACGGCAGTGGAAGGCGCTGCGGTAACTGGTTCGGGGGTCTACCTCAACGAGAGGTGTGTCGGCTCTACTCCGCCCTTCTGGCCGAGGGTCACTCGAATACGGCGTCGAACGCCCTGGCACCCAGTGGGTCGAACGTCCCCGCAGCGATGTTTTCGTCGACGTGCGCTCGACTGCTCGCCCCGGCCAGCGCACACGTCACTCCCGGCGCGCTTCGGGCGAAGTTGAGCGCTCGCTGGGCGGGCGTGTCACCCCCCAGTTCCGCCTCGACCGCCGACGGTACCGACTCTGCGAGGTCTCCCTGTGCGATACTCGCGCTCGTGAAGACGTTCAGACCCGTCTCCTGTGCGTACTGGAGTGCGCTCTTCGGCCCATCTGCTGTCGGGTGCGCGACGACTTTGAACGCGTCGGCCATGACGACGTTGAACGGTAACTGAATCGCGGCGAGTCCGCGCTCGCTGTTTCCCGCGGTGGCTGCGGCGGCGTCGGCCCGTTCGACGACTTCCGGCAGTGAGAGGTACTGCTCGTGGTCTTCTGGGACCCGGAACGCCTCCCACGTGGCGACGCCGTACGCGCTGATATCGTCGGCGGCGACGCGGGCTTCGAGTCGCTCGAACGTGGCCTCGAGCTGGTCGTACACCGCCTCTCGTGACCGCGCGGCGAGTTGGGTCTCGGGGTTGTGGACGTAGTAGAGGTCGATGGTGTCGACGCCCAGATTCGAGAGCGACCGTTCGACCATCTCGTCGACGAAGCCCGGAGCTACGCAGTGGCTCCCGTAGGCGAGGTCCGCTGGGTCGACCGCCCCGGTGTCGACGAACTGCTGCCGGACGTAGTCCGAGGGGTCCGCGGGTCGCTCGCCGTCGAAGGGGAGAAAGCCGCCTTTCGTGGCGACGACCACCTCCTCGCGGGCGACGGCCGCATCTTCGAGCGCCCTGCCGACGACTCGCTCGCTTCGCTGACAGCGGTAGTTGATGGCAGTGTCGACGACGTTGACGCCGTGTTCGAGCGCCGTCACCAGCGCCTCGTGGTAGGCGTCGTCGACGGCGTCCGTCGGCTCACCGAGGTACGTCCCGATGCCGATACTCGACACGACGCCGGGTCCGAATCGACGAAAGTACGTCCGGCCGAAGCGGTCGCCGAAGCGGTCTCGGTACCCCCACGTCCCCTGTCTGGTTGCCATACTTGACCTACGTCGGTGGGTGGAAAAAGTCCCATCGGCGTGGCTCCGACCCCTCACTGGTCCAGTAACGGCTGGTCGTTCGCCCACTGGTCCAGCAATGGCTGGTCGTTCGCCTCCCCGTCTTCCCGGCGACTCACACGTCGCCGATGAGCACCTTGAACAGTCGCTCTTCGAGGGCCTGCTTGGTCAGTTGCGCATTCGAGCCGACGTCTGTCGAGATGAGGTTGCCGTCTTTCGGTATCTGCCCGCCACCCATCCTCGCGTGTCCCCCCGCGCTGGCACCGGGGATGTCCTCGACGGCCTGTTCGAGCGCCCGACCCATGTGTACCCTGTCGTCGCGGGAGCGTCCCGACAGGTGGACGGTCCCATTTCGACGACCGTAGACGATGACCGCGGTGACGCCCTCCAAGCGGACGAGTTCGTCCGCCGCCTGCGGAATCGCGTCCGCGTTCGACAGTTCGCCCACGTCGCTGACGGCGAAAGAACCGCGAACCTCGTGGTTCTCGATGGCTCGAGACTTCGCCTCCAGTACCTCTTTGCTCACTTGCGGGTTGGCGATGCGGTCCAGCAGGTCCTCGTTGACGCCGGGGTAGAGGTAGCCGCTGGCGGCGAAGTCCGCGCTCGCACACCCCGAGGTGAGGTTCTTTGTGTCCGTGAGAATACCGTACAGCAAACCGGTCGCAATCCACGATGGGACCGTGAACTCGGAGTCCACCTCACTGGCGTGGAGGTCCGGCGGGACTGGCTCTGCCCCGACGTTCTTGAAGTACTCGGCGACGATGCTGGAGCAAGCTCCGTAGTCGGTTCGCACGTCGGTGAACGCCTCGCCGGTGCCGTCGCCCGGGTGGTGGTCGACGACGGCGAACGGGAGGACACTCTCGGCACCGGCGAAGCCGCGGGGTTCGTTGTGGTCGACGAGGACCACCGCCTCGGCTGCGAGGTCGGAGACGTGGTCTATCTGGTCGAGTTCCAAATCGAGTACCGTCCGGAAGGCCAGGTTCTCCTGATGGCGAATCTGCCCGGAGAACTGCACCGTCGCGTCCGTTCCGACCTGCTTGGCGAGGTTGGCGACGCCAATCGCTGCGGCCATCGCGTCGGGGTCCGGATTCGGGTGCATCAACACCGCAATCTGTTCGCGCTGGGCCAGCAATTCGATGAACCGCGCGCCCATCGGTCGCTCGAATCGCCAGAGGACGTATCCCCCCAGAGCGAGTGCCAGCATCCCGACGACGAGCACGGCTGCGAGGTCCGGGTACGTGAAGAATAAGTCTTCGACGCTTCGGACGAGGACCTCTGCCTCGTTGAGCAGCTCGTCGTCAACTGCGGGCTGCATACCAACTCAGTTCAGGCCGACGCGTAAGAACTTTCCCCAAAGCGTAATTTGAAATGACACATTTACCGATTCGGCCCGAAACTACCGTTCTCGTTACTCGTCCAGAAACGTCCGAATCGCGGCTCGGTAACCCTCCCGAAACGTCGGGAACGCGAACTCGTAGCCGAGCGACCGAAGATACCGATTCGAGCAGCGCTTGCTCGTCAGAATCCGTCGCCGTGCCGCCTCTGAGAGGTCGCCCGCCTCGAGGCGTTCGGCTTTCGTCCGCTTCTCGGGAGGGTCCACCCCGCATCGGTCGGCCAACCAATCAGCGAAATCCCACTTCGAGGCGGGTTCGTCGTCGACAACCAGGACGACTTCGTCGCGGGCGAGGTCGTTCTCGAGGAGGTACGCGACGGACCCCGCGGCGTCGTCTCTGTGGACCATGTTCAGGTACCCCTCGGTGACCGGCCCATCCAGATACCGCGAGAGCCGATAGCGATCCGGGCCGTACAGTCCGGCGAATCGGGCGACGGTCCCGTCGACACCGTATTCGCGGGCCTCCTCGCGGGCGACCGACTCCGCTTGGGCCAGTACGGTCGTCTTCTCCGTCGTCGGGTCGAGCGGCGTCTGCTCGTCGACCCACTCGCCGCCGTGGTCGCCGTAGACGCCCGTACTCGACGTGTAGACGAGGCGCTCTGGCGGGTCGTCGCGCTCGCCGAACGCCGCGATGGTCGTTCTGAGTCCGTCGACGTAGACCTCCCGAGCCGCGTCGGCACCGCGGCCACCGGAACTCGCGGCGTAGACGACCCAGTCGACGCTCGGAACCGACGACAGGGAGGCCGGCTCGGTGAGGTCGGCCCGAACCGCGTCGAACCCGGTCGCTTCGATGGCGTCGAGACCGTCCGCCGAGCGTCGGACCCCGACGACATCGTGGCCGGAATCGGTGAGTTGCCGGCCGAGTTCGAGACCGACGTACCCGCAGCCGAGGACGGCGACGCGCATCAGCGGCCGTTCCGTTCGGCGACGAACTGGTGGATGGCCGCCAGTTGTGCCAGCGTCATCGGGACGCGACCTTCGAGGGCCTGCTGGACCTCCTGGCCGGAGAGATCGACGTCGATGTTCGCGGCGATGGTGTCGACGTCGAGGACGCCAGTCGTCATCCCCATCAGCAAGTGGTCTCTGAGTTCGAGCACGCCGACCTCGGCGTCGACAATTTCGTCTCCGGCGGCGAGAATGGCGGCCGCATCGCCGACGGTCAACTCGGGTGACTCACCGTCAGCCAGCGCCTCGACGGTCGCTCTGTCGACGTTCGCGTCGCTGACGATGGCGTCGACGCCCACTGCATCGACGACTGCTCTGAGTTCCGACTCGTATGCCTCTCGAAGCGACTCGGGCGACTCTGTCCCCGGCCGTTCGACTGCGTCGTACAACATTATCAGTCACTCACGGGGCCCCCCGCAAAACGGTTGTCGGCTTCGGTCGGGGGCCCTGTTCGTGACCACTCTCGGGCGGTCGGTGCGTCCGGCGCGCGCTCATCGTCGACCGGTTCTCCGACGTATCCCGGCCACGGCCACCCGGCCGACCGCTCGTTCGCGTCGCCGTCGACGTCGCCGACGCCGTTTCCACCCGCGGGAACCGCGACAGCGACGACGGTGCGAGCCTCGAACGAGACGCGCTCGTTTCGACCGAGACGTTCCCGATGGCCGTCGCCGTCCACGTCTATCGTCACGTTCGTCCCGTCGCGGACGTACTGGACCGTCGCACCGGGAACCGTCGGCGGCCCCTGACGCGCTCGCACGGTGAACTGGTGATACGACCCTCTGACCCGAACTGTCCACACGTTCGTCGTCGCGTACCAGTATCCGGGAACCGGCGCGACCGGTAGTCCCGCTGGCCCGCTTCCGAGCGCCTCGTCGACCCATTTCTCGTGTGCCACCTCGGTCGCGTTCTGGGCCTCGGCGACGAGCAACTCTTTCATCGCACGACGGCCGGTTTCCCGAACGATCGCGACCGTTCGATTCGTCGCCAGTTCGGAAACCTGCCCGTCTCGATGTGCGCGGGCATCCTCTACGGCGACGCGGAGCGCGACGCGAAGCGCGGCCCCTCGATCCGATTCGCTGTCGGAGAGTCGCGCGTTCGCCTCGTGAGCGACGGCCGCCGCGAACGACCCGTTCGTGACCGCCAGCGCCCGGTTCCCGGTACCGTTCCACCGGCCGAGTGCCGCCCGTATCGTCGCCCGACGTTCGCGAGATGACAGCGTCGTCCGACTTTTCAGGACGCTCGATGCGCTCGAAACGACGTAATTCAACGACGAGTCGACTGCCCGCTGCAGTCTGTCCCGACGCGCTCTGACCGCCGCGTCGGACGGTGCGGCTCTGGGTGGGCTATCGATCGTCGTACGATTTTCCGCCACCGTCTGGTTTGCTGTCGGCGACCGATTCGCCGCCAACGTCTGGTTTGCGGCGACGAGTGCCCGTGCGGCAGTTCGGAGTCGAGTCCGCTCTGGATGGCCGAAGACGCCATCGACGACCTCGTCGGCGGCGTCCCCGTAGGGGAGGGTGAACAGGTTCGTGTTCTCGGCGGCCAACGGGTGATAGCGACGATTCGTCGGAATCGTCGCCACGTGTTCGTGGCCGACGGCAGCGACCGTGAGGTACGCCGGGTCGCCGTCGGGAGCGACGACCACCGATCCGCCCGGTCTGTCGGCCCCGAGGTGTCGACGCCGCGGCCCGACGGACGCCGTCCTGCTCGCCGTCCCGTTTCGCACACGGACGGTCGACCCCACTTCGCCGTCTTCGAGTACCGAATCGAACCCGTCGGTCGTCGCCGTTTCGTCCGCCACCCGTTCGTCGAGCGCTGCGATGACGTGGTTTAGATAGGCGGCGCGTGCGGCGAGGCGTGCCCTGTCGGCCACGCCGTCGTAGGTGTCCGGGGCGTCAATCAGTCGGTCGCGGTCTGTGCGAAGCGATGCCGCGAGTTTTGACGCGGGACTGGCAGTTCTCGTCGCAACCGCCATCGCACTCACGTTCACGTGTCGCTTCCTGACGCTCGTTCTGAGGGCTCGCACGTCCGCGCGCACCCACGAGTCCAAACGTTCTGGTCGCTGACCGACGATAGTCGCCGAGCGCTCGTCGAGTCCGCCGGTGGCAACTTTTTCCGCAATTTTTTCTGGACCGCCCTGCTCCTCGATGAGCCGTGTTCGGGCACGTCCGGGGATGGATTCGAGATTCGGGCCGTCTAGCGCCCCGCCCCGCTCGAATTTGGGAGCAATCGGCCGCTCAGGTGCGAGTGTCGAGGGTGCGACTCGCCCGACGAGCGCGACGCCGACGCGGTATCTGTCTTCCCACTGTGCACTCGTCTGCACGTTCTGCCCCCTGAATCGCCACGTCCAGCGAACGGTGTGTTCACGCGTCACCTGTCGCGTGAACGTCTCGAACGTCCGCCCGTCCGATGGTGTGGTCGGCTGTGGTCCCGCGCCGGATGACACGCTCGTCGACGACGACAGCCGTCGATTCACGAGTTTCCATCCCGGTCCCGGTTGACGAGGCGTCGGGACACTCTCGTCGCGAGTTTGCGTGACGGCCGTCCGAAGCCGCACCTCGGTGGCGTAGGCGTTTCTGAGTATCTCACGGAACCTCGGGCCCTCGTGTCCAAGTTCCAGTGCAACCGCTGCCCGGTCGGCCGTGTTGTTCACCCCGACGCGAATCGTTCGGTTGGCGCGGTCTCCTGTCGGTTGCAGGCGGGAGATTGGCGCGTTCTCGTCGACCGGTTCGTTCGGGTCTGCGAGCACGTAGTCGGTCCACTCAGACGCACCGATTGGCGTGAGGACGTCGTCGAGACCGGTTCTCACCGTCGCTCGACGGAGCCCTCGTCGTCCGGCGGGGTCGCTCTGGCCGAACGCGGCCCGCTGAGCACTCAGTACGCCCCCGTTGGTCGACAGTTCGACGTGCCGATTCGCGAGAACGTTCTCGATGGGTGCGCCCGCGTACTGCCCGTATCCACGGGCCCACGTGACGGCGTAGAGTCGCGCCGTGAGCTGGCGTTCGAGCCCTGGTCCGTCCAGTGCTCCGCGGTTCAATCGCCGCTCGAAATCTGCTGTTCGGTCGTGCAGCGCGAGGACCGGCGTCGGGACCGTGAGAGTCACCGACTCGCGCTCGACGTGGACGACCCGCCCTGCCCTCCGAACGGTGACGGTGACGTTCGCTACCGTGGCTTCGAGTGCACTCCCGTTCGATGTACCGCGGATTCGAACCCGCTGTTTCGCCGTTCGGAGCGCGCTCGCGTTCGGCGTTGGCGGGAGCGAGGCCACGGCCTCGACACGGCCGTGGCGATACCGAGTTGCAGACAGTCGGTCGCGGGCGACGAGATAGATTCGGACTCTGAGCGCGTCTCTGAAGGGCGTACTCTCGTTCAACACTCGACCGACGGACGTCCCCGCCGGGTCCGTAACTGGGTTGCGGGCAGCGTCGCGTGCGGCGTCGGCGACGGCGGTTCGGAGGGCGGCCGTCGCGCTCGCGGTGACGCGCTCCGTAGCCCGGTCGACCGTGTGGTCTTCTTCCACCGGACCGCGGGTCGACATCGTGGCCGCGAACGTCGTACTCCCGAGCAGTAGTAAGATCCCGACGATTGCGAACGGGACTCTTGCTCGGGTGTCGTCTGCGAGCCGCATTCAGGACCACGTCCGAACGACGATTCGGACCCGCGAGACCGTGAGCGCCTCTGCGGCCGCTCTCGGGGTTCGATACTCGTCTTCGAGTTCGCGTTCGATGGTCGCGGCGAGCGCTTCTGCGAGTCGCGCGTTCGCCTCCGACACGTCTCCTGCGGTGAGTTCCCCATCGACAGTGACACCAACCGCTCGCCCAACGCGCCGATATCTGGCACGCGCCGGAACCGAGACCGACCGGGGTCCGGCGAGTGCCGCCGCGGTCGTTCGGGGTGGGTACAGACCCGCGACGACGGCATCGGCAACGGTGGCCGCGACGGCGTGGTAACCGTCGTCGGCGTCGTCGACATCCCCGACCTGCTCTACGGCGCGCTTTCTCACCTGCTCCATCCCACTGGGAAGCGAGAGGGTGGCAGCGTGGACCGTTCGGTTCGGCGGTGGTGACGGACCTACCCTGAGTCGTCCACCGATGCTCGCGTTGGGATACGGTCGCCAGTCTGCGGCGACGTGCACGCCGCGTGTCGGCATCGCCGTGGTCACGGCCGCTTCGACGGCGCGCCGATATCCCTGCCTCCGAGTCCCGGCTGTGTCGTCCTCTCGTCCGACCCCGACGACGGTGGCTTCTGCGACGAGCGACGCGAGCGTCCCGTGGTCGGTACGGTGGGCCTGACTGCGTGCCGTTGCCGTACCCTTCGAAGCGCTGCCCGAACGCGCAGTCCTCACGAGCGTGTAGTTCACCGAGGCGGTCGTCGTCGCCAGTACCTCGGCCATCTCGCTCGCGTCGGGAGCTGACTCGGCTTGCTCGTCTCCCGGAATCGCAACGAGCGTCGCCGTCGCGGCGCCGACGAGCAGGAGACAGACCGTCACGTCGACTGCGGTGCTCGTCATTGGTTCCTCCAGACGCCGATAGCGACGCTCGTGGTCGGTCTCTCTTCGATGACTCCGGCTCTGCTCATCGCCACACTGCAACCCGGAGCCGACCCGGTCTGATTCGTCCAGGGCCGAGACGGACGCTCACCATTCTGCTGGCGCTGTCGGCCGTCGGCGTGGTGGGCGGACCCGCCGTCCAGTGTGCACCCCCTGCCCGTATCGAGAGGTTGAGGCGGTAGCCCGACGGTGCCGCGTCGAGTGCGGTCGCGGGGCGGCCGACGACGACCCCACCGCTCGTTAGCGCGTCGTGAACGCGCTCCAGCGTGGGTGCGGCGAGGCGTCGTCCTGCGACCGGTAGCGCGTCGTCCAGTACGCCCGCGTAGACACCGATGGCGACACACATCGCCAGGAGCGACACCAGCGCCACGGTCGGTTCGACTTGGCCCCTACGCGTCGACGAGTGTGACATCGACTCCCTCCCACGTGACTTTACGGACGACGACCGTCCGGGCGACCGGTTCCCACGTCGGCTCTCGACTTCGAGCGTCGACGACCGACTGCGAGAACGCACGCTTCGAGTCGAACGCCCTGTCGGGCGGCGTCCCGTAGACGACTCGCTGAAGCGCCGTTCCCTCGGTAACCGGTGTCACCGGCCCGAACGCGAACGTCGCGTGCGTCGTCCCGCCCTCGTTTCGGAGCGAGACGCCCCGTGGCTCGATTCGGATGTCGGTCGCGGCGACCGGGTGCTCGGCCGTCGAGGGCACGTCCTCGGCGGCGACGCGGTCGACGGTGTCTGCAATTCCCGCGGCGTCCGGGGGCGGCGTCGTCGGGAGCGACCCAGCCACGCCGACCACCGCCACGCTTGCGAGCAGTAACCCGACCCACGCATACCACGCGTCGATTGGAACGTCGAACATAGCCCGCTCTGGCCGCTTCTTCCCTGATAAACCCTCAGACCGTCCGCGATGCGATTACCCTCAGACCGTCCGCGATGCGATTGTCCCCCTCGCGGGACGGAGGGGTGCCCGCGGGTCAGAAACGAGAGACGAGCCCCCCTGGACCTTACAGCAACAGCGTCGCGGCGGCGGTCGAGGCCAGATAGGTCGGCGTCGCACACAGGAGCGCGAGACCGACCCGGTATCCCACCAGCGACCGATCGAGACCGTCTGAGAGCCCGATCGACAGCGCCGTCAGAATCACCGCCAGTGCGAAGACGTAGCCGCCGACTGCGATGCCGAGAGCGTCCGGGGGTAACGCGACACCGGTCGGTGCGTCGGCCGTCGCGTCTACGGCGGCCATTCGAGCGGCCATTGCGACTGTCGCGCCACCGACGAGCGGGGCGAAGAACGCGGCGGTGTTCGTGAGTGTCCCCGTCACTTGCGCTAACTCGCGCCGCCCCTCGCGCTCGATGCGGCTCAGTTCAGCGAGTTGTTCGCCCATCGCCACGACTGCGGTCCCTGCAGGGCGCCCCTCTCGTGCGGCAAGTGACAGGAGGGCGGCCGCCTGTCGCGCCCTGGGACTCGGAACCGTCGAGAGCGCGCCGTGGTCTCCCAGAAACGCCTTTCGAACCCCTACGTCGAGTCGTCGACTGCGACCCACCGCCGCTGTCAGGATGTCTCCGGTCGCCCCCGAAATCGACGTGCTCGCCCGGGCTACCGCCGTCTCGACTGCCTGGCCGTCGGCGACGTCCAGACCGATTAACGAGAGCGCGTCGTCCAGTCCGGATTCCACCGCCCGAACGCGGTCTCTGACCTCCTTGACCGGTCGAAAGTGGACGAACAATCCTGCACCGAGACCGACGCCGACGGCTCCGACCACGGTCGACCACCCGGCCAGTGGCGTCTGCTGAGTTGCGGTGACTGCCGTCGAGCCCGTGACGACGAGCGACCCGAGGATTCCGCCCCCGACGGTTCCAGCGACGCCCGCGACCAACCCGTGTGAGTATCCGTCGGGAACGTCTGGATGGCTCCGCTCGACGGTCGGTGGTGGAAACGCGACGGGGCGCCGAAGGAGCAGTCGAACGCCGGCCCAACACAACCCGAGGGGAAGCAAGAAGTCGTACAGCAGGACGAACGTTGGAAGGCCGACGCCCATACCCGCGACGCTCGCTGTGGGGAGGATTCCGACGAGCGCCAGCGGGAGGAGGACGCCGAAGGCGTAGAGCCCGGTCGCGGGTCCGCGAATCGTCGTCGCGAACGCCGCCATCCTGTCTCGGGACTCGTCGAGGACCGTGGTACGGGCCCTCTCGAGCGTTTGGGACCGCTCTTCCGGTGGGGCGTCGACGCTGGCATCCAGCAGTGAGACCGCTCGTTCGAGTGCGGGAAACCACGTCGACCACTCCGCGGCGAACGTGGCGACTCCCGTCTGCGGCGTTCCAGTCGAACGGTCGACGTGGTCGCGCAGGCTTTCAGCTAGGGGGCCATCGCCCGCCTCGGCGGTAAAGCGAGCAGCACTCTCGACGGTTGGGTGGAGGCGGATTCGAAGGATCGCGAGTCCGACCAGCGAGGCGGCGGCACCGACTGCCCGTGTTCGATAGAGTGCCGCGAACACGATTGGGAAACGTCGAATCGCGCAGGCGACGCCCACCCCTGAGACCGCGCCCGCGAGAATTGCTCCGTGGACGAAGTGGGGACCGGTGAGCACGTGAACGACGAGCACGACCCCGACCGCGACTACGACGCCACCGACGCCACCCAGTCGGTAGACGTCGGTCACGCGGAGATCCCACCCTAGCGTCCCCAGCGCGAGGTCCAGTTCGTCGGTCGACGTCTCTTCGGCGCACGCGCTGCCGAGGTCGATGACGAGCGCCGACAGGTCGTCAGTCAACCGACTCATCTCTCGTCTCGCCCTCGGTACGCGACGGCCAGGTCGGCCACGCTGGTTCGGTCGGTCGACGCGAGTCCCCGGAGTAGTCGCTCTCGGTCCTCGAGTCGGTCCAGCACGTCGGCGTACGATTCTTCGTCGGATGCGAGTGCTTCGACGAGGCGGCTGTTTCCACGTCGAATCGTTCCGGTCGATTCGAGGCCGGTGCTTCGACGCTCGAACAGCGGTTCGAAGGTGACCGTCGGCCCGTCGGCTCTGAGTTCGACCACCGACGAGACGCGCTTTTCTGTCGACAGCGACACTAGGAAGTCCGTCGCCATAAAGGACGACGACGGAACCCCGAGGTCGGTGACGACTCGCTCGCGGACCGCGGGCGCGTCCTCGCCGTGAATCGTCCCGAGAACTGCACTCGCGGTCGCCCCGACTCGCATCGCCTCGTAGAGCGCGTTCGCCTCCTCGCCGCGAACTTCCCCGACTACGAGCGCGCCTTCTCCGAGTCTGAGAGCTGCCCTCACGGCTTCGGTGGGAGATATCGACGGGCCGTCGCCGGTAGTGACGCCGAGGGCCTGGACGTCCCGTCCGTCGCGCTGGAGTGGTTTCACCGGGAGTTCCGGCGTGTCTTCGATGACGACCGTGCGGGTGGTGCGAGGTATCTCCCACAGCAGTGCCCCGAGGAGCGTCGTCTTCCCCGCCCCGCGAGGGCCGGCCACGAGTCCCGCGCCAGCACGTTCGGTCGCCACCGAGAGCAACGACGCGGCCTTGGCGGGGAGCGTCTCGTTGGCGACGAGCGCCGGGAGCGTCCAGACGCTTCGGTGCGCCGTCCGAAAGGCGAATCCGTAGCCGGCACTCGCGGGGGCGGTCACCCCCGACACCCGGACGCGGTCTCCGGACAGCGTCTCGACGCTCGCGTCGACCGTCGGACTCGCCCGCGAGAAGGCCCGCCCGCACCTGCGTCGGACCTGGGACGCCAGTGACGCCACGCCGTCTGAAGAGAGACGAACGTTCGTCGTCGCACTCTCACCGTCGACGGTGACGCGCACCGGGTTGTCGGCGACCGGCGCGGTAACGAACACGTCGGTGATGCCCGGGTCGGCGAGCAGGTCTTCGAGGAACCCGAGTCCCTGCGTGTGCTTCTGCAGCACGTGCGAGAGCGTTTCCACCCGGACGGAGTCGGCGTCGCAATCGTCGCCCCGCGCTCTCGGTCTCGTCTGGTCGTCACCGACGACTCGTCTGACTGCCCGGCCGGCCACGCGGGGACCACCGGCGACTTCACCGCGGGCCAGACACGCCCTCGCAGCAGCCAGAGTGGCCGTTTCGATGTCTGTCAGGTCGTTTTCTACCGGGTCGAGGTGATAGACACGTCCGCCGGGGACCTCGTACAGTCGCACTGACGCACCCGTCTGAAGGTCCCAGGCGTCGACGAGCGAGGCTCCCGCGGGTGCGCGAGCGACGACGCCAA
>JBNJGG010000026.1:0-22974 GCA_051747545.1 Halobacteriota archaeon | reverse complement strand
GTGACTCGTTTCACTCGATACCGGGCTAGCGGTCGTCGACGATGTCCCAGTCGTCGACGATGACCCCGTCGACGCCCCGCTCGCGCAGGGTCGCCACCGCCGACGCCGTCGGCACCGTCCACGCGTTGACTCCCATCCCCGCGTCGTGGGCCGCCCGGACGCGCGCGCCGTCGGTCAGCACGAGGTCGTACGCCGGGTGGACGGCGGCACAGCCGAGACCGCGCGCTCGCTCGAGGTTTCGTCGCCAGTCGCGCGAAAAGAGGAGCCCGACCGGAAGGCGCGCTCGAACCGCTTCGAGTGCCGCCGGGTCGAACGACGAGACGAGAACGTCGTTGCCGACGCGCTCGCAGACGGCGACCGCCCGTGACGCCGAGTCGCCCGTCTTGAGTTCGACGTTGACCGCGACCTCGTCGGGAATGCTGGCCAGGGCATCGTCGAGTCGCGGAATCGTCTCGTCGGAATCGAGCACGGTGAGAGTCCGGAGTTCGTCCCACGCCCGGGTCGCGACCGGACCGCTCGCGTCGGTGAGTCGGTCGAGGGTCTCGTCGTGAAACACCACGAGTTCACCACTCGAACATCGGCGCACGTCGAGTTCGATGGCGTCGACGTGTGGGGCCGCCCGCTCGAACGCCAGCCGTGTGTTCTCCGGGGCTCTGGCCGCCCCACCACGGTGTGCGAAGACGCGCATACTGGACTCTCGTCCCGGACGGGCAAAAGCACGCGGAGGCGCGCCCAGGTCGGTGGCCGTCCCCGCCGCGATGACCGACGCCGTCGCTGGCGCGGGCTGCGCTCCTGGGTTCGGTGACGCCGTCTTCCGAAAATTACGCCGCAGCGCCGCTCTTCTTGTGGGTGATGTAGCCCGCGATACGGTTTCGGACGCCCTTGGACCGAACGTTCGTGAGCTTCTCCACGCTGTCTTTGTTCGTATCGAAGTCGGTGTTGAACGCTTCCGGATAGCGCTCCAGGAGGAGGTTCCCGAGCTGTTTGACGTACTTGGGTTTGATGGCCATACGGTAGGTTTCCCCGGTTGCGCACTAAAACGATTCGTTACGCACCTGTGTCGACGCGCAGGTCGCTCACTCGGGTCGGCGCGTCCGCCACCCGGTTAGCTCGCACAACCGCTCGAAGGCCTCGCGCTCGGCGGGGCCGCCGCAGGCCCCGACCGTCTCGTCGAAGTACACCAGCCGGTCCAGCAGCGTCGACGTGTCGTAGGCGTCCACGTCGAGCCGCGAGGCCGCCACGGTGGCGTCGACGACAGCTCCGAACCCGCGGTTTATCGTCGGCACGCGGCGTCGGCGGACTTCGCTTTCGACGGGAGTGAGTTGCCACCGCTCCCACCGGGTTCCCCCCTCCGTCCCGCCGTCGAGGTACGTCGCTGTCACCTCGGCCCACGCGTCGGCACCGTCGAGGACGGGTGCGTCCCGCTCGTAGACGGTCAGTGCCGCCTCGACGAACTCCCGCGGGTCGTTCGTGAACTGGACGACGCCGCCGCCCTCGCGGTGGAAGTTTCGCCGCGTTCTGGTGTTTCCCCACGTTTTCGCCGTGACGATTCGCTCTCGCGCGCCATCAGCGTCCGAGCGCCTCTCGTCGTCTGCGCGCCTCTCGTCGTCGGAGACGCACAACCCCAGTGCCGCGAAATTCCACCGGTCGTTCGGCCCGAGGGTCGCCACGACGGACTCTGTGACTCCCCGGAGTTCGACGGGCCATCCGCGTGTGTCAACCACGTCTGTTGCTCCCCTCTGGCCCGCGTCGTTTTCGCTTCTCTGGTCCGCGTCGTCTCCACCACGGCCCGGAGTCACACTTCGGCACCTCCCTCGAGTGCGACGAACGCCGCCGCGGCCGTGATGTCCGCGGTCGTCCCGGGGTTGATTCCTGCCTCGACCAGCTCGTCTGCGAGGTCGGCCACCGCGTCGGGGTCGCCGCGAACTTCGGACGCTCGTCGCCGTATCGACTCTGCAACCTGCTCGCCGTGCTGGGTTGTAACCAGCGTGTCCGGTTCGCGGGCGAGCAGGTCCACGAACGCGGTGGCGACCCGGTCGAGAATCGACCCGTTGCCCCGCAAGATGGTCGCTCCCGCCTCGAAGGACCGGGCGAAGCCACCGGTCCACTCGCGGGCGTTTCCGTCTCGCGTCGCGCTCAACTCCATCACGTCGTACAGCGTTGTCCCCCGGGCTTCGAGCGTCGGAATCGCGTCACTGCCCCGGCGCACGTCGAGGGCGCTCGCCTCCGGTGGGGGGTCGTCGACGGCGACGTCGACGTGCTCGAACGCGCGGTAGAAGCCGGCCGCGTCGTCGACGGTCGTCCCCTCGACGACCGCTCGGACGCCGGCCGGTGAGAGTGCGTCCTCCGCCGCCGCGCGGACGAGCGGAATCAGCAGCAGCAGACAGCCGAACTGCGTGTTCCCGCCGCACTGGTCACTCATGCCGGCCACCGCACGCTCGAACGCCGACCCGACCGGAACACCCTCTTCTGCGAGCCGAAGCCCCGGTGCCGCACCGACCGCTCCGGCCAGAAAGTGCTCGAACCGGAGTCCCGGGAGGTCTCGGTGGCGGTCGACGTTCCCCGGTTTCGGGGTTCCCGCGACCTCGAGTAAGAGCGCCAGTTCCGCGTTCTGTGCCGGGGTTCGCATGTCCGGTCGCTGGTTGGGCCGGCCCGGATAAGTATGGTCCGACTGCGGCGGGGGACGACCGAGGGACTTCGCCAGCGTCGACTGCCGTTGAATCAACGCTTATACTCGTAGCCGAGAGTGGTCAGTTCACTAATGGGTCGGACGGGCGACGACGTTTCAATCCTCTATGTCGACGCTGACGACGAGCGCCGCCGTTCGGTGAGTGAAGCGGTCTCGGCGTTCGAACTCTCCGTTTTCGACCCCGAATCCGTCGCTCCGGACCAGTTGCTCGCTCTCGACTCCGACTGTCTCTTGCTGGGCCCTGGATCCGAGTCGTTCGACGCGCTGGCGCTCGCGAAGCAGGTTCGTGACCGAACCAGCGAGATTCCCGTCGTTCTCCTGGTCGACACCGAGTCGGTCTCGGCGGCGACCGACGCGGTTCTGGGGGGCGTGACAGAGTTCATGTGGCTGTCGTTCGTCCGCGAATTCCCCGACGTGTTGCCGAGCAAGATTCGGGACGCCGTCGAGTGACACCGGACGAAGCGGGCGCTCACTCGAAGCGAAGAACGGTATCGGCAACTGGTCGAGACGTCGCCGGTCCCCATCGGTGTCTTCACCGCCTCGAACGACATCGTCTACGCCAACGACGCCGCCGTCTCCTTCTTCGGTGTCGAGGACGACTCCGAACTCTACCAGTACGCCCCGCTCGACCTCGTCGCACCGGCAGACCACGAACGGGTTCGAGAGCGGATACGGCGAGTCATCGTCGAGCGCAAACCCAACGAGCCAATCGAAGAGCGCTTCGTCGGACTCGACGGCACCGAGCGGGTGGCCATCATCGCCACCGCGCCAATCACGTACCACGGAGAGCCAGCGGCCCAGGTCGTCATCAACGACGTCACCGAGTACAAGCGCGTTCAGGCGGAACTCCGCCGCGAAAAGCAATTCACCGAAGACGCCCTCGACTAGCTCGACGACATCTTCTACGTCGTCGACCACGCAGGTCCAGGTGTCGGGGTCCACGTCGGCGCTCTCGGAGAGGGGTTCTTCGTCGAAGACGACGGCGACGGCATTCCGGCCGACGAGCGCGAGTCGGTCTTCGAGTCGGGGTACACGACGACTGCGACCGGGACCGGGTTCGGTCTCGCCATCGTTCGAGAAATCATCGAGGCGCACGGCTGGTCGATTTCCGTCACCGACGGCGAACGCGGCGGTGCGCGCTTCGAAATCCGGGGGGTCGAAACCGAGTGAAGTGCGGCGGCGCCGGCTAGTCTCTCCACTGGCGGAGCAGACCCCTCACCACTCGGTGACCGCTTCGGCGACCGCTCGCAGGACCGCCGGGTCGTCGCTCGCTCGCCCGACGCTCACCGCGTCGACGCCGTGCGTCATGTATTCGGCGACCGCCTCTGGACCCCTGACGCCGTTGTTGGCGACGACGAACAGGTCGGTCGCCGCGACGACGTCGCCCAACACCGCCGGTGTATCCATCGCGTCCACGTGAATCACCTCGGCTCCGGCAGACTCGATCGTTCGGGCCGTCCGAACGAGGTCGACGCCGGGGACCTCCGCCCGGACTTTCACGCTCACCGTCGCGCCGGTGTCGACCGCGGCGGCGACGTACTCGGCGAGGCGGTCGGCGTCTCTGAGCAACGTCTCGCCGCAGCCGACCGCACAGAGTTCGTCCTGTCTGCAGTGGGCGTTCACCTCGACCGGCGCGTCGTGGTCGGCACAGACGGCCGCCGCTTCGGCGAGCGCCTCGACGGTCGCGCTCCGGACGTTGAACCCCGCGAGGACCGGACTCGATTCGAGCGACGCGAGCTCTCCCTCTACGAATTCGAGCGGGTCTGTCGGGAGAAACTCGTCGCGGCCGCGTGCGACGAGTTTTCTGGCGGCCGCACGAGAGCGCTCGTCGACGGCGATGCCACCGAGAAAGGCCGCGCCGACGTGTTCCTCGACGGCCCGGACCCACGCCGCGTCCGACTGCCCGCTGAGGCTGGCCAGCGCGACGCGTGGCTCGAAGTCCACGCTCACGTGACACCTCCCATTACGTGACACCCTCCAGTACGTACTGCATTACGTGACACCCTCCAGTGCGTCGGCGGCGGCGCGGGCGACGCGTGCAGCGTCGGCCGGCCCGTCCATCTTCGTGTCGGTTCGAACGACGGGTCGGTCGAGGTCGGTCCCGTCTGCCTCGTCCAGGACGAAGGCGTCGGCGAAGGGATACGACTCGGCCACGCCCGCGGTGCTGGGTTCCGTACCGATGCCGTCCATGAGTTCACCGGCGGGCCCGGAGAAGACCGTGTCTTCGACGAACGGCGAGACGGCGACGACGGGCGTCGACTCCAGCGCGTCGCGCACGCCGGGCAACGCGAGTATCGGGCCGAGGCTGGTGATGGGGTTCGAGGGCCCGACGACCACCGGGTCTGCGAGCGCGTCGAGCACCTCGTCGGTCGGTTCGGCCTCCTCGGCACCGCGGAACTCGACGCCTTCGACGCGGGGTTCTGCTCGCCGCCCGACCCAGTACTCCTGAAAGTGCATCTCGCCGTCGCTCGTGTGAACGACGGTTGCGACGGGGTCGTCGCTCATCGGCAGGAGGTCCACGTCGAGGCCGAACGCCCGCGAGAGGCGGCGAGTGACCTCGGTGAGCGAGTCTCCCTCGTCGAGGAGGCTGGTGCGCGTGAGGTGGACCGCCCGGTCCCGGTCGCCGATGGTCATGAACTCGGCGACCCCCGAGAACCGGCGCCAGCGAGCGATGTCTCGACCCGCGGTCTGTCGTTCCGGCGAGAGGTAGCGCGGCCCGCCGTCGAGACCCGCGGCGTCCGCGAGGCGGTGGAGTTCGACGTTCGTCTCGTGAGAGTCGTCGGCGATTCCCCACCACGTCTCGCGGTCGAGGACGCCCCCGCCGTGAAAGAGGACGGTGTCGAGGTCCGGACAGACGAGCAGGCCCCCGAGTTCCACGTCGTCGCCGGTGTTGGCCACGACGGTCGTCTCGGACGGGTCGAACACCCCGCTCGCGCCGTCGAGCAGTTTCGGCGTTCCGGTGCCGCCGGCGAGGAAGGTGACCATGGCCCCGATTGGGTACGACGGGGTTTGAAGATGTGTGCTCCGTCGTCGCATCCGGGGTCGCTGACTCGTCCTGTCGAGGACACGCTGGCAGACCGAACTCGGCGCTCCGCCGACGGTTTAAATCCCATCGCGTCCAACCCGGGGGTATGGCGGCCATCAAGGACAGCGTCCACGACCACATCGAAGTCGGGGACGTCGCCGAGGCGCTGTTGGACACCCCAGAGATGCAACGCCTTCGGAACATCTCCCAACTCGGGACGGTCCAACTCGTCTACCCGTCGGCGAACCACACGCGATTCGAACACAGTCTCGGCGTCTTTCACCTCGCCTCCAGAGCGCTCGAGCACCTCGGTATCGAGGGGCGGCAGGCGGACCACGTCCGAGCGGCCGCCCTCCTCCACGACGTTGGCCACGCGCCGTTCAGTCACAACGTCGAGGACCTCATCCACCATCACACCGGCAAGTACCACGACGACGTGGGGGAACTCGTCGCCGACGGCGCGGTTGGCGACGTCCTCCGAAGTCACGACCTCGACCCAGGCCGGGTCGCCGGACTGGTCGCCGGTCGGGGCCAGTACGGACAACTCGTCTCGGGCGAACTCGACGTGGACCGGATGGACTATCTCGTCCGCGACGCCCACCACACCGGCGTCCCCTACGGCACCATCGACCACGAGCGCCTCCTGCGGTCGCTCACGTTCGTCGACGGCGCACTCGTCCTCGAAGCGGGGAACGTGCAGGCTGCAGAGAGCCTCCTGCTCGCACGGGCGTTGATGAACCCGACCGTCTACCAGCACCACGTCGCCCGCATCGGGAAGGCGATGCTCCGACGGTCGACCGAACACCTCCTCGATGCGCCCGACATCACCGCCGAGCAGACGCGTCGCATGGACGACCACGACCTTCGGGTGGCTCTACGGCAGACGCCCGCGGCGGCCGACCTCGTCCGACGCCTCGACGAGCGCGACCTGTACAAGCGGGCGGTCTGGGCCGAACTCTCCGACGTCCCCGCTGACCTTCTGTCGGCACCGTGGGAGACGCACTCTGACCTCGAAGCAGAGGTGGCCGAATCGGCTGGAGTCGACGAGGACGAGGTCATCGTCGACGTCCCACCGGAGCCCTCGATGACCGAAACCTCCTCGCGAGTCGTCGTCAGCGGCGAAGTCCGACGACTCGACCGCCAGTCGCCGCTCGTTTCGGCCCTCCGGACGTCTCAGCGTAACCAGTGGCGACTGGGTGTCTACGCACCCGAAGACGCGACTGAGGCGGTCGGAAAGGTGGCCGTCGGTGTTCTGGGACTCGACATCGATGGCGGCCTCGTGAGCGACGTGGGTCACACCCTGCACGCGACGCTCGACGAGTTTCGGTGACGCTCCCGCGACCGAGGTTCCACGAAAAGCGGGGGCCGCTTCGAGGGGTTCAAGGCGGGCGGCGGTGTTCGTTTCGCCAATGCACGTCGAGGGAACGATTCTCCGGGGGCGGGACTTCGAGCCGATCGAGGGGCGAATCGTCGTCGAGGACGGGGAAATCGTCGCCGTCGAGGAGGCACGGATCCAGTCGACCGACATCGTCCTCCCCGCGTTCGTCAACGCCCACACGCACATCGGCGACTCCATCGCCAAGGAGGCCGGCGCGGGTCTGTCACTGGACGAACTCGTCGCCCCGCCGGACGGGCTGAAACACCAACTGTTGCGGGAGTCGAGTCGTGACGAACTCGTCACAGCGATGGGGCACACGCTCAGTCAGATGGTGGCGACCGGAACGGCCGCGTTCGTCGAGTTCCGCGAGGACGGCGTCGAGGGGGTCGAAGCCATCTCGGAAGCTCTCTCGGGCCTCGACATCACGGGAGTCGTCCTCGGACGCGAGACCGAAGCGGCGATGGAGATGTCCGACGGGTTCGGTGCCAGCGGTGCCCGAGACGCCGACTTCGACCGCCTGCGGAACGCGACGAACGCGGCCGGCAAACTGTTCGGCATCCACGCGGGCGAACGCGACGCGCTCGACATCAACCCCGCACTGGACCTCGCGCCGGACTTCGTAGTCCACATGGTCCACGTGGAGGAACTTCACCTCGAACGGCTGGCCGACAGCCACATCCCGGCGGTCGTCTGTCCGCGGTCGAACCTCGTGACGGGCGTTGGCATCCCTCCGGTTGCCGACCTCGTCGAGCGAACCACCGTCGCCCTCGGGACTGACAACGTCATGCTCAACAGCCCCTCGATGTTTCGGGAGATGGAGTTCGCCGCCAAGGTCTGTGACCTCCCGGCCGAGACGGTCCTGCGGATGGCGACGGTCAACGGAGCCGACATCGCCGGGCTGAACTGCGGCCTCGTCGAACCGGATCGGGACGCCAAACTGGTCGTTCTCGATGGCGAATCAGACAATCTTGCCGGCGCAATCGACCCGGTTCGAGCCGTCGTCCGACGGGCCGGGCAGTCAGATGTAAAACGCGTCATCTATTGAGTGCTGCCTCCGGACGGCGTCATCTACTGAGTGTCGCCTCCGGATGAGACGGTAACGAATCCGCCAGTATTCTAGACGAAACGTTATTACCTCCCCACATAAATCGTGTGATAGCGTATCATGGACCTCTACGACCGCATTCTCGTCCCGACAGATGGCTCCGATGGGATCGGACGGGTCGTCGAGCACGCGGTCGACCTCGCGGCCGCCCACGACGCTACCGTCCATGGCCTGTACGTCGTCAACACGGCCAGTTACGCCGGGATGCCGATGGAAACGTCCTGGGAGAGTATCGACGATATGCTCAGGTCGGACGCCGAGGCGGCCGTCAAACGAGTCCGACGACAAGTCGAAGACTGCGACGTTCCAGTCGTCACGCACATCGTAGAGGGGTCGCCGAGTCGACAGATCGTCGACTACGCAGAGCAACACGACTGTGACCTCATCGTGATGGGGACTCACGGCCGCGGCGGTATCGACCGCCTCTTGCTGGGGAGCGTCGCCGAGAAGGTCGTCCGTGCGTCCACCGTCCCGGTCATGACGATTCGTGTCACCTCGGTTACAAATCCTGGCGCGTGACGCGAGCGCGGTGAACCGACGACGCGTGACGGGGGCGGTAGGCGCCGAACGACACCGAGAAAACCGGAGTCCGGCGTCTTGGTCCAGAGTCGTCGCCTTCGGCTCAGGCGCTCGTAGATTCCTCCTCGTTCTCCTCTCTCGGTCTGAGGTGCTCGCAGTCGCCGGCGTGGACGGTCACTCGACCGTCGTCCGTACGGACGACGAGTGCGCCGGGAAACTCCACGTCGACGGCGGTGCCCTCGACGACGCCACCCAGCGTGTCGACTCGGACCTCCTGACCGAGCGTCGCCGACAGCTCGCGCCACGCGGGGAGGACATCGTCCGGGTTCTCCCGCAGGTCGTCGAACGTCTCGAGGAATCGCTGAACGAACGCCCGTCGCTGGACCTCCGTCCCCCGCTCGACCGCGAGACTCGTTGCCTCGGATGGCAGTGCGTCGGGTTCGACGTTCGCGTTCACGCCGACCCCGACGACGAGCCACGCGACCCGGTCGGCTTCGCCCTCCATCTCCGTGAGGATGCCCGCGAGTTTTCGGGCGTCGCCATCGCCCGGCACGACGAGGTCGTTCGGCCACTTGATTCGTGCGTCGACGCCTGCCTCGCGGGCTGCTGTCGTCGCGGCCACCGCCGCCGCGAGCGTAAACAGCGGCACGTGCGCCGGCGGGCGCGTCGGCCGGAGCAGGAGACTTAGCCAGACGCCGCCCGATGGCGAGGTCCACGTCCGTGAGAGCCGTCCCCGACTACCGGTCTGTTCGTCGGCGAGGACGACGACGTCCTCCGCACCAGTTGCGGCGAGGGCACGCGCCCGGTCGTTTGTGCTGCCGAGTGCGTCGTGGTACTCGACTGTGTACGAAGCTTCGAGGCCGAACTCGACCGCTTCGGCACCGTATTCGGGGACGTCTCGGACGGCGTATCCGTCAGCGCCGCTGGTGATGTCGAAGCCGACCTCACGGAGCGCTTCGACCTGCTTCCAGACCGCAGCCCGAGAGACGGACAGACGCTCGGCGAGGTCCGGGCCGGAGACTGGACCGCAGGCGAGTTCACGGAGGAGCGTGCGTCGCGTCTCGTTCATGAGCGCCCGTAGGACCGGGCGAAAAAAAGCGGTGGCGGTTCGGATGAGGCGCTTTCGAGGCTACTCGATGACGACGAGTACGTCGCCCATGTCGACGCTCTCGCCCGCGTCGACGAGGACCTGCGAGACGGTTCCGCCCCGTTGGGTGACGATGTCGTTTTCCATCTTCATCGCCTCGAGAACGCAGACGACGTCGCCGGCCGACACCTCGTCGCCTTCCTCGACTGCGACTGAGAGAATCGTTCCTTGCATCTCGGCGGTCACCGTCTCGCCGTCTCCCTCGACGACGACTTCCTCGTCGGTGGATTCTTGGCTCGGACGTGACGGCCGACTTCGGCCATCCGTGCCGCTTCCGGCGGCGGTCGGAATCGCCGGCGCTCCGCGCTCTTCGAGGTTCACCTGGAAGCGCTTCCCGTTGACCTCGACGGTGAACTCCCGTTCGGTTACCTCGACGGGCTCTGCGGGCGTCGATGCCGTCGACCCCCACATCTCGACGGCCTCTTCGACGCGTCCGGGGTCGAGTTCTTCGTCGAGGTACTTCGTGGTGTGAGCACCGGCGCGGAAGGTCTCGTCGGCCACCATCAACCGGTGGAACGGGACGATGGTGTGGAGCCCCTCGACCTCGAATTCGGTGAGTGCGCGGTCGGCGCGCGCCAGACACTCGGTGCGGTCGTCCGCACGAACGACGAGTTTGGCAATCATCGAGTCGTAGTCGCCGCCGATGTCGTCGCCCTGTCGAACCGCGTCGTCGATGCGAACGCCGATTCCCCCTGCTGGGTCGTACGTCTGGAGCGTCCCCGTCGCCGGCGCGAACTCCCTTGCGGGGTTCTCGGCGTTGATTCGGAACTCCATGGCGTGGCCGTCGATTTCGACATCGTCTTGCCCGAAGTCGAGTTGCTCGCCGGCGGCGACCCTGAGCTGCCACTTCACGATGTCGATGCCGGTGACCTCCTCGGTGACGGTGTGTTCGACCTGAATCCGGGTGTTCACCTCCATGAAGTAGAAGTCGGTCTCGACCTCGCCGTCGTCACCGCCCGTCGGCGACTCCTCGACGAGGAACTCGACCGTTCCGGCGTTCGTGTACCCCGCGACCCTGACACCGCGGCGCGCCGCTTCGCCGATTCGGTCGCGGAGGTCCGAGTCGAGGACGGGACTCGGTGCTTCCTCGATGACCTTCTGGTGTCGGCGCTGCAGCGAGCAGTCGCGCTCGCCGAGGTGTCGGACGTTGCCGTGGGTGTCGGCGAGAATCTGCACCTCGATGTGCCGTGGCGCTTCGAGGTACTTCTCGACGTACACCGAGGGGTTGTCGAAGTAGGCCTCGCCCTCGCGCTGTGCGGTTTCGAACTGCGACTCGACCTCGTCGGCGCTTCGAACGACCTTCAGGCCGCGTCCGCCGCCGCCCCCCTCGGCTTTGATTGCCACCGGGTAGCCGTACCGGTCTGCGACTTCTTCCACCGCTTCTGCCGACGTCACGGGTTCGGTCGTCCCAGGGACCACCGGAACGTCGGCATCCTGCATCAGCGCGCGGGCACTGGTCTTCTCGCCCAGTTGCTCCATCGCGTCCGCGGGCGGTCCGACCCACGTCATCGGACTCGCTTCGACGGCGCGGGCGAACTCGCTGTTCTCCGCGAGAAACCCGTAACCGGGGTGGATGGCGTCGGCGTCTGCTTTTCGGGCTGCGTCCAGCACCGCCTCCTGATTCAGGTACGAGTCGGCGGCGCGCGCCGGGCCGATGTTGTACGCTTCGTCGGCGTAGCGGACGTGGCCCGCGTGCTTGTCCGCGTCACTGTAGACGGCGACGGTCCCGATGCCCAACTCTTCGCAGGCCCGCATCACGCGAACCGCGATTTCACCCCGATTGGCGACCAGAACCTTGCTAAACATTTCTCGTCCTCACTAATCCAAAGAAGCACCTCATTCTATCGGTTCTCTGTGTATTGGTTATCCCCACTCGACTCGGTGCGTCCCCGTCCTCTCGAACGAAACCAAACGGGCTTATTACTGTGTAACACAGACGCACGATAATGTCAGTACGAGTCGGCATCCTCGGCGCAACCGGCGCAGTGGGACAGCGATTTATCCAACTTCTCGACGGACACCCGACGTTCGACCTCCAGACCGTCACCGCGAGCGACGACAGTGCGGGCAAATCCTACGCTGAAGCCGCCAAGTGGCGGGTGAAGACCCCCATCCCGGACGACGTCGCCTCGATGACCGTCCGTCGGACAGACCCCGATGACATCCCGGACGACATCGACCTGCTCTTCTCGTCGTTGCCATCGAGCGCGGCCGCCGAGGTCGAACCCGCACTCGCCGAGGCGGGCTACGTCGTCTCCTCGAACTCCTCGAACGACCGCATGGCCGAGGACGTGCCGCTGACCATCCCCGAAATCAACGCCGACCACCTCGGCCTCATCGAGGTCCAGCGCGACAATCGCGGGTGGGACGGCGCGCTCATCAAGAATCCGAACTGCTCGACCATCACGGTGGTTCCCACGCTGGCCGCACTGGACCGGTTCGGACTGGAGCGCGTCCACGTCGCGACCCTGCAGGCGGTCTCCGGGGCGGGATACTCGGGTGTCACGTCCATGGAGATCATCGACAACGCCATCCCGCACATCGGCGGCGAGGAGGAGAAAATCGAGACCGAGTCGCGCAAGCTACTCGGCTCCTTCGACGGCGCAGGAATCGCCCTCCACGACGCCGAGGTGAACGCCTCCTGTAACCGAATCGCCACGCTCGACGGTCACCTCGAAAACGTCTTCGCAGACCTCGACGACGACCCCTCGGTCGAGGACGTTGCGGCGGCGATGCGCGAGTTCCCCGGCATCGACCTGCCGAGCGCCCCCGACCCGCTCATTCACGTCTTCGACGACTTCGACCGCCCACAGCCCAGACTCGACCGCACCCTCGGCGAGGGGATGCAGGTCTCGGCGGGCGGCATCCAGCAGACGCCCGAGGGCGTGAAGTACAACTGCCTCGCTCACAACACGATTCGCGGTGCTGCCGGAGCGTCGGTGCTCAACGGCGAACTCCTCGTCGACGAAGGCTGGATCTAGCCCACCTTTTACTGCGCTCGGCCTCTCGGCCTCGCTTGCAAAAGCTGGACCAAAAGTCTTCAGGGGTTCCTCCGCCCGCTCGCGTCGCTCGCGGAAATACAGCGCTGTATCTACTCGTGGGTCCGGTGGCAATTCAACCACCCGGCGTGAGGACGCGCCACGCGATTCCGGGGCGGAACAACGACGATGGTGGTTGCTCCATCATCATCACGCGGAAGAAGGCGTCCCGGAGGTCACCGTCCGTGTGGGCCTTGCGATTCAACCGGGAGAGATAGCGACTCACGAGGTCGGTCCCGCGGGGTTTCGGGCCAGTGGTCTCTGGGAACTGGAAGTCTGACCCGACGGCCATCATCCAGGCGATGTCGATGACCTCCGCCGCCGACTCGAAAAATCGAGGGGCGAGGTTTTCGTTCCCGCCCGTCGCGAGGGCGTGGTGGAGAAGCACCGCTTCGAGTGCGGCTACCGACATCCCCTGGGCATACAGCGGATTGAAACTGGCAATCCCGTCGCCGATGATGACCAGCCCGGCGGGGAACCGGTCGAGAGTCTCGTAGCGGTGCCTCCGATTCGATGGGAACCGATAGCCGGTACTCCCCTCGGAGACCTGCTCGTGCTCGTCGAGCAGGTGTTTCACGGCGGGTATCGGAAGCCGCCCAGCGAAGTCGACGAAGCCCGACGCGGCCGTTGGGGGGTGCTCGCCGTGCATGCCCGCAACCGTCACTATCCAGCGATCGTCTTCGACGGGGAGCACCGCCGCGGCCCGGGGATTCGAAGGCGAGGGCGTCACGACGAACGCCCGGTGGTCGTCGGGTGGGCGCTCGACGAGGGCGGTGCTGTAGACCAGGTCGATGGACACCTCGTCGACGGCGGGAGGCTCGTACCCGTGTCGCTTCAACCAGACTGGCGTCCGACTTGTCCGACCGGTGGCGTCGACCACCAGCGTCGCGTCGAGGCCTTCGCGCTCGTTCTGCTCGTTCTTGACGACGACCCCTTCGATGGTCGTCGCTGTCTCGTCGACGAGGTAGTCGGTGAATCGACACGGCGCTCGCAGACTGACGCCGTCGAGTTCGGTGACGCGGCGGCGTACCAGTTGTTCGTAGAGTGGTCGGGTCGCGGCGTAGTGCGGGAGCGCGTGGGGACCGTCGGCGAGAAAATCTCCCTCGATAAAGAAATTGACGTCGCGTGCGCCGTCGATTTCGAGGCCGCCAGCCGAGACGAAGTCCCGCCGGTAGCCGGAGAACAGGTCCTCTATCGTCGCTTTCCCGGCTTCCAAGAGTACGTGGATGTGGCGAGACTGCGGGACCCCGTCGCGGCCCTCCGGCGTTTCGGGGAGGACATCTCGCTCGATAATCGTGACCTCGTCGAACCCGTCGGCCAGCACGCGGGCCGAGAGCAGACCGGCCATGCCGGCCCCGATTACGACGGCGCGTCCACCGCGTTCGGTCACCTGGTCAGGGTCGTACCTCGGGACGGTTGCTAGCGTCATGACGCCCGCGCTCCACACCGTAGCGTTCACGCGAATGCGTAATAATTGCTAACATATGACGCGATTTCGGACAGTCACTGTACGACCGGAGCA
Organism: Halobacteriota archaeon; assembly: GCA_051747545.1. GTDB lineage: Archaea > Halobacteriota > Halobacteria > Halobacteriales > Haloferacaceae > JBNJGG01. The sequence goes on along the minus strand of JBNJGG010000026.1, from coordinate 8,551 downwards.
GAGAGTGGGGCCGTTCGCCAGCGTCGACTCAGTCGCGCTCGACCGTCACCGACGCGTCGCCGTCGACATCTTCGAGTGGCCCCACGTCCTCGATGGTCGCCACGACGTTCACCGGTGACGCGGCCCGCGGTTCGTCGCCACGACTCGCGGGCGTCGGTCCCCAGAACAGACACAGTGCGCTCCCCGGCGGCCAGAAGGCGAGTGCGCCGACCGGAACTTCCGTCTGTCCGTCTTCGAGGGGTGCGTCGACGGGAACGCCGAAGTACAGTTCGTCGCCCCAGCGGGTCGACGCTCCGGAGACGGGGAGCGCGGCTTCGAGCGCCGCCCGGGTCTCGGGATTCCCGTCGGTCCACGTCGCGGCGAGTTCGCGGTCGCCGACGGTGACGCGCAGGTCGCTCATCGCAACGCCTCCGCCACCTTCTCGATTGGATGCGGTGGCATCGACGCTCCCGGTCGGTCACCGAGTTGCGTCCGGCAGGAGGCACCCGGGGCAGTCACCACGTCGCCACCGCTCTCGTCGACCTGCTCGAAGAGGATGCGTCCGATGGCCTGCGAGAGGTCGTAGTGTTCGGCCTCGTAGCCGAACGACCCTGCCATCCCACAGCAGGTCGAATCCAGGGGGTCGACCTCGTATCCCGCCCGCCGGAGTACGCCCACCGCGTGGTGGTCCTTGTTGGTCGCCTTCTGATTGCAGTGACCGTGGTACGTCAGGCGTTCTGCGGGGACCCCGAAGTCGAGTCGGTCGTCCAGTCCGAACGCGTCGACGAATTCGAGGACGCCGTAGGCGTTGTCGGCGACGGTGTCGACGGCCGGGCCGTCGAGCAGGTATCGGTACTCGTCCTGGAACATCACCGCGTCAGAGGGTTCGACGAACACGACCGACCAGCCGTCTTCGACCAGCGGTGCCAACTGCTCGACGTTGTGGGTCGCTCGCGTTCGCGCGAGGTCGAGAAAACCCTTCGAGTACGCCGCGCGACCACTCGACTCGAGGCCGTCGGGCAGTCGCACGAAGACGCCCGCGGCCTCGAGTATTCGAACTGCGGCCTTCCCCGGCGCGGGATAACTGTAGTTCGTGTAGGTGTCGGGAAAGAGGACGACCTGGTCGGTCGCCTCGGCGGGCGTGAGTTGACACCGACCGCGGGCCTCGAACCAGTCGGTGAGCGTCTCGCGGGCGAACGTCGGCAGCGACCGCTCGGCCGCGATGCCGAGTGTCGCCTCCATGGTCGCCCTCGCCCCGGGTAGCTTCGACGCCCAGTTCGAGACCGGTGCGAGTGCGCTCCCGAGCGCCGACACTCGGTCGATGTCGGCGAACAGTCGCTCTCGCACCGTCGGTCGCTCGCGCTCGTGGTACTGGTGTTTGACCTCGGCTTTGAGCTTTGCGAGGTCGACGCCGGTCGGGCAGTCGGTCGCACACCCCTTACAGCCGACACAGAGATCGAGTACCTCTCCCTGAAATCGCTCGGAGTACAGTTCGTCTTCGGGCAGGTCACCGCTGATTGCCGCCCGGAGCATGTTGGCTCGCCCGCGCGTCGTCTGGATCTCTTCGCGGGAGGCCCGGTACGTCGGGCACATCACGTCTGACCCGGTCGTCCGACAGGTGCCACAGCCGTTACACAACTCGACGAGGTGCGCGAAGCCGCCTTCATCGTCGAAGTCGAGCGCCGTCTGCGGTTCGAGCGACTGGTAGTCCGCACCGTACCGGAGGTTCTCGCGCATGTCGGCACCGACGCCCCGGTCGCTGTCGGATCCGGCGTCGTCTGCCCCGTCGCGGAAGACGACCTTGCCGGGGTTCATCAGCCACTCGGGGTCGAACGCCGTCTTTAACTCTTTGAACGCCTGCCACAACTCGGGCCCGTACATCTTGGGGTTGAACTCCGTGCGGGCGAGGCCGTCACCGTGCTCACCCGAAAACGCCCCGTGGTGTTCGAGGACGAGGTCGGTCACGTCCTCGGTGATGGCGTGCATCGTCTCGATTCCCTGTCCGGTCTTGAGGTTCAAAATCGGGCGGATGTGCAGGGTTCCGGCTCCGGCGTGGGCGAAGTAGGCCGCGGAGGTTCCGTGGCGCTCCAGCACGCCCTCGAACGACTGGACGTACTCTGCGAGTTCCTCGGGCGGCACCGTCGCGTCCTCGATGAAAGGATACGGCTTTGGATCGCCTTCGAGCCCCATCAACAGCGGAATCGCCGCCTTTCTGAGCTTCCAGAGGTCGGCCTGCTCCTCGTCGGTGTACGCCTCGATGGCGTCGAAGGCTTGCGCGGCGGGCGTGCCGTTCTCGTCGGTCTCCGCGTCGGCCGTGCGGCCCCCGTCGGCGTCGACAGCCTCCCCGCCGCCGTCGAGGAACCACGCGTTCGCCCTCGCGATGGCCGCTTCGAAGTCGTCGTGGAGTTCGGAGTCGAACTCCAGCATCAACGCCGCCTCGGTCCCGTCGGGGATGACTTCGGCGTACCGGGCGTACTCTGCGGACTCGCCAGCCAGTCGAAACACCTCGTCGTCCATGAGTTCGACCGCGCTCGCGCCGAAGTCGAGCGCTTCCGGAACCGCTCGCATCGCGTCTATCAGGTCGTCGAAACAGTAGAGGACGAGCGCCGTCGCCTCCGGCGCGCTGACGAGGCCGACGGTCGCCTCGACGACGACGCCGAGCGTCCCTTCGCTGCCGACGAACAGTTTCGAGAGGTTGATGACGCGCTCGCCCTCGTCGTTCTCGTAGACGACTTTGTGGAGGTTGTACCCGCTGACGGACCGCTTGAGTGTCGGGTAGCGGCGCTCGATTTCCCCGGCGTGCTCGTCGACGAGTCCGCGCACCGTCTCGTACAGTTGGGCTTCCAAGTCGTCCCTGTCGACGATGCGCTCGAACTCCTCGGAGTCGAGGACGACTTCGCGGGTGCGAATCAGCGATCCGTCGGCCAGCACCACCTGCAGTTCTTCCGTGTAGGCGTCGGTGATTCCGTAGCGAACCGAGTGAGCGCCCGTCGAGTTGTTACCGATGCCGCCGCCGACGGTAGCGCGGCTCGACGACGCGGGGTCTGGACCGAACTTCAGCCCCCACTGGGAGAGGTGTGCGTCGAAGTCGTCCTGCACGACGCCGGGCTGTAACGTCGCCAGACGTTCCTCGGGGTCGGCGTCGAGAATGGCGTCCATGTGCGTGGAGAGGTCGAGAACGATACAGCCGGGCCCGACCGCTTGTCCGGCCAGCGACGACCCCGCCCCGCGTGGGAGGACCGGGACGCCGTGGTCGGCGGCGATTTGCACCGCGGCCTGTACGTCGGCAACGTCGCGGGGACAGACGACACCCGCCGGACGCGCCGAGTAGATGCTCCCGTCGGTCGCATACAGCACTTGCGCGTACTCGTCGAAGGCGACTTCGCCTTCGACCTCGCGACGAAGCGCAGCCGCGACTTCCTCGTACGCGCTCACGTCCGGCCGGTCGTAGCCGAGTGCTGCCGCTGAGATCGCCTGTGGAGAGTCGGAGTTTTCGACAGCCATGGCCTTCGTTTCGTCGGTATATAATTAACTTTGTGGGCGGATGTCGGTCGCTCCCGGACGACCTCGGCGTCGACGGGGGTCACTGCTGGCTACGGCCGGTGTCAACGTCGTTTCACTCTCCGTCACGCGTCACGTCCGGAAACCGCCGCTGTCGACTACGCCACCTGATTCGTCAGTCCGTCCCACCGACCCGTCTCCTCGGCGCGACGCAGGTTCTCCGCGAGCACGTCGCTGAGGCGGTCGTAGTACTTCGGCGTGTGTCCGGCGTTGTGGGGTGTTATCTGGACGTTTTCGAACCCCCACAGCGCGTGCGCTGCCGGCAGAGGCTCGGGGTCGGTCACGTCGAGTGCCGCACCGCCGATGCCGTTGGCGCGGAGGGCGCTCACCAGTGCGTCGGTGTCGACGACTGGCCCGCGGGCGACGTTGACGAGTACCGCCTCCGGCGGGAGGGTGTGGAACTCCTCGGTACTGATGAGTTTTCTCGTCTCGTCCGTTAGCGGACAGGCGAGCACGAGGTAGTCGGTTCGCGCGAGCGCCTCGTGAATCTCGTCGAAGCCGAACACCGCTTCTGTCGGCCCACCCTTCTCCGGACTGTATCTGACCCCGAGGGTTTCGACGCCGAAGGAGTCGAGTCGGTCGACGACGGTCGTTCCAATCGCTCCGAGACCCACCACCGTGACGGTGCTGCCCTGGAGTTCGGTCGACTTGAACGACCGCCACTCACGTCGGTCTTGCTGTCGCCACGCCCGGCGGAATCGTCGGGCGAAGAGGACGAGACTGCCGATAACGTACTCGGCGATGTTCGGCCCGTGGACGCCCGCCGCGTTGGTGACGGCGACGCCGTTCTCGCGGAGCGTTTCCATCGGCAGGTGGCCCGTCCCGGCGTAGGTGCAGGCGAACAGTTTCAGGTTCGACGCGCCCGCGAGCGTCTCCTCGTCGATGTCCACGCCCGTCACGACCGGTGCCGTCGTCGCCAGCTCACGCTGGGCCGCGGGGGTTCGTGCGACGACGATGCTCCGGTCTGGGAGGCGCGCTCGAAGCGCCGCCGCGTACTCGTCGGCGGGCATCCCGTGGATGTTCTGTCGCAGTATCACGATGTCCGGGTCGGTCATGGTTCGTGGGTGTATGTGTCGACCGAGGACTTCAGTCTGTTCGGCTGGTGAGTCGCCACGACGCTCCCCCGAGAGTTACCGGTCGGGGCCACAGACACGTCGCACACCGTCGAGTGACGCCCCCGGAGCAGTAGTCACCCCACGACAGTCACCACTGGTCGCCCCACGACAGTCACCACTGGTCGGTACCGTACAATTAATATCGGCGGCCGGACGGGTAGGTGTATGCAACGCGTAGACGTGGTCATCGTCGGCGGCGGGCCCGCTGGTTCGTCAGCGGCGCACGCGGCCGCGTCAGTCGGTGCGTCCGCAGTCGTCCTCGAACGCGGGGTGCCGCGGAGTGACCGACACCGGTTGGGACCCGATTCGACGGACGCCGCGGGTATCCTCGACTACTGGGTCGACATAATGGGCATTCACCCCGACGAAATGCCCGACGGTATCGTGCTGGAGGAACTGGACCGTGCGGAGTTCATCGGCCCGAACGAGTCGATCGTCCTTCGCGGGACGGGCATCGACGCCTCTTACGAACATTTCGGCTACACCTTCCACCGCGCTCGATTCGACGACTGGTTGCGTGACCGCGCCGAGGAGGCAGGAGCCGAGTACCGCGTGAAAGCTACCGTCAAGGAGGTCGAGACCACGCTCGACGCGTCCGGCGGCGAAGACGACCCACGTCACGTCGTCAGGACGGCCGACGGACGGGACGTCGGGGCCGACTATCTCGTCCTCGCGGACGGCCCACAGCGGGCGGTGACGAACAAGGTACTGGACCGGTTGTTGCCCGACGACGTGCACATCACGGATCGACTCGCGTCGACCAAAGCCAACCACATCGCCTATCAGGAACACCGCCGCTTCCCGCCGGAGGTGTTCGACGACGTCGCGGGTGGTATCAAATTCTGGTGGGGCTACATGCCAGGCCACACTGCGTATCCCTGGATTTTCCCCAACGACGAGACGGTCGCTCGCGTCGGCCTCACCATGCCCATCGGTCTCGACATCGACGACGTGACTGACAGAGGTAAGTACAAACTCCTCCGTCCGGAGGACGAGCGCATTCCGCAGGGTCGAGCGTACGTTCGTCGCCTGCTCGAACAGGAGTACGGCGACGAGTACGACGTCGACGCCGACTTCCCGCTGGTCGAAGATCGGGGCAAGTCGAGGGGGACCGAAACGTACTCCATCTCCTCGACGCGCCCAGTCGACTCACCGGTCGAGGCGGGTATCGCGGTGGTTGGCGGGGCGATGGGCGCGACGTCCGCGTTCCACGAGGGCGGCGATCACGTGGCCGTCCGAACCGGGCACATCGCGGGCGAACTGGCCGGCACGGGCGACCTCTCGTCGTACAACCACGACTGGAAGGACGCAATCGGTGACGAAATTCTGCGAAACGTGGCGATGGCAGACATGGCCTACGACTACGGGCCGGACGACTGGGACCGCACCTTCCGAACGGCCCGGAGGCTGCTCGAATCCGCCGATGGGTACGACGTGCTCCGTGTGTCCAAACTCGGCGCTGGCGTCGACGCGGCGAAACTCGTCAGCGCCTACAAGCGTCGGAAGTTCAAGTTCCGGAGGGGTCGGTACGTCCAGTTGAAGGCCTCGGAGTACGTCTACTGACGAACTCGATAGGTCGGGGCTCGAGGGACGTCTCGAACGCACTCGTCGTGCTACCCGGTTCGCCGGGTCGAACTCGTCCACGAGGCGTAATCGGTATGCTCTTCCACCGCGTAGTACCGGCCGCGCACCTCTAGTCCCCGCCCGAGTACTCCCACCTCGGGAGCGATGACAGTGCGGAGAACCCGGGTGTGCGACAGCAGTCACGCCTCGCGTGACGAAGACTTCGCTGGCTCACGCCAGCGGCACTGGTGACGTTTGGTCACCCGCCTGGCACGAGGGTTTCCCGGTTGACGCGGCACGCCGCCTCGGGATGATACCGGTCGTTAGTGTTCCGGGCGTACATTTTAGGCATGTCATTAGAATTATTTGCGAATAATATACATAGCATTACTTCTGATCTCCCGACAATCCGGATTTTCGTGTTTACGAGTCTACGTTGAGCGAATTCTCCGGATTCAGCGACAATAAGTGCTAGGAATGATGACTCCCGGGAGTGCTGTAGGGCTATCTGACGTGACTGCCCCCGCCGAGGACAGCGAACGTATGCAGCCTTCCTGTATCTTCAAGCCGGGAAGTGTGATTTTCCGTCGGCTATGTTAATTGCCAAATTCGACGAATTTCTCTGACGCCGTGCAAGATACAGCGCGCGAATCGGTCAGAGTGAGTTGATGAACCGGCTCACTACCTGATTGAACTGCTCGGGTTGCTCAAGAGGTGGACAATGGCCGCTGTCTTCGAAGAGTTCGAATTCGGCGTCCGGGACGAGGTCCGCGACGTGCCTCACTGACTCGACGGTTCTAGGTCCTCGCGTTTCAACCGTGCCGGCGCACACCAACATCGGGACATCTATCTCGGAGAGGGTAGGTCGGTAATCTCGTGTGAGCGCATCGAACAGGATAGCGCTCTTGATGGGGGTTGGCGTTCGAGTCGCCTCGTCGAACAGTAACGTTCTCATCTCGGGAGTGGGATTCGAGAAGACCTGCTCCGTGAAGCGGTCGAGGAAGCTCTGCTGGTCTTCTTGAATCAATGTGAGAGTGTCTTTGAGGCCCTCCAGGTCCGTGAGACCGTAGTCGTAGTTGTCCCACTGGAACCGGGACGCCTCAATATCGACATCGACCAGCCCTCGTATTCGCTCCGTACCGAATTGCTTCACATAGTCCCACGAAACGAACGCTCCCATTGACCATCCGACTATGACCGCATCTTCGATGTCTCGGCGGTCGAGGAGCGTGTGGAGATCACGAGCGTACTGTGCGACTGTGTGTCCGTGCTCTGTCTTTTCTGACCGGCCATGTCCTCTGTAATCGACGGCGACCGTGCGGTACTCATTCGAGAGGCCGGCCACCTGTGGCTCGAAGTACCTGAGGCTGCACATCACTCCGTGGAGAAAGACAATCGGCTGCCCCTCGCCGTGGTCTTCGTAATAGAGGTCGGCCCCGTTACACTGGATATATGGCATAGCAATAGTTGTACGGTGGATGCAGCTATGAATTTGTGCCGCAGGACGACAGATGTGACGAATACAGCATCTATGTTCAGCACGCCACTCATATTACTCGTTGTAGATTTCGTACAGAGGCGCTTCAGAATGTGTTGTTTCACTCCCGCCCAGTCTACTAGTAAATACTCGCCCGGTAGTGTTCCGGGCGTACATTTTAGATATGCTACCAAAATTATTTGTAAATAATATATGTAGCATTAGAATCAGTCTACCGCAGATACCAATTATGTCCTAAGAAGCCCTTATCCAGTCGTATCCCTGGGAAATAGGTGATAAGGGGAGCCTGGAGTGAGGACTGCCGGGAGTGCTGCATTGCTGTGCAGCCTTACGGCTTTATTTATGTCACGTATTTTGTGCGGAACACACATTCCGTAGCCTTGCTCGTACACCGCCGAAACTCCTACAAGTTCCACAGTACATTCGTAATGTCGTGCGGGATAGAGTGCGCGTATCTTGCATCAATCGAAGTTTGATTTTCGAATGTATTCATCGACGAACGACATAGATTCCTGAATACTTATTAAGCCAGTTCACGGTTAAGTAGGTACGTTCAAACTATGTTTTTAAGTATATGACGGTAGATTTACAACTTCTTCGAGTCCTGTTAATCGGTAATTTCGTTCTCGGACTAGTTTTTGTGTATTATCTGTTCGACAATCGAGAGCGGCGGGCAGCAACGTCTCTCATCGTTCTATTTGTCGGGTTATTGATCTGGTTGCTCGCGGACATCATACAGGTCTGGACACCTGCAAATCCTGCACCACCTGTTGGAATACCACTGAGGATGGTGGGTGCGGACATTACGATTATCGGACTACTGTTGTTTGCGTTT
>JBNJGG010000025.1:9864-23404 GCA_051747545.1 Halobacteriota archaeon | reverse complement strand
ACTGGCCATATCCGGAATCGGCAGGTGATACCACGCCAACCCGGCGTCTCCTCGGGTGATTCGAGCGCGTCCGGCCGGACCCGCACGTCGCCGTCGACGTCGATGCCCGCGAACGTCTCGTCCAGGACGATGACCGTCGAGTACGAGCGGGCCAGTTCGCCGATGTCGCGGCCGTCCTCGACGATTTCGGCCGAGAGCTCGGGAACCGCACGTCGCGCGTCCGCGTAGCGCTCGGCGTCGGCCGTGGCCAGACACCGCTCGCGGACGCGACGCGTCTTCGGTGCGTGCAGGGGTTCGACGCCCGAGAGCGCCTCCAGCACGTCGGGCGCGGGGTCGCGCTCCATCGCTCGCTCGGCGAAGGTTCGCACCTCATCGATGCGCGACTGTGCCGCCGTCGGAAACAGCGTCTCCAGTCGTTTGGCGGCGTAGTCGGTAACGGTTCGCGTCTGCAACAGCGCCAGCGCCTCGCGGTAGAGTTCGCGGGCACGTTTGGTGGCCAGAAAGTCTCCGTCGTCGTCGTGTTCGTGCCGGATGGCCGCCCGTGCGATGGCGGCCGCCCGCCCCTCGCTGATGCCGGGTGCCCGCGCGAGCGTCGCAACGTCACCCGAACGAAGCGCCGCCGCCGCACCGTCGAGTTCGGCGAGGGCGGCGGCCGTCTTCTCGCCGACACCGGGGATGGCCTCGAACTCCATTCACCGCGGGATATCCCCGGCACCGACTAAACGTCTTGGGTCGCTGATTCGTCGGTCCGTCGCCGTGCTGTCGGTATCGTCGATGTTTGTCCACCGAGACGCCTCGACCTGTGACTGCTGTCTCCCTGTTTTCCGGTCTCGACGTTCGGGCGCGAGCCCTTTCAACCTTGTTCGAGAACCGTTCACGAATGTGGTCTGACCCGACTCGACGGGGCCGTCAGCGGGGTACAACGCGCTTTTCACGCTCGGCAGTCAATGGCGGGTATGACTCTCGAGGAGACCGTCGACGCCATCACGGCGTCGGTGGCCGAACGTGACGGCGTCCTCGTGGCCTTCTCCGGCGGCGTCGACTCGGCCGTCGTCGCCGCGCTCGCCCGTGACGCTCTCGGCGACGCCGCCGTCGCCTGTACGGCCAAGAGCGAGACGCTCCCCGCGGCAGAACTCGACGACGCGCGGCGGGTGGCAGCCGAAATCGGTATCCGCCACGAACTCGTCGAGTTCTCCGAACTCGACAATCCGTCCTTCGCCGTCAACGACGGCGAGCGCTGTTATCACTGCCGGACGATGCGTCTCGGCAAGATGTACGAGACCGCGCGCGAACTCGGAATCGACACCGTCTGCGACGGAACGAACGCCTCCGACCTCGGCGAGGGTCACCGCCCCGGCCTGCGTGCCGTCGAGGAACTGGAGGTGTTTTCGCCGCTGCTCGCTCACGGCGTCGAGAAAGACGAGGTCCGAGCCATCGCCGACCACTACGGACTCTCGGTCGCGGACAAACCGTCGATGGCCTGTCTGTCCTCGCGCATCCCGACGGGTCTCGAAGTGACCGAAGAACGCCTCTCCCGTATCGAGAAAGCCGAGCGACTCCTGCGGACGTGGGGCTTCGAGCAGTTCCGCGTCCGCGACCACGACGGACTCGCTCGAATCGAAGTCGCTCCTGACGAACTGGAAGCGGCCCTCGATGTCGACTTCGCTCGCGCCGCCCACGAGCACCTCTCCGACCTCGGCTTCGACCACGTCACGCTGGACTTACGGGGTTACGAGACCGGCAGCGTCAGCCCCGCCAACGACGCCTACGACGGCGACCCCCTCGTCGAGAACGTCTTCGCTCGGGAGTACCCGGTCGGCGAAGACTGACCAGTCGAGGGTCGCTCGCCCCCACCCGGTTGTGGCCCTCTACCGGTCCAATTCGATCGTCGAGTGTGTGCCTGTGAACCACGCGAACTTGACGTTCTCGCGAGGCTTCTCTTCGCACATGCCAGAGCTCACTACGACCATCGACATCGACGCGCCGCCAGAACGGGTCTGGGCCGTCCTCGTCGACTTCGACGACTACCCGGAGTGGAACCCCTTCATGCGGGTGATGGGTCGACCGAATCTGGGCGCTGACCTCGTGGTGGAACTCAGACCGCCGGGGATGCGCCGGTCGCGGTTCCGTCCACGGGTGACGAGCGTCGACCGCGGGCACGAACTCCGGTGGCTGGGCCACCTCGGCGTCGCTGGGCTCTTCGATGGAGACCACCGCTTCGTCGTCGACGAACGACCGGACGGCGGGACGAGATTCACGCAGTCAGAGACGTTCGGCGGCGTGCTCTCGGGACCGGTGTTCCGATGGCTTGCCACCGCCACCGAGCGGGGCTTCCGCGAGATGAACGAGGCGCTGAAGCAACGGGCGGAGTCGATGCAGACAGACGTTTCAGACGACGTCGAACGCGCGGTCTAGCCCGGTCGATGGGGTAGCATCACCCTCGTCGTCTCCGACTCAGTTTCCAGTCCAGCGGAGGAGCGCGAGCGTCCCCTCGAAGAGGACGATCATCGTCACGGCGATGATGATGGGAGCCATCCCGGTGGGGTCGACGGCGACGAACGTGAACGAGATGCCGAGGAAGCCGCCCCAGAAGAGGAGGCGCTTGTCTTCGAGCCACACGCGGGTGACGAGGCCCATCATGATGGCCAGCATGATGAACAGCGGAATCTGGAAGACGATGGCCATGTAGCCCATCAGCACGAGGACGATGTTGAACGTGTCTCGAAGGCCGAACGCGATGACAGCCGTCCCCTCGGTGTAGGAGGTCAAGTACGCGAAGATGGCGGGGAGGACGACGAAGTGCGCGAAGGTCATCCCCACGATGCCGAGGACGAGACTCGTCGGCACCGCCGCGAGGTAGTAGCGCCGTTCGTGCGGGTACAACCCCGGTCGCATGAAGCGGTACGTCTCGTAGACGAACACCGGCAACCCGGCCAGCAGGCCGGCCAACCCCGCCACCTTCAGTTTCGTGAGGATGAACTCCAGGGGGCCGTACAGTCGCGGTCGTCGGCCCTCGATGATGGCCGCGCCGGGGACGTTGTGGTTCCACAGGTAGTTGATGATGTCGGCGGCGCTCGGGATGTTTGCCCCCACCAGCGCGTTGAGGATGTCCGCACCCGGATAGACGAGCAGCGTGGCGAGGCCCCCGATGCCGAGTACCACCGCCAACCGCTTGATCATCTCCTCGATGTGGTCGGTGAGCGGCATCTCCTTGTCGTACTCCGGACCCTGTCCGAAGATGCCGTCGTTCTCGGTAGCCAAATCCGGCGACGGCGCTTCCTCGAACTCCGTCGCCATCTCGGGGCTCGTCGCAAACTCTTGCTCTTCGGCTATCGCTTCGGCCGCCGCTTCCTCCGTCTCGTCTGTCGGTTCTTCTTCGACTATCGCGTCTGACTCGACGGCGGTCTCCTCCGCGTCCGTGTCGGAGGCGGGTGCTTCGGCCTCCACTAACTCACCGGTAACGGGAGTCTCTGGGTTGGTCACCCCTGCGTTCTCGTCGGCGTCGCTCGCCACCGTCTCTCCGTCGGTCGCTTCTTCGTCGGTCGGGTCCACCACTCGGTCGTGTGAATTTGAGTCGACGTCGGCCGCGTTGGAATCGACGTCGTCGGAGTCCGAGTCGGAGTCACTGGCGTCGGAGTCCGTGTCGGTTTCGGCGGCGTCGTCTGAGTCGCTGGCGTCGGAACTTACAGTGTCAGAATCGGAGTCGTCGGAGTCGGCCGCGGACGTGCCCCCGTCGTCCGATCCGGTGGACGTGCCGTCGGTAGACCCTTCAGACGCCGATTGGGCTGGCGGCTCATCGGCCTTCTCTGGGTTCTCAGCCGCCGCGTCGTCGCCAGCATCCACCGCGTCTCCGGACTGAGCGGCTTGCTCGGCGCCCGCCTCCGATTCCTCGGCCATTCACTCTCTCTTCCGTGCGGGCTGTTATAGGCCTTTTTCCATCGACGTGGGTCGCCGTCGCTTCGCAGTCGAGCGATTCGAGCGATTTTACTCGACTGCCGGCCCTCGGCGCAGTCGAAAAGATTGATAATCGGGAGCGGGCTTTGAAGACGTATGTCAACCGCGCTCGATGAGGACACTCGTCGAACACTCGACGAGGGGCGGGAGGCGGCCGGAGCGATGCTCCGCGCCGCCCAGAAAGACCTCCAGAAGGTCTTCATCGTCTTCCTTATCGGTTTTCTCGGCACCTTTTACGCGCTTCGCTGGTTCGTCTGGGACTTTCTCAAGGGCGTCACTGAAGCCCAAATGGACGCCGCGACGCAGGGGACGTACGAAATCATCGCCCAGACCCCGTTCGACGTGCTCCTGTTACAGGCGAAAATCAGTCTCACCGTCGGCGTCATCTTCGGCCTGCCGATATTCGTCTACTTCGCCCGCGACGCGCTCCGGGACCGCGGCTACTGGCCGCAATCGCCGGTCGCCCCGTGGAAACTGGCCGTGCTCTTCGTCCTCATCGTCGTTCTCTTCACCGGTGGGGTCGCGTACGGCTATCTCGTCTTCTTCCCGTTCATGTTCGCCTTCCTCGCCGGCAACGCCATCTCGGCGGGCTTCGCACCGACGTACTCCATCGTCATGTGGGCGCAGTTCATCTTCCTGCTGACGCTCTCGTTCGGCCTCGCCGCGCAGATGCCGCTGGCGATCACCGGCCTCTCCTACGCCGAAATCGTCCCCTACGAGTTCTTCCGCGACAAGTGGCGACACGCGGTCGTCTTCATCTTCGCCTTCGGCGCGCTGTTCTCGCCGCCGGACCCCTTCACGCAGATTATGTGGGCGGTCCCGCTGCTCGTCCTCTACGGGGTGAGTCTCTACCTCGCGAAGGCCGTCGTCACCATGCGACGGGGAAGCGAACAGATCGACTTTCGTCGCACCGTGCTGACGCGGTGGAACGTCCTCGCCGGAGGCGCGCTGGCGGGCGGGGCGCTCGTCTACGGCTTCTACGCCTACGGCGGCGTCTCCGTCGTCAACGGCTACCTCGTCCAGTTGGGCAGCGACTACCGCATGTTCCCACCCGGGACGACGCTCTCCGTCGCGCCCGCCGTCGCCGTCGGCATCTACGCCGCGCTGGCGGCCGCGGTCGGCGTGGTCTGCGCCCTGCTGTACGTCGTCTACGTCGAACTGCAGGGGGTCGCCGTCGAACCGGACGTGGGCAACCCGGCGGGCATCGACCTCTCGAAACTCGACGAGGCAGGCGTTCGAGCGGCCCCGCCCGAAGCGTTCGCTCCGCTTTCGGAGGGCGACGTCGTCGAACTGGCGAATCTGGCGATGCAGGCCGAGGAGCACGCGAAGGCGCAGGCGCTGCTCGAACGTTTCGACGAGGTCCACGAAGGGAGCGCAGACGAAGGCGGTGACGGGGCTACTGGTGGTTCCAGCGCCTCCGTCGCCGTCGGGACGTGGGCAGAAACCGCCAGCAACCTCCGCGAACTCCTCGCTCTCGGTGCCTCCCGCGTCGACTGGTCGGGCCGCCTGCGGCGGGCGTGGAACCTCCCGCTCATCGCCGCGGTCGTCGGCTTCGCCGCCATCTACCTCCCCTCGGAAGGCTACCTCCCCGGCGCCACGCTTCCTCCGTTGCCGGTGGCCCCGATTGTCGCGGCCGTCGCACTCGGGGCGTCCCTCGCCGTCGTGGCCGCCGTCACGTACGCGCTCCGAGCGGCCTACCGCGCGGCGTTGGATCCCGCCACCGTCGACCTCTCGGTGCTGACGGCCGAGGAGATACGAAACGCACCGGCCCGGGCGTTCGCGACCCGAACCGAGTACGAGACCGAACGCGCCGCGGGTCGAACGTTGAACCGGGGTGACCCCGACGCGGCAGAGGCGATATTCGACCGCTACGACGAGGCAGTCGCCGCCCGCGAAGCCCCGTCCGATCCCGAGGAACGCGGCGAACTGCAGGACCGAACCTCGCGAGCGACGGGGACCTTCCTCTCGGAGTTGACCGAAGGAGAACGCGACGAGGACGACATCGGCGGCTACTACACCGACATCGCGTTCATCGTCGACAGCATCACCTCGCGGGCGTTTCGCATCATCGCCGTCTTCGGCGGCGTGCTCGCGACGACGTTCGCCTGGTTGTACACCGGCGGGATGGGCCGCGTCTTCGAGCAGTTCCTCTCGCAACTGCCTCCGTCGGTGACCCCCGACGAGAACATCACCGTCGTCGCCCTCCACCCGGTCGAGGCACTCATCTTCGAGGTGAAGTTCTCGACGCTCATCGCCGCGCTCGTGGTCGTCCCGTTGCTGGCGTATTACGCGTGGCCGGCGCTCCGTGAACGCGGGTTCGTTCGCGGACATCAGCGGGTGATATTCCTGTGGACCGGCGCGCTCACCGTCGGACTGCTCGGTGGGTTCGTCCTCGGCTACATGTACGCCGCGCCGTACATCATCTCGTTCCTCGTCGCCGACGCCGTCACCGCCGAGATGATAATCGCCTACCGCATCACCAACTTCTTCTGGCTCATCTTCTTCACCACGGCCGGAATCGGCCTCCTCGCGGACGTGCCGGTCCTCATGGTCCTGCTCAACACTGCGGGCGTCTCCTACTGGTCGATGCGTGGTCGCTGGCGCGAGGTGACCGTCGCCGTTCTCACCTTCGCCGCGCTGTTTACCCCCGCCGACATCGTGACGATGTTCCTCGTGACGATTCCGCTGATGGCCGCTTACGGCGTCGGCATCGGCGTGCTGTTCGTCCTCACGCTCGGGGGTCGCCGCGACCTCTCCCGCCCGCGTGGAGTGACCGAAGGGTAGATATATTCTCGTAAGAACCTCTGAGTATGGCCAAAATAAGTGTGGAGATTCCAGACGAACTGCTGGCGGACCTCGACGACCACGTCGGCGACGGCAAGAAGTTCGTCAACCGAAGCGACGCGGTTCGGGCCTCCATCAGAAAGACGCTCGACATCCTCGACGAGATCGATGCTCGTCACGGGCGACTGACAGATGACTGAGAGAGCACAGGCCTCGGTCGGAGGGATCGCAATCGTCGCGCTGTTCGTCACCGCGCTCGTCACCGCACAGCTCACCGCCGCGAAGGTGTTGACGTTCTCCCTGCCGATATCGCTCCCGGTCACCGGGTCGAGCCTCGTCCTCCCCGGTGCGGCGTTCGCCTACGCGCTCACCTTCTTCGCCTCCGACTGCTACGCCGAACTGTACGGTCGGCGGGCGGCACAGGTAGTCGTCAACGTCGGCTTCGCGATGAACTTCGTCGTCCTCGCGCTGGTGTGGGCGACCATCTTCGCGCCGGGTGCGAACCCCGAGTTCGCCGCCCAGTTTCGAACCGTCATCGGGTCGGGCACCAACGTCATCCTCGGCAGCCTCCTGGCGTACGTCGTGAGTCAAAACTGGGACGTACTCGTCTTTCACCGCCTCCGAGAGGCGACCCGCGGTGACTACCTCTGGCTTCGAAACATCGGGTCGACGGCGACGAGCCAGGTTCTCGACACCGTGTTGTTCGTCTCGGTCGCGTTCTACGTCGCTCCGACGGTACTCGGTATCGGCGAGGCACTGCCGACAGCCGTCCTCGTCTCGCTCGCCGTCGGCCAGTACCTCCTCAAGTTCGTCATCGCCCTCCTCGACACGCCGTTCGTCTATCTGACCGTCGCCACGTTCAGAAACGAGCGACTCGGGTCTCTCGCCACCGCCGACTGACTCCACGCTCTCGGTACTCGCAGCCGTCGACGCTCCGCCGTTCGACCGCCTCGAACGCTCTGTCTCTCGTCTCCGTCACTCGATCTCGTCCGATTCATCGTGTTCCTGTAGAGCCATCTTCAGTTCGCCCAGCGAATTTATGTCTTTCGATACCATACCACACGCATGGGTGGGAAGTGGCGCGTTCGTCTCAGCGAGATCGACGCCATGGAGCGAGGGGTTCGGTGTCCGAACTGCGGGAAGTACAACTCGTTCGGCGACATCATCGCCACGGGACACTGTCGCGGGGCCTACCACGATAGCGGTTCGTGTACCGCCAGGTTGGCACTCGACCTGGTCATCGACCCCGAGTAGCCGGCAGGTTCGTCGACTACTCGACAGGGTCGGCGAAGCCGAACCGTGGCTTCAGGTCGGTCACGCGAACGTCGACGGTGTCGCCCTCCTCGACGCCGGAGACGAACAGCGTGAATCCGTCGACGCGAGCGATGCCGTCGCCTTCCCGACCCGTGTCGGTAATCTCGACCGATAGCTCTTGGCCGACGGCGACCGGTGCGGTCATCAGTCCCTTGCCGACGAGGTACACCTCCGACGATTCGGCCCGCGAGGCGTCCGGGTGGATGGCGCGAACGTACTGGAACGACGACTCCAGCTCACTGCGGAAGTCCGCGACGTCGGGTCCGTCGAACACCTTGGCGACGAAGTCGCCGCCGCCGTCGAGCAACTCCGACGCAACCTCGAACGCCTGTCGAGCGAGGTAGACAGAGCGCGCGTGGTCCAGCGAGTACTCGCCGGTCATGTTCGGTGCCATGTCCGAGACGACCACGTCCGCGCCGCGCTCACCGACGAGCGCGTGGAGTTTCTCCTTCGTTCGTTCGTCGGTCATGTCACCGCGAATCGTCTCGACGTTGTCGCTGTCGATTCGGCGGATGCGCTGGAGGTCGACGCCGACGACCGCGCCCGAGGGACCGACGGCCTCGCTCGCGATCTGCAGCCAACCACCGGGCGCGGCCCCCAGGTCGACGACGGTGTCGCCCGTCGAGAGCAGATTCGCCTCCTCGTCGAGTTGCTTCAGTTTGTAGGCCGACCGGGAGCGATACCCCTCCTGTTTGGCCTTGTTGTAGTAGTGGTCTTTTCTAGCCACCGCCGGTCACCTCTCGGGTGTCTCGGCGTCTCAGCACGTCCGCGACGCAGGTGTTCATGGCCTCCGGTAGACGTTCGGTCGGGAAAAGCAGCGTGATACGCGCCCTTCGTCGCCGAAACCGGACTGCTCGGACTCGACACGGACGCAGGCGATGCGATACCTACGGCACCGGAACCCACGCCGCACCGAGGAGGACGCCGGCCATCGCGAGCACCGCAATCAGCAGCGACGTGACGGCGATGCTGTAGCCGAAGACGCCCCGGTGAACGAGTGCGGAGCCGACGACGCCCAGCGCCACCGGGTCCAGTGGAAGGGTCCGCGGTCGCCGAGTCGCTGGCTCCAGCTCGTTCAGTCCGCGGTCGCCGAGTCGCTGGCTCCGTCGGTGACTCCGTCTGCGACGAGTTGTCCGTTCGTTTCGAGGGCTTCGACCAGCAGTTCGGCCACGTCAACGATTTCGATGTCGTCCTCGAAGTCGCCGGTCTTGCGGCCGTCCTCGTACATCGTCGCGCACATCGGGCAGGCGACGACGAACTTCTCGACGGCGCTGGCGGCGTCGGTGTCTTCGAGCGCCTCCCGGAGCCGTTCCTCGCTCGGTTTGGTGGTCTCTTCGATGTCCATCCAGAGACCACCGCCGCCGCCACCGCAACAGAAACTGTCCGCGCGGTTTCGCGGCATCTCCGACAGTCTCGCGCCCGTCGCCCGGACGAGTTCCCGCGGCGCTTCGTACTCGTGGTTGTACCGGCCGAGATGACAGGGGTCGTGGTACGTGACCGCGTAACCGAGTTCGGTCCCCGAGAGACCGAGACGCCCCTCGGTGACGAGCGCCTCGATGACCTGCGTGTAGTGGAAGACCGGGGCGTCGAAGTCGCTCATCTCGGGGTACTCGTTGCTGAAGGTGTTGTAGCTGTGCGGGTCGGTACAGACGACCTTCTCGAACTCGCAGGACTCGAAGGCCTCGACGTTGTCCTCGACCAGCATCTCGAAGAGACCCTCCTCGCCCACGCGACGCACGTCGTTGCCGTCGTGCTGTTCGTCGTCGTAGAGGATGCCGTAGGAGACGCCGGCGTGTTCGAAGAGGCGGGCCAGCGACCGGGCGACGCGCTGGTTGCGCTCGTCGTAACTCGGGTAGTCGCCGACGTACCAGAGGAACTCGACCGTCTGCTCGCGGGCGTCCGGCACCTCGAACGGCAGGTCCTCGACCCAGTCGGGGCGCTTTCGAGCGGGGTCGCCGAAGGCGTTGCCGTTCTGGAAGATGTCCATCATCACGTCCTGGACGTTGGCGTCCATCTCGCCCATCTCGGTGAGGCGGCGGTTCATCTGCGTGAAGTGGTTCAGATGTTCGATTTCGACCGGACAGGCGTCCACACAGGCCATACACGCCATGCACGACTCCATCGACTCCGCGGCGATGACACTTTCGCCGCCGTCGGCGACGATATCCATCGGTTCAGTTCGGTCGGCGTCGAGCCCTTCACGGTACCCTTTCAGGTCCAGAATGACGTCGCGGGGGTCGAGGTTGCGTCCGGACGCGTTCGCCGGACAGATGGCCGAACACCGTCCGCACTTCGTGCACGCGTCGAGGTCGAGCAGATTGCGCCACGAGAGGTCCTCGATCGACGTGTAGCCGATGTCGTCCGGCGCGGCATCGGCGGGGACTCCCGGAAGTCGCCGAGCCGTCTTCTCGTCGCGGGTGACGACGTTGGCGAAGGAGGAAATCATGTGGAACGGCTTGGCGTACGGAATCCATCCGACGAACGCCAGCGCGAGCAGGCCGTGGGACCACCACGCCCACCAGTACATCGCCTCGGCACCGGCCGCCGTCAGCCCCGCCGCATCGAAGACGAACGCGAGGAACCAGCCGACGAAGCTCACCGTCTCGAACTCCGGAAAGCCGGTGCCGACGATGCGCAGCGCCTCGGTGACGTAGCCCCCGACGCCGAGCAAGAAGAGCGTCCAGACGAACGCGTCGTCTTCGAGGCCGGTGTGTTTACCCCACAGACGCCCGTTACGGCGGGCGTACCGGCGGTACAACGCCATTCCGACGCCGACGACGAACAGGAAGCCGAGGGCGTCCATCACCAGCGAGTACGAGAGGTAGAAGTCGCCGACGAAGAAGGACTGACCGGTGAGTCGCTGGTAGATGTCCATGTCGATGGCGAGAATCGTCGTCCCGATGAGGAGCGTGAGAAAGCCCCACAGGATGAAGGCGTGCATGACCCCGGCGTAGCGGTCTCTGTCGAACTGTTTCTCGTTGGAGACGACGATTCTCGACGCAGTCAGCACGCGCCCCGGAAGGTCGTCGAGGCGCTCGAACCAGTCGTCTGTCCCCTGTGCGTACCGCGCGAACCGGCCGTACACCCCGTAGAGAAACACGAGGATTGCCACGGTTGCGAGGTAGTAGAACACGGCTTCACCCACCGGACTGATGGTCCAGAACGTCTCCCGGGTGATTGCCGCACCTGTCTGCAACATTGTCATGTTTTAACACGGGGCCAGTACGGGGTTAAATCTTGCTTCATTCGCCGTTTCCGGCCTCGTGTGGTGTCATGACTGCCGTCCGTCTCGGTGGACGAATTCTTCTATTCGGGCGTTCGCGTCGGTCGGCGGAAGATGGTCAATCAACTGACGGCGAAGGCGACGAGGAGGCCCGCGGCGACGAGTGCGGGTGCGTCGATTCGACCGAACGTCAGGTGCGGAAGCGTCGGGTTCCAGGCGAAGCAGCGGGCACGAAGCGCGAGTGCGAGCCGATCCGCCCGGCCGAACGCCCGGTTCAGTCCCGCCACGGTCGTCCACCGCACGCGCTCGACCAGCGGTCGTTGGTCTCCCAACCGGGCGGCGCTCGCGTCTCGGGCGTGCTGGAGGTCGGCGACGAGGGCGGGGAGAAAGCGGAAGACGAGCGCGACGCCGACGCCCAGGAACTGGCCGGCTCGCCCCGGTATGGTGTGCTGGATGGCGGCCCGCGAATCGCGCACGGGCGTCGAACGGACGTACGCCGCGCTCACGAGCAGGACGAGGAGTACTCGATAGCTCGCGACCGCCGGATCGACCGCGTCGTCTGGGACGACCCACGGAGGGCCGAGCGACAGCGACGCGACCACCGGCCCGGCGACGAGAAAGGGAAGTGCCACCCGGTAGCCACCGAGTGCGGTCATCGGCGAGAGACCCACGCCCGCCAGCATTCCCAGGGCGACGAGCGTGAGCGCTCCGAGGCGGGTCGGCGTCGAACTCGCGAACGCGGCGGCGACGAACGCTCCCTGCAGGATGAGCTTCGTGCGCGGGTCGAGACGGTGGCCGAGCGTCTCGCCCGGTTCGTAGCTCAGCATCCGTCGGTTTCCCCGACGGTTCGTTCGCCGCCGAGGTCCCCGTGTCTCTGGCCGGTGCGCCACGTCTCCGGCACGCGCACGCCCAGCGCCTGCAGACCGTCCACGGCGGCTTCGGGGGCGGCGTCGAGCGCGACCCGGCCCTTCGACAGCACGACGATTCGGTCGGCAACCTCGACCAGGTCTCGAAGGTCGTGGGTCACGACGACGACGCTTCGGCCCGCCGCGTGAAGCTCACCGAGGTGGCTCAGCACCGACGTGCGGGCCGCTTCGTCCAACCCGACGAGCGGTTCGTCCAGCACGAGGTGGTCCGGTTCCATCGCTAACGCCCCCGCGATGGCGACGCGTTCGGCCTCGCCGCCCGACAGCGTTTCGACCCGTTTCGACTCCCGACCGGTCAGGTTGACCGCGTCGAGGGCGGCGGCGACCCGACGGTCGATTTCTCCCCGCGAGAGGCCGAGGTTTTCGGGGCCGAACGCCGCGTCGGCACCGACGGTGGCGGCGACCAGTTGGTCGCGTGGGTGTTGAAAGACCATTCCGACCGACGTTCGCGCGGCGACGAGGTTCGACTCGACCGGGTCCCCGTTGACGCGAACGACGCCCGACGTGGGTGTCAACAGACCGTTGAAGTGACGCACGAGCGTCGTCTTCCCCGACCCGTTGGGACCCGCGATGACGACGAACTCGCCGTCGTCGATGCGGAGCGACACCTCGTCGAGGGCGCGCGCGTCGCCGTAGCGGTGTACCAGGTCGACAGTTTCTATCATCTCTGGTAGCTCTCGTGAGGAGTATCCTCCTGCTCACGCCGCCGCAATGGCGTCGCTTCGAACGATGCCGACGGCGGCGGCGATTTTGACGGCCTCGAACGGAGCGAACGCCAGCGCACTCACCACGAACGCGTCGACCAGACCGACGTTCTGGACGACGGCGAAGCCGACCGTCCCGAGCGCGTAGATGACGACGGCCCCGACGACCATCGCCCCGACGAGTCGACCCACGCCGACCGTGTCGGGGCCGCGAATGCCGGTTCCGCCGTGGACCAGCACGCCGACGGTCGCCGCCGCGAGTGGGTACGACCAGAGGTAGCCGGCCGTGTAGCCGACGAGTGGTGCAACGCCCGCCTGCCCGCCCGCGAAGACGGGTGCGCCGGCGGCCCCCGCCGCGAGGTAGAGAACCAGCGCGGCGGCACCCCAGACGGGCCCGAGCATGATGCCAGCGAGGAAGACGCCGAGAACCTGCAGCGTCACCGGTACCGCCGACAGCGGATTCGGGAAGGAGACGTACGCAAACGCCCCAACCAGTGCGGCGAACAGCGCCGCCCGTGCAACGTTCGTGACCACCTCGTCGCCGACGAGGTCGACGGTGTCGTTCGGTGTCGACATTGTGCCTGGTCTCTCGTAAACCCAATTGAAAGCTTTGGTTTACCAGTGTGTTCGGCTGG
>JBNJGG010000025.1:0-9854 GCA_051747545.1 Halobacteriota archaeon | reverse complement strand
CGCGTCGGCATGGCGCGTCCAGCTATGCGTTCGGCTCTCACGGGACGGTTCGGGTCAGAAGGCTTTTGCGTATCGGCCCATTTTCTCTCTCACCTATGGACGAGAAGACGGCAGAACTCCGGGACATCTTCATCGACGCGACCGGGTCGGACACGGTCACGGAGCGTCAGGTGGAGACCCGCGGGTCTCTGACCGACGACGAGCGGGATGTTGGTGAGCGGTTGGCGGAACTCGTCTCGAATATGCGCGAGCGGTACTCGTTCTCGACCGACCTCCCGGACGACGCGCTCGTGACGCTGATTCGTGGGTTCTACGACGACCAGACCGACGCCGCCCTGGCGAACGAACTCGGCGTCGACGAGTCGACCGTGTTCGACGCGCGGATGGACCTCCACCTCGTCGGCGAGGACGACCGAGACGCTCCCTTCGACCTCGCGGCGTTGCGCGCCCTCCTCCGAGACGGCGCGAGTCTCGACGCGTGTGCCGACGAACTTGACGCGTCGACCGAGGTCGTCGCCCACTACCGAGCGGTCGTCGACGCAGATTCCGAGGCGACCCGCGCCAACGACCGCTTCCGCGACGAGTTCGCCGAACTGTTGACTGACACCGACCTCACGGCACAACTGGCCAGAGACGCCCGCGAAGACGGCCTGAAGGACGCGACCGAGGACATCGAAACCGACGTTTCGTTCTGAGTTTGGCGGCGGGGCTGTTCTCCCTTCCTCCCTCCCGTGCTTTCTCTGTTCCGTTCCACTGTTTCCCCTCTTCTCGTGCTTTCTCTGCTTCGTTCTCCCTGTTCGAGCCGTCGGTGGTGGCCGCCGTGACTCGGATACACTCGCTTTGTCACTCGGAACGTCTATGGGATTCTACGCACTGCACACACGTGTGGACAGTAGCACAATTCGGTCGGCGGTGGTCGGCCTCATCGGCGTCATCGCCGTCGCGCTCGCGGCGTCGACGCTGTCGTCGACCGTGCAACCGGGCGGGAGCGGTTCGGGACCGCCGCGTCCGGGCGCGGGCTCGGATGGCCTTCTCCCCGGTGCGCGACCGGGGGCCTTCCTCCCCAGGCTGAATTTCGACATCCCGTTTCTGGAGGAACTCCTGCTCCTCCTCGCGATTCTTCTCGTTCTCGTCTCACTCTGGTACGTGAGTGTCGAGCGCCGTGGCCTCCTCCAGCAGCTCGTCGGCCTCCTGTTACTGGCCGGCCTCCTGTTCCTCCTGATTCTGCTCATCGCCCCGGAGTTTTCGCCCCGCGGCTTCGAGCTCCTCGACCCGACCAACGGCACTCTCGTCCCGGGTGGTGGTGGCGGCACCACGGAGACGACGACGCCCGCGCTCCCGTCCTCCCTGCTCGTCCTCCTGATCGGGCTGGTGGTTCTGGGCGCGATGGTTGCACTGTTTCGCCGGAGCGCCGCCGCCCCGGTGGAGTCCGAGCGCGAGGACGACCCACAGGTCGACACCGAGGCAGTCGGTCGGGCCGCCGGACGGGCCGCAGACCGCATCGAATCTGCGACCGACGTGGACAACGAAATTTACCGGGCCTGGCGCGAGATGACCGCGTTGCTCGAGGTGTCCTCGCCGGAGACGTACACGCCGGGCGCGTTCGAGTCTACGGCCATCGACGCGGGGATGGACGCCGCCGACGTTCGCGAACTCACTCGGCTGTTCGAGGACGTTCGCTACGGGGGCCGCGAGCCATCGAGCACGGACGAACAGCGAGCCATCGCCGTCTTCCGACGCATCGAGGACGTGTACGCGGAGGACGAGTCGTGAACGGTCGTCGACTGCTCGTCGCGTCGGGCATCGTGGCGTTCGGACTCGGCGTCGCGGTGCTGACCTTCCCGGATGCTGTGTTCGTCCCGCTCGACCGACTCGTCGTGATTCTCGTCGGTCTGCTCGCGCTCGTACAGGCGTTCCGCGCGGTCGAGTCTCGACACCGAACAAAACTCAGACACGTCGACCTGCCGGACGTGGAGTTGCCACCCAGCGCCCCCACACCCGGCGACAGACTCGACGACGCGCTCTCGCAGTTCACCGACGCGAGGCGCGTCTACTACCACGGCTCTCACGTCCGCGAGGACCTCTCGGCGGCTGTCGTCGCCGTCCTCTCGCGGTACGGAAGCTACTCCGAGGAGGCGGCACGGGAGCGACTCGACGCGGGAACGTGGACCGACGACCCGTACGCGGTCGCATTCCTCCGGGACCCGACCGCTCCGGAACGGCCGCTCACACGGCGCGTTCGAGCGCTGGCGACCGGAGAGTCGTCGTTTCAGCGAAACGTTCGACACACCGTCGACGCTATCGTCGCACTCACGGACCTGCCGCCGGCGTCGAACGCCCCCGACGCGGGCGACACGCGCGGCCGTGGCTTCGGTCGCCGCGCGTACTCGCCCGAGCATCGAACGACTGTGGCCGCGCTCTCTGAGATCCTCGGCGACGACCAGACAGACGAGCAGGTCGGACAGATGGGTGAAGGGTGGCACCAGCGGTTCGCGACGGGCCACTGGGCGGGCATCGGCGTCGTCGCCCTCGTCGGAATCGGCGTCGGGATTCTCGCCGAACAGGCGGGCGTCGTCCTCGCCGGCGTCGTCGGTATCGGGTACGCGGCGTACGCCCGCTCGACGACCCTGCCCGAGGTCTCACTGTCCGTCGAGCGCTCGCTCAGCGACGACCGACCGGAACTGGGTGATCGGGTCGACGTCACCGTCTCGGTCACCAACGACGGTTCGAGCGTCCTTCCGGACGTGTCCCTCGTCGACGGGGTTCCAGAGGCGCTGGGCGTCGTCGACGGGTCGCCGCGGCTGGGGACGACGCTCCGCCCCGGCGAGACGGTGTCGACGACCTACGCCGTCACCGCCACGCGCGGTACCCACGAGTTCGAGCCCCTGCTCGTCGTCTCGCGCTCGCTCACCTCGGCGGTCGAAGCGGTGCGATTGGTCGACGTCGAGACGACGCTCTCGTGCGTCCCGGCACTGCGAACGCTCCCCGTCTCTGTGCCCCTTCGCGAGCAACGCACTCGCTACACGGGTCGACTCGACGTCGCCTCGGGCGGCGAGGGAGTCGAGTTCTACGCGACCCGCGCCTACCGCCCCGGCGATCCGATGAACCGGGTCGACTGGAACCGGCGCGCTCGAAGCGGGGAACTGGCCACTCTCGAGTTCCGGGAAGAACGGGCCGCGACGGTGGTGCTCGTCGTCGACGCCAGGCCGGCCGCCTACGTCGCGCCGTCGGGTGCGACAGACCACGCCGTCGACCGCGCTGTCGACGCGGCGAGACAGGTCTTCGCCACACTGCTCACCACCGAGAACCGCGTCGGTGCCACCGCCGTCGCCGACGAGGACTGCTGGCTCCCCCCTGGTAGCGGCGAGGCCCACCGGACTCGCGCCCGAACGCTCTTTGCGACACACCCCGCGCTGGACTCGCTCCCGCCAGAGGGGGACGTCGACGCACGTCGCTGGCAACGCACCCTCCGCCGCCGACTTCCGGCGGGGTCCCAGGTAGTCTTCTTCTCCCCGCTCTGTGACCCGACGGCGTCCCGCACCGCCAGAACGCTCGACGCCCACGGCCATCCGGTCACCGTCGTCAGCCCGGATCCGACGACCGACGCGACGCCCACCCACCGCCTCTCGCGCCTCGGTCGGCACGTGGCCATGACCGACCTGCGAAATCGAGGGATCCCGGTCGTCGACTGGTCGTGGGACGACTCGATTGCGACGGCGCTGGCGAGTTTCGAACGGAGGTCACGATGACCAGCGTCGACCACTCGCCGGCCAGACTGAGCGCGGCGATTGCGGCCGTCGCCGCCTTCCTGTCGCTGGCGTCGAGCGGGGGGTACTCGTGGTCGGGCCTCGGTCTCGGCGGGGTTGGATTTCTGGTCGTCGCGTTCGGCCTCCTCGACGGTCGACGGTGGGCGGTGACCGTCGGGGCCTGTGGGCTGTTCGCGGGCGTCGTCGCCGCCGGCGTCGAGGGGAGTCCCGTCGTCGTCGTCCTCGTTGGCGTCGTCGCGACGGTGGTCGCGTGGGATGCCGGCCACACCGCGATTACCGTGGGTCGCCAACTCGGCCGGGCCGCCGACACCGCTCGGGTCGAGGCCGTTCACGCGACGTCGACCGTCCTCGTCGGGGCCACGACCGCCGGTATCGGCTACGGTCTCTTCCAGACGGCCAGCAGTGGCCAACCCCCCCTCGCGCTGGTCTTGCTGCTGCTCGCGGCGTTGCTACTGGCGTCTGCGCTCCGGTAGGTCCCGGGACGATTCCCCGGACGTGCGGCGTCCAGTCGGTCGCGGGACTGCCCCGCCGACACCGCCGCGGTCAGTTCGCGTGTTCGACGGTCGGCACCGCAGTGTTTGCGAGTACGTCGTCGATGACGGCCGCTTTCGGTACGTCGTTGACGCGGGCGTCCGGCGTCAACACGAGTCGGTGTGCGAGCACCGCGCGGGCGACGCTGTCGACGTGGTCGGGGGTGACGTACTCCCGGCCGTCGATGACCGCGCGGGCCCGCGACGCCTCGAACAGTCGCTGGGTCCCGCGGGGAGAGACGCCCACCGCGACTCGACCGTCCTCGCGCGTCGCCCGCGTCAGCGTCAACAGGTAGGTGATGATGTCGTCGTCGACGCGAACCGTCTCGGGTATCTGCTGGAGTTCACTGACCTCGTCGGGCGCGAGAACCGCATCTATCGACGGACTTCTCGCCTCGCGTCCGGCGCGTCGGCGGATGAGTTCTCGCTCGCCGTCGAAACTCGGGTAGCCGATGCTCGCCTTGACGACGAAGCGGTCGACCTGGGCCTCGGGGAGCGCGAACGTCCCCTCGTGTTCGACGGGGTTCTGCGTGGCGATGACGAAGAACGGCTGCGGTAGTTCTCGAGTCTCGCCGTCGGTCGTCACCTGTCGCTCCTCCATGGCTTCCAGCAGTGCGCTCTGGGTCTTCGGCGGCGCGCGGTTGATCTCGTCGGCGAGGACGACGTTGGCGAAGATCGGCCCCTCGTTGAACTCGAACGTCTGGGTGCGCTCGTCGAAGACGTGCGTGCCGGTCACGTCCGTCGGCAGGAGGTCCGGGGTGAACTGCACGCGAGAAAACGAGAGCCCGAGCGCCGTCGCGAACGTCCTGGCGGTCAGCGTCTTTCCCGTCCCGGGGACGTCCTCCAGCAGCACGTGGCCTCTCGTGAGGACGCCCAGCAGGACGGTTTCGAGAAACGACCGCTCGGCGATAACCGCCCGTTCGACGGCGTCGAGTACCGTTTCGCACGCCTCGTTCGCCTCGGAGATGTCCATGGCTCGATTGCGGGTGCCGTCTCCAAAGGCCTGCCGAAAACTCTTATCCGATGGCGGACGAATCCCGTCTCAATGGCGCAGGCGCAGAACCCGGAGTTGACCGAGCGCTTCATCCAGTTCTACCGCAACTACTACCGAGACGACATCGGTCGGCTGGCGCAGAACTACCCGAACGAACAGCGGTCTCTCTATCTCGACTACGACGACCTCTACACGTTCGACCCCGACCTCGCCAAGGACTACCGCAACCACCCCGAGCAGATGCAGGAGTACGCCGAGGAGGCGCTTCGATTGTACGACCTCCCGGCGGACGTGAGTCTCGGACAGGCGCACGTCCGACTCCAGAACCTCGACGAGTCCGTCGACATTCGCTCCATCCGCGTCCACGACGACCACGTTGGCAAACTGATCAGCGTGCAGGGAATCGTTCGGAAGGCCACCGACGTTCGCCCGAAGGTGACCGAGGCGATGTTCGAGTGCCAGCGCTGTGGGACGATGACGCCCATCCCGCAGAGCGACGGGAGCTTTCAGGAACCACACGAGTGTCAGGGCTGTGAGCGACAGGGGCCCTTCCGCGTCAACCTCGACCAGTCCGAGTTCATCGACTCGCAGAAACTCCGCGTCCAGGAGAGTCCGGAGGGACTCCGCGGCGGCGAGACGCCGCAGAGCATCGACATCCACGTCGAAGACGACATCACCGGCAAGGTGACCGCCGGCGACCACGTGAACGTCACCGGCGTCCTCCACATCGAGCAGATAAAGCAGGGCAACGAGAAGACCCCCATCTTCGACCTCTACATGGACGGCGTCTCGATCTTCATCGAGGACGAGGAGTTCGAGGACATGGACATCTCCGAGGAGGACAAGGCCGAAATCATCGAACTCTCGAACCACCCCGACATCTACGAGCAGATGGTCGCCTCCGTCGCGCCTTCGATTTACGGCTACGACGAGGAGAAGTTGGCGATGATTCTCCAGCTCTTCTCGGGCGTCACGAAACACCTGCCAGACGGGTCGCGGATTCGCGGCGACCTGCACATGCTCCTCATCGGTGACCCTGGGACGGGTAAGTGTGTCGCGGGTGACACGCGAGTGACGATGGCCGACGGATCAGAGCTTCCGATTCGGGACCTCGTAGAGTCCCACCTCGATGACCCCACACCGATAGACGATGGTGTGTATGAGGAGGTGGATTTTTGCGTCCCGACAGTCGACTTCGACGGAACCCTCGGCCACGGACAGGCGACGAAGGTCTGGAAACGTGAGGTACCCACGACGATGTACCGCGTTCGGACGTCGGCCGGTGAGGAAGTCGAAGTGACGCCCTCGCACCCACTGTTCGTCCACGATGACGGTCACCTGGTGGCCAAGACGGCCGAGGAGTTGTCCACAGGGGAGTTCGTCGCCAAGCCACGTCACGTTCCCACAGAGTGGGATGACACGCTCAACGTCGAGTATCGTCGGTCGAAAGCCTACAACGCGGTTCGACTCGACTTACCGGAACTGTGGACACCGTGGCTCGCGCGACTCGTCGGGTACATCGTCGCGGAGGGCCACGTCGTCCTCCGCGACGACCATACGGGTGACGTTCGCGTCACGAATAACGACCGCGAAGTTCTGGACGACGTCGAAGACGCGCTCACTCGGCTCGGGTTGAACTACACCGAGGACGGTCCCCGGGAGAACAAGTCGGCCCGGCGGGTCATCTGCACCTCTGGCGAATTCGCTAGCTTCCTCGCCAACCTCGAACCCGCCATCCTCGAACGGTCAGCCGCCCAGCGCGTTCCCGATGCCATCATGCGCGCGAGTCCAGACGTCAAGCGGGAGTTCCTGAAGGCCTACATCGAAGGCGAAGGGACCGTCTCGTCGAAACAGCGAGAAATCTGCGTATCGTCGATGAGCCGTGACCTGGTGGACGGAGTGCGGTCCCTGCTTACCTCGGTCGGCATCGGCTCACAGGTTCGAGGCCGTCGAAACGGGAGCTACCGGCTCAGAATCAGCGGAACGGACTTCGTTACGTACGTAGGGAAAATCGGGTTCGTGACCGAACGGAAGTCGTTGTCGTCGCTGGCGTTCGAAGACATCCCCGAAAACACCAACACCGACGTCGTCCCCGGCATCGGACCGGAACTTCAGCGGGTTCGAGAGGCACTTGCGCTGTCACAGTCCGACTGCGGTCTTCCGCGGTCTACGTACCAACACTACGAGCGTGGTGACCGCAACCCCAGTCGAGCTAGCTTGCTTGCCGTCGTCGAGACGTTCGAGCAGCGACTTGACGACCTCCGGTCACTACACGACGCGATTGAATCCAACTGGTCAGACGTGAAAGATGCGCGACAGACCGTCAACGTCTCCCAGCAGTGTCTCGCTGACGAACTCGATGTCCAGCAGACGACGATCAGTCACTACGAGCGAGGCACGATTGCGGCCGACGGAGGCCGTGTCGTCCGTGCGAAGTCGGTGGTCCAAGAGCGCATCGATGAGGGTCTCTCAGTTGCCGCCGCCGTCCACGCTCTCGGTCAGCTGGCGAGAAGTGACATCCGCTGGGACCGAATCGAGTCCATCGAAGCGGTCGAACCGGCATACGACTGGGTGTACGACCTCGAAATCGAGGGCACCCACAACTATCTGACGAACGGCGTCGTCTCGCACAACTCACAGCTCCTTTCCTACATCCGGAACATCGCGCCACGCTCGGTGTACACCTCGGGGAAGGGTTCGTCCAGCGCCGGTCTCACCGCCGCCGCCGTCCGCGACGACTTCGGCGACGGCCAGCAGTGGTCCTTGGAGGCCGGTGCGCTCGTCCTCGCGGACAAGGGGATCGCGGCGGTGGACGAACTCGACAAGATGCGCCCGGAGGACCGCTCGGCGATGCACGAGGGGCTCGAACAGCAGCAAATCAGTATCTCGAAGGCGGGCATCAACGCCACGTTGAAGTCGCGGTGTTCGCTCCTCGGCGCGGCGAACCCCAAGTACGGGAGATTCGACCAGTACGAACCAATCGGTGAGCAAATCGACCTCGAACCCGCGCTCATCTCTCGCTTCGACCTCATCTTCACCGTCACCGACCAGCCAGACCCCGAGAAGGACTCGGACCTCGCAGAGCACATCATCCGAACGAACTACGCCGGCGAGTTACACACCCAGCGGACGCGGGTTGCCACCTCGGAGTTCACGCAGGAAGAGGTCGACGACGCGAGCAAGGAAGTCTCCCCCGCCATCGACCCTGACCTCCTCCGGAAGTATATCGCCTTCGCCAAGCGCGAGGTGTTCCCGACGATGACCGAGGAGGCGAAGACGGCCATCCGGGACTTCTACGTCGACCTGCGGTCGAAGGGGACCGACGAGGACGCCCCCGTCCCCGTCACGGCCCGCAAGTTGGAGGCGCTCGTCCGCCTCTCGGAGGCCAGCGCGCGGGTCCGTCTCTCCGATACGGTCGAGCGAGAGGACGCAGAGCGCGTCATCGAAATCGTTCGCTCGTGTCTGCAGGACATCGGCGTCGACCCCGAGACGGGCCAGTTCGACGCCGACGTGGTCGAGACGGGGAGGTCCAAAAGCCAGCGCGACCGCATCAAGAGCCTCAAGCAACTCATCGCCGACATCGAGGCTGACTACGATGCGGGTGCGCCGATCGATGAGGTGCTGGCTCGCGCCGACGAAATCGGTATGGACCGCTCGAAAGCCGAAGACGAGATAGAGAAACTCCGGCGCAAGGGAGAGGTGTACGAACCCAAGACGGACCACCTCCGGACGACGTAGATGGACCGTATCTCCGCCCTCCGGAACGTCGAAGAAGCCCTCCGCGAGTTCGAGCGCGGCGAGGCCGATCTGGACGCGACAGAGCGCCGCGTCGTGACGGTTCTCCGAACCTACGCGACCGACTTCGGGGCCGACGAAGACCTCGCGGCCTACCGCGCCCACGGCGACGACCGGGCCGACGGAGTCGTCGTCGTCGCCACGTCCCCCGAGGAGGCCCGCGAACGAATCCTCGGTCTCCTCGAATCCGCGGGCGACCCCGCCGACGACCTGACGTTCGGCCTCCATCGCCTCGACTGACGCCGAATCTCAGAATTGAAGTCACCGTACTCCGCGAGAAGTGTAACCACTGAGGCGCCCAAATCTGCACTCGAATCTCTCGCAGCAATTATCAACGTTGATACCGACTAGTCAGATTTACGTTACGGCGTTTACACACGTCTGAGTATGTTGTTGGTTGTGACGTACTCGCAGGCGGCGCGGACGACACTCCGAAACGTCTGCAGGAGCCACGAAGGGTCCGTCGTCCGTCGGTTCGGTCGGGCCGCGCTGTTCGAGGAGACGCACCTGGGGGCCTTTCTCGCGCTGCGTCTGCGTGCGAAACACGGCGGCGACGTGCAACTCGAACGGACGGTACCGTTCAACGAGTTCGAGAGCGTTCCCGAGTCGGTTCGTGCGGCGGCCGTCGCCTACGAGTCGCGGCCCAACTCGAACACGCCGTATCCCAAGTTCGCCGCCGGGACGGAGCATCCGTCGGCGGCGACCCTCCGAACCCGCGAGTTATGAGGGTTCGAGTCGGTCGAACCACCCTGAGCGGTCGGGCGGTCG
>JBNJGG010000024.1:0-24115 GCA_051747545.1 Halobacteriota archaeon | reverse complement strand
TCATCGATGGCGACCTGACTGGTTCGGGTGACGAAGACGACGCAGTCGATCCGTTGAGCCCCGGTCGGAGCGAACCGACGACGACCGCCGAGAGTCCGGACAGCGCCGAAGCCAGCCCCACCGACCAGTTCGGTGGTGGGGAACCGGCCGGAGTCGACGCCGGAGAAGAACCGGTCGTGGTCGACGCCGAGGAATCCGGCGGTGCCGTCCCAGGGGGACCGGCCGAAGCAGATTCGTCGGTCGCCGCTCCTGAACCAGGGGGCGAGTCACCGGAAGCGCCCTCGACAGCACCGGAGCCACCCGACGAAAGCGTCGATGACGACGCGCCCCCCGTTGCGGGCGAGACTGACCCGGTCGGGATGCCCAGCGAAGGGGGATCAGACACGGCACAACCAGTCGATGCCGTCGACTCCGAGGAGGTGTCGGAACCGGTCGACCCGTTCGCCCTCGACGCGGAAACCCCGCCCACGGACGAAACGACCGCCGACCCACTCGGAGCCGACGCGGGCTCCGAATTCGGCGACGAGATGAGTGTCGAAGACCTCGTCGGGGACACGACGGGGGAAGAAATCCCATCGGTCGGAGACGGCGATTCGACGGACGCTGTCGACGAGACGGAGGTCGAGGCCGACGACCAACTCACCACCGAAGCTGACGAACCACAGGCTACCGAAGCTGACGAACCACAGGCTACCGAAGCTGACGAACCACAGGCTACCGAAGCTGACGAACCACAGGCTACCGAAGCTGACGAACCACCGAGTGGAGCCGACCAGGCCGGCACGGGACCCGAAACCGAAGCCGAGACGGCGACCTCGCCGTTCGATTCGGGCACTGCAGATGACCCTGACCTCGAGGGACCAGCCGCCGACGCCGACCCGTTCGATGAGGCGGTCCCAGAAGTCGAGCTTCCCGACATCGATTCGCTGGGAGAGGACGCCGACGAGGACGCCGCGTTCGACGACTCGACCTTCACCCGAGACGAGGGAATTGTCGAGTTCGAGTCGCGGTTCGCCGAGCGCTTCGTCGATTCGGACGTACTCGAAGGCAAGAACGCACCACTGGTCCGGCAGGTAGCGACGACCATCGAGGAGAGTAACCTGAACGCGACGCGGTTTCGGTCGAGTCTGCCCTCGGAACTTCGACGGAGCGCCGAACCGCGTCGAACCGAACGGGCACAGACGATTTCGGTCGACGTGGCAAACGCCGACAAGTTGTTGAACCTCGTCGAGGAGTTGTCGCTGGCACACCTCCAACTGGAGTCGCAAGTCGAGGGCGACGACGCGGAGGAGACGATGTCGATGCTCGATTCGGCGATGGCCGACCTGCGCAAGACGGTGATGAACCTCCGTCTGATGCCGCTTTCGACCGTGGTGGACGGACTGCCGCGGGTGGTCCGAGACATCGCCCGCAGACAGGGCAAACGAGCGGCCTTCGAGGTCGACGACGAGGGCGTCCACCTCGACCGGAGTATCATCGACCGCCTGGGGGACCCCCTCGTCCATCTCGTCCGCAACGCCGTCGACCACGGCATCGAGAGCCCCGACGACCGGGAACGCAAGAACAAGCCCCCCGAGGGGACCGTGACGCTCCGGGCCAGACGCGAGCGCGAACGCGTCGTCATCGAGGTAGTCGACGACGGCCGTGGCGTCAGTGCCGAGACCGTCCGGAGACAGGCAGTCGAGGCCGATATCGTGAGCGAGAGAGAGGCCGAGAGGATGCCGCTGAACGAGGTGTACGAACTCGTCTTCGAACCGGGGTTTTCGACCACCAGCGAGGTGACCGACATCAGCGGCCGAGGCGTTGGCATGGACGTGGTCAAGCGGACCATCACGGAACTCGACGGCTCCGTCGAAGTCCAGAGCGAGCCCGACGCCGGAACGACGGTTCGGTTGTCGTTGCCGGTGTCTGTGGCAGTCTCCGAGGTGCTGTTCGTCGAAGTCGGCGGCGAGGAGTTCGGTATTCCGACGCGAGCGGTCGACGCCGTCGAATCAGCGGCCCGCGGCGTCCTCGAAGACGACGGGGTCGCCGTCGAGACCGACGCAGACGAACCGTCGGAGCACTTGCCACTGATTCACCTCGGCGACGCGCTCGAGGTCCCCGGTGTCGACGAGCACGTCGACCCCGAAGGAATGGTCGTGAAACTCGAACCCGACACCCGGGCGGCGGCCCTCTACTGTGACGCGGTCACCGAGTCCCGGGAAGTGGTCGTCAAGCCGTACGAGGGGTTGCTCGGGGGTATCCCGGGCGTCAGTGGTGCGACGATGCGTGGCGATAGAACGCTGGTAAACATCATCGACGTGATAACTCTATGAGTGAATCCGAACCCGAACCCCAGACGAAGTTGACGATCGACATCGAGAAACTCGGCGTGTTGAACCAGTTGGGCGAACTCGGGGTCGAGTGGGTCGAGCGTCGTCTCGGGAAATTGAGTGGGGAGGAGACGGCCGTCGAATCAGAACTGGTCAAGAGCGGCTACGTGACCCCGGAGACGCTCGACCTCAAGTTCGACGAGGAGCGGCGAATCGGCGTCGCCGTCAGAGTCCGTGGCGCACCGCACGGGAGCGTGCTGGTCCTCTTCCCGACAGAGAGCGCCAAGCGCGCCGTGATGATGATGCTCGCCGACGCCGACGAGGAGCCGGCGAGCGTCGCCGACGAGATGGCCGTCAGCGCGCTCGTGGAACTCGGCGGTATCATGGCCAACGGGTTCCTCGACGGACTCGCGGACACGTTCGACCAGCACATCGACGCCGGGACGCCGAGTACGATTAACGACACGAAGCGCCACGTCATCGCGCGCGTACTCGACCGCGAGCAGAATCGAGGGCTCTACCTCGCGACGACGCTTCACATCACCACCCACGACGTCGAAGCCGAAGTGTACCTCTTCCCCGAGAACGACACGTTCGTGAGGATACTGAACCTCGTCGACATGGACATGGTGACCACATGAAACTCAGCGTCGACGCGCTGGGGACGTTTTACGAGATGGCCCGCGAAGGGGCCGGCCTCGCGGCCAGACGGTTGACCCGGATGACCGAAATCCAGACCCGGGTCGGCGTCACTCGGCTCCACTTTTCGAATCGCTCGGAGATACGCAAACAACTCGACGACGGCACCGAGAAGGTCGGCATCCGGGTGGCGCTCGACGGCGGATTCGCCGGTACCTCGCTGGTACTGTTCGACCGCGAGAGCGCGCTGGAAGCCAGCGAGACCCTGCTCGAAGCGGTCCCCGACGAACCCACCGACGAACTGTTCAGAAGCGCCATCGTCGAACTGTGTCACATCATGAACAGCGGGTTCGTCGACGGGTGGGCCGACGTCCTCAGAGAGGAGATAGACATCGCCGCGCCGGAGTACGTCTGGGGCGACGAACCGAGCGCGTTCGTCGACGAGGCGAAACTCGACGGGACCCACAACGAACTCGCGCTACTCTTTCGCAGCCACATCGAGACCGTCGGCAACCGAGAGCAGGCACCCCCCGACGGCGAGAGTCAGACCGACGAAACGTCGGTCGCCCCCGGCGGTTCTGAAAGCTCCGAGTTCGGATTCGAACACTACCTCATCCCGGAGCACGACGCCATCGCCTCACTCTTCGAGAAGCAGTCGGACGAGCCCGGCATCGAGTACGAGAAACTGGCGGGATTCGACCACATGGCCCAGAAGGGGGCCGGACAGATTGCCGAGAATCTCTCTCGGATGACCGACATCGAGATGGCGGTCAACATTCGGCGCATCAACTTCATCTCACTGGACGCGATTCCGGAGGCACTCGCCCACGAGAGACTCGTCAGCGTTGCGTTCAGTTTTCACGGGATGCCGAGCGGGTACCTCCTCTTTCTGTTCGACCCCGATTCGGCACAAGAGCTGGTCGAAGCCACCATCGGCGACACCGAACAGTCCGAGGGCCTGGGCGCGTTCGAGCGCGACGCGATTCAGGAGTTGAGCAACGTGATGACGAGTGGGTTACTCGACGGCTGGGCGAACATGCTCGATACGACCATCGACCACTCGCCGCCAGCGTACACCTACGACATGGGCGCGGCCGTCATCGACCCGCTCATCGTCGGTCTGAGCGAGCGACAGGAGTTCGCGTTCGTCTTCGACACGCAAATCAAAGCCGTCGACCGGGCGTTCGATGTCGACATCTACGCGATTCCCGACGAGGACGACCTGAAGACGGCGCTCGAAATGCTTGACGGGAGTCGCACCGACGAGTCGCCGACCTCCGCGCAGTTCGACGAGGAGCGCGTCGGCGTCGAGGCCGACCTCATCGAGAAGATCGCGAACGAAGGGCTAGAGGGGTTCGAGGAGCTATGAAGACCTTCGAGTCCGACGGCGACGTTTCAGACGAACCGGACCGACCCCGTCAGTTCGTCGGGGTGTCGGACTACAGCGTCGCCGCGGACGGCGAGACGCTCGTCGCCTACGGGCTCGGTGCGTGTGTCGGCGTCGTTCTGTGGGACGACGCCGCGAAAATCGGTGCGCTCGCACACACGCTGTTGCCGACGCAGAAAGAGGGCATGGACGCCTCACCGGGCAAGTTCGTCGACGCCGCGATTCAGACGATGCTCCGAGAGATGGTCGAGGCTGGTGCGGGCTACGGTTCGATCGAGGCGCGCCTGGTCGGCGGAGCGGACATCTTCGAGTTGAAGAATCTCGGCAAGGGCGTCGGGGCGAAGAACGTCGAGGCCGCCCGCACGGAACTCGAACGACTCGACATTCCGATTACAGGTGAGGCCGTCGGCGGGACGCGTGGTCGAACGGCCGAGATAGACACCGACACCGGGACGGTCACGGTCTCGACCGTCGACGGCGAAACCGAGACGATATAGCGTTGAGCGGAATAGAGGCCGGGTCGGACCACCGAGGAGAGAGGGACCGAACTCAGTCGAACGTCACCCACGCGAGGACGACGAGGCCGACCGTTTCGAGGACGTGCAGTGACATCATCGCCTGCCACGCGATGGCCGGGACGGCGGTACTGAACCACACCGACAGTTGCGGATCGAGGAGATAGAAGTAGAGCGCGAAGGCGTTTTCGGCGAGCAGGAAGACCGAGAACAGCAACAGTCCGAGCGTGTGCTTCGAGCGGAGCTGGACGTAGTTTCGGCCCCAGATGACACTCAAGAGGACCAGGAGAACGACGTTCACCGCCGTGGCTGTGCGGGCGACATCCACCCAGATACTCATCGTACGCCCCCGTGCTGTGGTTCGGTGATAGACATGGTCTTGAATTCGGTCATACGCGTTCGATTATCGTCTCCACGACGTTCCAGTGGTGCCGCGTTTGGTCGGTCGGCAGATACACCGCCCCGTAGTCGTCGCCGCTGTTCTCCAGAATCCCGTTCTCCATGAGAACGTCGAGGTGGTGCCTGACGGTCTTGTAGTCGAGGTCGAGGTCCTCGGCGAGCTGGTTCGCGTT
Source organism: Halobacteriota archaeon (assembly GCA_051747545.1). Classification (GTDB taxonomy): domain Archaea; phylum Halobacteriota; class Halobacteria; order Halobacteriales; family Haloferacaceae; genus JBNJGG01. Next base: position 18,690 of record JBNJGG010000024.1, on the reverse strand, counting down.
CCGCGGGCGTTCGTCGAGCGCCCGCAGGATTCGAATGCGGTTGCGCCCACCCCGGGTCCCGGTGAGCACGTACCAGAGGACTGCCTCCATCGGGTATACCACCTCACTCGACTGACGTAATCCCATCGGCGCATCGCCGGGTCGCCGCATGCAGCCAGTCGCCCGAAACGAACCGAGTCGCAGGTGTCGACGACGAGTGAGCATCGCCCAGCAAACGAGGATACGACGCGAGCGGCCCCAGGCGTAGGTGAGACGTTGGGGCAGTCGCGATTCGAGAGGCCGAAGCGAAAACGGGCGACGAGCAGCAACTCGCGACGGCGACCCGTGTCACCCGACGAGGCACTGCTGGGCACTGTCCGTGGCCACCCCCGTCGAGGTCGCTTCGTCGGCACCGTTCGGGAGGGGTGCGAGAACGGTGCCATCGTCCCAAAATCGTACGAGACGGCATTCGACGCAGTGGCCGTCAGCTGCCGCAGAGCCGAGGGCGTCGGCGAGGATGACGTCGTGGGCCATGGACCACAGATACCAGATGTCTCGAACCGATAAAATAGCTATTCCAGAGTGGGACCTACCTGCCACCGGAGTCTCACCCGATTCGACCGGGACTCGACGCCGATTCATCACACCTGGTCGGGGACGGAGGCTACCCACCAACCGTCGGTGGCCACACTGAAAAGACATCTGACAATTGTGAACACAGCCAGGTATTCGTGCCTCAGAACGGGACACACCCGTTCGGGAGGGCCGAGTCGGTCAGCGAGTGGACGTGTCTGACTCCGCTGGACTCGAGCGGGACGCCGACGAGTCCGACGACGGTGTCGTCGGTTTCGACGTCGTCGCCGACGAAGCCGTCTCGACGCCGAGGTACGTCGAGAGCGTCCGTAGCGTCCCCGGGTCGCGTCCGAACGCCCGCACGTCGTTTTTGGCGACCGTGTTGTCGAACGTGAGCGACCGGTACTGGTCGGGTCCCATCGGGAACCCAGGGACCGCCCCGAGAACCGTCAATCCGAAACCAGCGAGCACCATCGGGACCGGCAGGATGGTGAGCGATTTTCCTTCGGCGCGATAGGCGAGTCGAGCCACGTCCGCGAGCGTCAGCACCACCGGGCCGCCGATTTCGTACGTCTGGCCGACGTGCGCGTCGTCCTCGATGGCGTCGGCGAGCATCGGAACGAGGTCACCGGCCCAGACGGGTTGGAATCGCGTCTTTCCACCGCCGGGAAGTCCCGTCACGTAGGGCGTCGTGAGCGTCTTGGTGAAGGAGAGGAACTCGCCGCCCTCACCGAAGACGACCGAGGGACGGACGAGAACCCAGTCCAGCGACGAGTCGCGAACGACCTGCTCTGCGCGACCCTTGGCTCTGATGTAGGCCGTCTCTCCCTCCGGGTCCGCCCCGAGAGCGCTCAACTGGACGAATCGCCCCACGCCGTTGGCCTCAGCGGCGGCGACGACGTTGCGCGTCCCGTCGAGGTGGACCCGCTCGTGCATCTCGTTCCCACCCCGGGGCGTGAACAGCGGCGACAGCGCGACCAGATTCACGACGGCGTCCTGCTCGGCGAAGGCGTCGTCGATAGTGTTCGGGTCGGTCACGTCACCCGCAACCGTCTGAACACCACCGGGGAGGACAGCGTCCTCCGGCGTTCGAGCGAGCGCCGTCACGTCGTGGCCTCTCGCGTAGAGTTCGGTAGTCAGTTCCGTTCCGATAAATCCGGTCCCACCGACGACGAGGACTCGCATGAAAGAACATAGGCGGTCACACGATATTACGTCACTCGCTGGCGCTTCTGCCGAGGGGTGTCACACCCGCTACGACCGGGCGTCCTGCTGGTGATCGAACGGGCCCGAATGTGGCCGCCGGCAATTCGAACGTGGTCGCCGGCAACCTGACCACTCACCCCCGCTTCGACTTCCAGGCGTCGAACGGGAACGAGAAATTCGGTTCGACTCGCTCCGAGCGCGCCCGATAGCGCTCGAAAAGCTCGCCTGCCCACGCGAGAAAGTCGATGTCGGTCGATTCGACGCAGGCCTGCAGGTGACCGTCATCGTCGTACGCACCCATCAACAGGCGCTCGTCGCCGATGGTGAGGCCGACGTCGATTGCCGACGGATGTCGGTAGAGGTCGAGGACGCCGACGCTGACGACGACCGCGAACTCTGCGGGGTTGCGTTCGCGTGCCCGTTCGATCATCGCGTCCGACATGACGAGTTCGGTGTGGACGCCGCGGAGTGCGAGGTCCGCGTGCGCGTCGTGAAAGAGTCTGCTCAACACGGGAGAGAGCATCCTGATTCGGTCGCTCTCGAACGTCCGTAGCCGCGTGACGTACTGGTGGACCGGTGCCTGCGGGTCGTCGGTGGTCGCGACCGTGAGCTCGGCGTCGGCCATCCACTCGGGAGACGGGGCGTGCGCTCGGTCGGGCAGGTGCCGAAAGAACGTCCCGAACGTTTCGACCACGTCGAGTCGATCAAGGTACGCGGTGTGCTGGTCGGTGACGAGTGCGCCCGTCGTCGTCAGGTGGTAGTCACCGCGGCGCTTTTCGGCCCATCCCCGGTCGACGAATTCGGCGAGATTGCGCTGAACGCTCCGGCGTGGAATCGAGAGCGCGTCGGCGACGTTCCCGGGCGAGTCGGGCGTCTCGTCGAGATAGCCCAACAGCCGAACCCGATCCGGAGAGTCGGCCAGAAACTGGGCCATGTCCGTCGGTGGCATACCCACCGTTACGCAACGAACGGGGTAAACGCTCCCCCTTCGAGGCACCGGCTTCGTTCGAGGTTACGGGGAATTGGTGGGTGATGGACTCGAAGGACCGCCTCCATCGTCGGTCGAGTCGACAGCGTCCTCCGAAGCCGGGTCGATAGCATCGTCAGAAGTCGAGTCGACGTCGTCGCCCATCGCCGAGACGTCATCGCCCGCCGGCGAGTCGAGTACCCCCCCGAGGCCCCACTCTTGGGCCCGTCGCTGGGCTTCCTCACGGGCCTGCTCGCGGATCGCCTCGATCTTCTCGGCGTCGGCCAGGAACGACTCGACTGCGCTGGCACCCGCTTGGCCGTCGAGACGGTCGGTCGGTGCCCGCTCACGAGTTCGGGCCGCGAGGTCCGGGTCCCCCGCGAGACGCTCGGCCGGTATGTCCGGTGGAACCTGTAACTCGGTCGCTTCGTGGGCCTGGGCGAGGTCTGTCGGGTCGAGTTCGTACAGTTCGACGCGGTAGGGTCCGGGCACGGCGAGATCCGCGAGCGCGTCGGCACCGCCGCGGTCGGAGTCGGTGCTGTAAGCCAACACCGGGACGCCGTTTTCGAAGGTGATGACGCCGGTGATTTCTTCGCCCAGCAACAGCGTGTTCTGGGGTTCGAGTCGAGCGTAGCCGGTCAACTCGCGCTCCAGCGCTACGCGCAACGACACGCCGACGTCGGATACGACGCGCGAACGCAGGAGTCGCCCCGTGGGAATCCTCATATCGTATCGGGGACCACCGCGCTTCGGAAGCGGTCGGCGACGGCGGCGCTGTCACCAGCGCGCACGTCGAGGCGGTCGGCCGCCACGCGGTAGGCGTCGGCCGCCGCTGCGTCGGGCGCATAGGAGAGGAGTGGTTCGCCAGCGCGGCGGGCCGCCCGAACCATGTCGCTGTCGGGGACGCTCCCGAGGAACTCGCCGCCGAAGTAGCGGGTTGCGCGGTCGGCGATTCGGTCGACTTGGTCGTCGGCGTGGACCTTGTTGAACAGGATGCCCGCCGTCTCGGTCCCGTAGGAGCAGGCGTACTCCTGGACTTTCAGGCCGTCAGAGAGCGAGGGAATCGTCGGCTGGAGAACGACGATGACCCGGTCGGCGAGCACGATGGGCAGGACCGCGCTCTTCGACCCCAGCGCGGCCGGTGAATCGAGCAGGAGGACGTCGGTGTCGGCGGCGAGCGTGGCGACCACGTCGCGGAGGCGTCCGGGGTCCGCGGACTGAAACGCCGCGAGACTCGTCCCACAGGGGACGACACGCATCCCGAACCGTTCGTAGACGGCCTCCTCGACGTCGGTTCCGGTTCCCCCGACGAGCAAATCGTGGAGTGTCACGTCGACGTCGTCGAGTCCGGCGTGAAAGAGCAGGTTCGCCATCCCGGTGTCCGCGTCGACGACGGTCACGTCGTAGGTGTCGGCCAGCGCCATCCCCAGCGCCAGCGTCCCGGTAGTCTTGCCCGTGCCGCCCTTTCCGCTGGCGACTGCGAACGCCTCGACCATTGGGGAGAGGTGGCGCGCGTTCGAATTTAATCGTTGGGGTGCCGACAACGAGGGAGCGACCGACGACGACGTGAGAGACAGCGCAGTCGCAGGTGCCGAAAAAGAGTGACCGGAACCCTTTCCTGTCGAGCGGTAACATTCGTCGAGAATGAGTGCAACCAACGGGGCGACGACGGTCGGTGCGGTGGTCCGCGTCGCTGGACGGGCGGCCGACGGTGCCGACGTGGCGGCGGCGGCCAGTGAGTCCGCGACGACCACGCCGGTCGTCGAGGTCGGGTCGACCGGGGCGTTCGGTCTCGAACCCCTGGTTCTGCTGACCAGACAGGGGCAAACGGCCTTCCACGCCAACGTGACACCAGACGAGGTGGTCGACCTCGTCGACGCCTTCGAGTCCGGGTCGCTCTCGCCGGAGGCCGCTCACGCCGTCGTCGACCACTCCACCGGTCAGACGACGCTCCCGACGCCCGGCGACGGACCGCTCGCGGTGGGAACCAGGCAGATCCTGGGTCGGTGTGGGTGGGTCGAGCCATCGTCGATAGACGACATCGACGACTTCGTCTCGGCGTTCGCCGCGAGCGACACGCAGGGGGCGGCCAAGCACGTCGCCCGGCTCGGCATTCTCGGTCGGGGTCGAGGAGACGACAGCGCGAACCGACCGGTCGTCCAGTCGTGGCTGGCCGCCCAGAAGAGCGGTGGCGACCCGGTCGTCGTCGTGAACGCCCACGAGAGCGATCGCTCCAACCGAAGCGACCGGACGCTGGTGGAAGGCGACGCGTTGGCGGTCGTCGACGCCGCGCTCGCCGTCTGCTCGATCGTCGGCGCGGCCGACCTCGTCGTCTACTGCAACGAGGCGGACAGTACTGTCACAGAGCGCGCGTGGGAGGCGCTTTCGGTTCTCGAAGAGGCGGGGAGTCCCGCGTCGGCGACACGGGTCGTCACGGGCCCCGACCGGCTCATCGCGGGTGAGCCGCAGAGGGCGATGGAATTCATAGACGGTCACTCGGGAGACGTCGCGGGGCCGTCGTCGGGCGACGCTGGATTCGAGGGGCGTCCGAAGATTATCCACACCCCGCGGACCCTACTGCAGGTCCGTCGTGCACTCCAGTACCCTCACGAGTTCGATGCGTCTTCCGACCCGGGGACGCGACTCCTCACCGTCACCGGCGACGTGAAGACACCGGCCACGGTCGAACTCCCGCGTGCTGGACGCCTCGAAGCGGTACTCGACGCGGTTACGATGGACGGGACATTCAAACTGGCGAGCGTCGGTGGCCGGTTCGGGGGTATCACGCCGACGCTCGATTACCCCCCTACCGCGTCGGAGCTCGAAAACGCACATCTCGGTAGCGAGGGCCTCGTCGAGGTGTTCGACGAACAGCAGTGCGTCGTCGCACTCGTCGACGAGCGAGCGCGGGCGGCCCGAGACGAGAGCGAGTGTCGGTGTGACTCCTGCCGAGAGACTGCCCCCCGTGTAGCCGACCTCGTCGACGACGTGTACGCCGGTCGGTACGCAGAGACCGCCATTCGCGAACTCGTCGAGCGACTGTCCGACTCGTGTACCTGCGGCTTCGGGCAGGTCGCCGCCCGACCGGTGTCGACCGCGATAGCGACGTTCGACTCCGAGTTCCTCGCCCACGCCGACGGACACTGCTCGACCGGAGCCTGTCAGGAAAGGTTCTCGTAAGTATCGCGGGCACTGACGTTCTCGGCAGTATCGAAGGCACCGACGTTCACGGAGGCACCGATAGAAACCGACCGCTCAGACGCGGCGAGCGAACGCCAGGTTTCGGCTGACGTTCTCGATGTGGATGTCGACGACGTCGCCGACGTCCGCGCCCGGGACGAAGATGGTGTACTTGCCGCGTTCGGCGACGCCGTCGCCTTTGCGCCCGGTGTCGGTGATTTCGACGCGGTAGGTCTCCCCGACTTCGACGTCCGGACGCGCCGTCCGGCGTGTTTTTCCGGTGCGTTTCTTGACCGGTCGGAAGGCACCACAGGCCTCACATCGGAGCATCATCGTCCGGTCTTCCTGCACGAGGCGGGTGTCCGGCAGGCCGCACTCCGAACAAGTGACGTACTCGTCGATGTAGTTCGATATCGCGGCGTCGAAGTCGCTGGGAGAGAAGTTCCCGTTGTATCGCGACCGTCCGTCGTCGTACTGGCCGTTCGTCCCGAACTCGCGCTGTATCGCCCGGTGAAGGTGCTCTGGGTCCCGTGCGAGGGCGTCGGCGATCTCGCCGAGGTTCGTCAGGCGGGTGAACGCTCCGTCCGGTTGTGTCTGTGCGTCGGGTACCGACAACCGCTCGTCAGAACCCCCGAAATCTGGCAACTCCGTGAGGGCTCTGTCGAGACTCGCTTCGTAGTCCATGCAATCTGGACGTACTCCATGCCTAAAGGCGTTCTGAGACGGGTGTGGACACGACGCGGCCCACGCTCTCGACGCAGCCACGCGACTCGTCGGAGCCTCCGAGTGAATCTCCCCGGACAGTCGCTCCCCTCGGTCGAGACTGCGACTGTTGTGGTCACATCGGAACGAAGCGACCTCCAACTGTTCGCGGTGTTCAAATCGGATCCCGGCGCCCCTCGCACTCAGCACCGGTCGCTCCGCTCCCGAGTGCTGAGGTTCAGTCCGCTCTCCCCGATTTGAACGGGGGGCAAGCCGATCTACAGTCGGCTGCTCTGCCAGGCTGAGCTAAGAGCGGTCACCTCCACGTATCCGAGTTTCGGGCATAAACATTACCATTCGGGACCAGCGGGCGACCGAGTGACGTACCGACGACAGACGAGTGTCAGACACGAGGGAAGATTGAAATACTCTGACGTGTATCCCGCGAACGTACGATGAGTAAAATCACGTTCCGTGCGGACGAGGAACTTGTTCGGCGGCTCGAGGCGTTCGACGCCTCGAAGAGCGAAGTCATGCGCGAGGCCCTCCGCGCATATCTGGACGACGCCGAGCGGCCGACGATCGCCGGAACGGGCAGCGTCGACGACGCGCTGGTCGAACGCATCGATCAGCTCATCGAGACGCGCCTCGACGCGCACTTCGACGAGCGCCCCGGGGCGGCCCGGGCGCGACCCGCCTCGGACGTTCACGTCAACGTGACGCTCGATGGCGCGTCGGTGGCCGACGACCGTCACGAGTCGGCGACGGTCGAGCGTAAGACACGCGAAGAGCACTCCGAGAGTAGTGATGAATCACGTCTTACGAAATGCGGACAGTGCGGCGACGAGGTAGGCGCTTCACACGTGTACTGCCCGAATTGTGGGGAAAAAGCCACGCATCGCGTGTTCTGCGAGTGCGGCGACGAACTACGTTCGGACTGGGCGTTCTGCCCAGGATGCGGCCGGCGGACCCCCGCCGCAGACGTGCTAGAACGGCCGTAATCTCGAATTCCTCGAGAGAGTGAAAGACGGTCGGGACACCAGTTGTCTTACGTCCGCCGGTACATTTATAAGGTGTCGGTATGTGGGTACTTCCGCGTAAGACGGTTGTCTTACAGCGCCGGGAGACGGGGGCGAAACGTCCCTGTCATGCAGTTACGGCGTGTAAGACGGCAGGCGCTCGCCTGCGTCCGTCTTACCGGGGGAATGTAACAATGGAGCGTGTGACACTACGGATTCCGAAGCAGCAGATCGAGGAGGTCGAACAGATGGTTGACTCGGGGGAGTTCCCGAACAGAAGTGAAGCTATCCGTTCGGCAGTCCGCGATATGCTCAACGAGCAGACGGACAGTCGAGAAACCAACAGCAAGCGAACCTGGGCGAAGGTGTAACGATGCAGGAACTCGTTCAGGAAGCGATGCGCCACGAAGAAGCAGAAAAACGGGACGTCGACCTCTCGGACGACGACGAGTTCGGGGACCCCCGTATCGTCATCGTCGGCTGCGGTGGCGCAGGTAACAACACCATCAACCGACTGTACAACATCGGCGTCGACGGCGCCGACACCGTCGCGATCAACACGGACAAACAGCACCTCAAGATGATAGAAGCCGACACGAAGATTCTGGTCGGCAAGTCTCTTACCCAGGGGCTCGGTGCTGGTGGCGACCCAGACATGGGCGAACGAGCCACAGAGATGGCTCAGGGGACGGTCAAGGAGGTCCTCGGCAACGCGGACCTCGTCTTCGTCACCGCAGGTATGGGTGGCGGCACGGGTACCGGAGCCGCGCCCGTCGTCTCGAAAATCGCCAAAGAGCAGGGTGCAATCGTCGTCGGGATGGTTTCGACTCCGTTCAACGTCGAGCGTGCGCGAACCGTCAAGGCTGAGGAAGGACTCGAGAACCTCCGCAACGAGGCGGATTCCATCATCGTCCTCGACAACAACCGCCTGCTCGATTACGTTCCGAACCTCCCCATCGGCAAGGCCTTCTCCGTGATGGACCAGATCATCGCGGAGACGGTCAAGGGTATCTCCGAGACCATCACCCAACCGTCGCTCATCAACCTGGACTACGCGGACATGTCCACGATTATGAATCAGGGCGGCGTCGCAGTGATGCTCGTCGGCGAGACTCAGGACAAGAACAAGACCCAGGAGGTCGTCAACGACGCGATGAACCACCCGCTACTCGACGTCGATTACCGGGGTGCGTCCGGCGGTCTCGTCCACATCACCGGCGGCCCGGACCTGACCCTCCAGGAGGCCGAGGGCATCGCCGACAACATCACCGAACGACTCGACGCGAGCGCCAACGTCATCTGGGGTGCGCGGATCCAGGACGAGTACAAAGGCAGAGTTCGCGTGATGGCCATCATGACGGGCGTCCAGAGCGCCCAGGTACTGGGACCGACCACGCAGAAGCAGGCCGACAAGTCGAGAAAGAGTCTCGAGACTTCGGAGTTCGGCAACAGCGGAAGAGCGCAATCGAGCGGTTCGTGGCAGTCTGACGGCGGCCACGACCAAATCGAACAGAACAACGGACTGGACGTCATTCGATAACCCTCCAGAAGTCGAATCGACCCGGACCGGTACTCGATTCTTATCGCATCTACGCCCGGCGAGAGACGCGACAACGAGCGACCCCGTCGTGGGTGCGGTACGTATTACACCGGGTGTAAAACCGTCGCGCGCGGGACCTCACACAGCCTCGATGGCTTCGATGAGCCGGCACTTCCGACAAACGTTTCTGGTGGTCGAGGACCCACAGCGCTCACACTCGCCGAGCGCTGTCGTCTCGTCGTCCGTTCGGTATCGCTCGGCCGCGAGTCCGGCCAACTCTTCGTACCCGGCCATGATCGAGTGACGAGTCCCCGGGTGGTTCTCTTCGAGCGAGAGGAGCAGGTCGCGAATCTCACCGCGGTAGGCCTCGCTGGCGTGGGGGCATTCGGTGATGTGTGCCGGGAGGTCTCGCAGGTGGGCGTACAGGGCGACCTCTTTCTCGGGGACGTCTCGGAGCGGTTTCGCACGCGGGACGAAGTGCTCGGAGGCCGCACGGTCTTCGAATCGCCCGAGGCTCGCGTCGAAGTGCTTGGCGATTTGCTTGAGGTCGCCCTCGAAGAAGTTCATCAGCGCGGTCTGGGTCTCGTCGTCGAGGTTGTGACCGGTCAGCAGTTTGTCCGCGTCGAACGCCGCCGCGTGAGTTTCGAGGAGGTCGCGCCGGAAGACCCCACAGTACGCACAGGGAGCCATGTTCATCGGGTCCGACTCCGCGACGTCGTCCATCCGGACGCCGAACTCCTCTTCGTAGTGGACGACCTCGTGCCGAATGTCGAGGTCGGTTGTGAGTTCGACGCAGGCGTCGAGGCTGGCGTCGCGGTAGCCTTCGATGCCCTCGTGGATGGTGAGCGCGACGAGTTCGACGCGGGGGTCGCGTCCGAACGTCTCGTCCAGGATGGACGTGAGGACGACGCTGTCCTTGCCGCCCGAGAGGCCGACGACCCACGTGTCGGGGTCCTCGGGCGTGGCCGACGCGTCGAGAAGTCCGTCCCCGCGGATGCGCCGTCGCGCCCGCTTTTCGACCGAGGCACAGAAGTGGTCCGCACAGAGATGCGCCCCGGAGTAAGCCGCGTACATCACCGCGTCGCGGTCGCACTTGTCGCACTCCATCGTACTCGTGATTGAAGGGACGGGGCCATGACGGTTTCGTCTGCCGGGCGAGCAGGTGCCGTGTAAGACGCGTAGGACGGCCGACATTGCCGCGGTGAGTATCGGTCGGAAGACGAGACGGCGACGCGGCCTGGCCGGGGTCGGAAACCGTTTTGTCCGCGGGTCTCCGAAGGTGGGATGATGGACCGCGACGCCGCACTCGACCGAGTCGTCGAACTGCTCGACACCGTCGACACCGAGCCGATGCCGGTACCGGTTCGAGAGGTCTGGGTGTACGGGGACGTCGCCCTCGGCCTCGACCCAATCGACCGCCTCGACGTGTATCTCACGAAAGACATCCTGCTCCGAGGCGACGGCGACGCAGCCACCCGCTTCGAAGAGACCCACGGCGTCAAGGGCGTCGGACGGACGGTCGACGCCGACTGGGCCGAACAGTTCCCCGAGTACATCCGCGCGAACGACAACGGCCACGTCGCTCCCGAGCGCTGTCTGGCGGCCCACCTCCTGGGTCGCGACGAGCCGATTCACCTCGAGGTGTGTAACGCGAGTTTCGACGACAACGTCACCCAGCGGTTGAGAGGTGCGCTCGCGCGAGACGCCTACGAACAGATTCTCGACCCGAGGGGCGTCTGTCTGTGGGTCGACGGGACGCGCGGCGACGAGACGCTGACGAAACTCCGCGGCGGCGAACTCCCGTTCCCGACGCTCTCGGGGGCCCTCGAAATGCTCGGCGTCGACGACGAGACGGCGAGTGACGCCGCGACGGCGATGCGAGAGTACCGCGCGAAACAGACGGGGACGACGGTTCGCGGCGACGTGGTCTGACCAGCGGGCCACGGGAACGCACGGTTACGCGGCCCTCATTCAGGCGTCGTCCGGGACCCGTCCGACGACCACGTCGAACGGAACTACTTCGGCGCGACGGTACTCCTCGTCTCGCATCTGGTCGACCACTGACCGCCCCATCGCGCGCCACTTCGTGCGGACGGCGTCGTATTCGGAGTCGGACAGGACGCGCCGGAGTTCCCTCTCGTGGTCGGAGAGTCCGGCCCCGCTCGCCTTCCGCGCGGCGCTCTGGAGGTGTTCCTCACGGTAAGGTGGTTCGACCAGTTTCGTGTGATGATAGCGGCGCGTGCCGACCACGTCGAGTCCCGCCGCTTCGAAGAGGTCCGACAGGCTGTCACCGAGAGAAACGTCGGTGGCAACGCCGTCGAGATACGCCTCGCGCACCCGGCGTTCGAGCGTCTCCTCGCTGTCGACCGTCGAGGTGACGCCCACGTCGGCGTTGTCGGGTTCGACGACGGCGACGAGGTCCGAGGAGACGCGGCGAAACTCTCGAAGCGCCTCGACGGGAGCGGAGAGGTTGACGAGGAGTGCCTGACAGACAACGAGGTCGGCGACCCCGTCCCCGAAGGGTAACCGGGTGGCGTCGCCGGCGACGACGGGAAGACCGGTCTGGCGGCGGGCCACCGAGAGTAACCGCCGGTCGGCGTCGCATCCGATGACCTCACCGTCCGTCTCGGTCGCGAGGACGCCGGAGAGCTCACCGGTCCCACAGCCGACGTCGACGGTTCGCCGACGGCCCGGCAGGTCGAGGTCTGCGAGCGCGTCCCTGGAGTCGTCCCACATTCCCACCCGGGTGCGACGGAGGTAGTCGGCGGAGAATCGGCGCACGGTCTTCGTACTGCGCTCTTCGCTAAAAGTCGGTCGATGGGGACGGACGCGCCCAAACTGTCGATACGAGTCCTACTCGCAGTCGCTTAGCTCACGGACTCGCTGGATGTTCCACGCGAAGTCCTTGCCGTCCTCCGTCGGCGTCTCCAGCACCAGCGGGACGTCGACGAGGGCGGGGTGGTTGATTATCGCGTTCATCCCCTCCTCGCCGATGAAGCCCTCGCCGACGTGGGCGTGTTCGTCCTTGTTGGTGCCGCACCCGTGTTTCGAGTCGTTGAGGTGGACGCACTTGAGGTGCTCCAATCCGACCACGTCGTCGAACTCCGAGACCGTCTCGTCGACGCCGTGACGCGTCGAGAGGTCGTACCCCGCGGCGAACGTGTGCGCCGTGTCGAGACAGACGTCGAGGTCCTGGGCGCTCTCTTCGAGCACGCGGCCGAGATGTTCGAAGTCGCCGCCCAGTTTGGTCCCGCTCCCGGCGTCGGTCTCGATGAGGATGGTCACGCCGTCGGGAACGTCGATGTCGTCGAGAACGCTCACCGCGTTTGCGAGTCCGCCGTCGACGCCCGCACCGGTGTGGGCACCGAGGTGGACGTTGACGTATGGGACGCCGAGTTTCGCCGCCGCGTCCACTTCGCGTTGCATGCTGTCGAGGGACTTCTCACGGAGGCCGTCCTTCGGCGTGCAGAGGTTGACGAGGTAGGACGTGTGAATCACCCACGGCCCGTCGAGGTGCGCCGCGGTTCCCTCGCGAAACAGGTCGGCTTCGTCGTCGCCGATGTCGGGGTTCTGCCACACCTGGGGCGAGTGCGTGAATATCTGCCCACAGTTTCCTCCGACGTCCAGTTCGTTCTGCACCGCGTTGTCGACACCGCCGGCGATAGAGACGTGCGCTCCGACGCGTAACATACGCGAGGACAGGTCGGCCCCGCTCAAAGTGGTATCGAAGCGAATCGACAGGTCGCCACGGTGGTCGGAACACCGGGGAGTTCACCACGTCTATGGATTCCGACTGGACAACACGTTTATGCTCGGCCTCCAACAGGTCGGTATGGACTCGGGACCGGGCCTGTCGGTCGGTGCCACAGCGTCGGATTTCACCGCACCGCTCGTGAGCCCCGGTGGCGGCGTCGAACAGGTGGCGTTATCCTCACTGCTCGCCGACGGGCCGGTGTTGCTCTGTTTCTACACGGTCGACTTCAGTCCCGACTGCATCGAGCAGTGGTGCTCCTTTCGGGACTTCGAGTGGTTCGCCAGCGGCGATACGGTGCAGGTCGTCGGCGTCAGCAAATCCGGAACGCGCCTGCACCGCCGATTCATCGAACGATTGAACCTCGGCTTTCCGCTCTATTCCGACCGGTCGCTGGCGGTGGCGCGCGCCTTCGACGTAGACTACCGGACCTTCGGGCTGGTCCGACGCTCCCGACGCTCGTGTTTCCTGCTCGACAAAGACCGGACGGTTCGATACCGGTGGGTCGGTGACCACTGGCTGGACCCGACGCTGGACGTACCGCCAGTGAGCGAGATATACGAAGCGGTCAACGAAGAACTCGGCCTGCCGGCGTGACTGGTGGTCGACCCGCTCAACGGGTCTCAGAGCGTCGGTTCGTCCGACGGCGAACCCACGAGGCGGCCCCATATTTCTCGGTCGCGCGTGTTCGCGCGCGAGCCAACTCCTCGTCGGTCCACTCGCCCTCGGCGGCGTCGGCCCACGCTTCGAGCGCCGCCTCGACACAGGCGACGGCCTCCGAGCGGTCGATGTCGACCTGCTCCTCGATGCCGGTTACGCGCTGACGGAACGCATCGGGCGTCGTCTCCGGGGCGGCGAAGACGCCGAGATGGTCGGCCGCACGAACCGAGTAGGTGAGCGAGCCGTGCTGGATGACGGCGTCTTTCCGTCGGTACTGGGCGTTACCGCTCACCTTGCGTCCGCCGGCGACGATGTCGTGGGCGGGGTGGAGCGCCCGGAGATAGCACGCCGGTGGGTAGATGGCCGGGAGTTCCTCGGCGGCGAAGTCTGCGTCGACACCCATCCGCGCGAACGCGTCGAGGACGGGCGTACAGAGGAGGTGATAGCACTCCATGAGGTCGCCCGGAAGGTCGTCGGCCGGGGCGACAATCGAGTAGGAGATGTCGCCGTCGAAGTCGTGGTAGATGCCGCCGCCGCCGGTTTGACGCCGGGTGACGGTGACGGCCTCGCGGTCACAGTGTTCCCAGTCGACCGTGTCGGGGTCCTGTCGATACCCCAGCGAGAGCGTGCTCGGGTCCCACCGGTACACTCGAACCGTTCGCGGGCCGCCCGCCGCGGCGGTTTCGGCGGCGATTTCGTCGAGCGCCATCGTCATCGGGCCGGACCACGACTCCTCGCGGATGAGTCGCCACTCGTGGTCGGAGAGCGGTCCAGCGTCGGCGTCGTCCATGGAGACACCTTGGTGAAGAGCGTGGAAATCGGTTGCGTCTCCAGCAAGGGTGACACACCGAGAGAAATCGACAGACATCGAGTGCGGGGGCGACGGACCTCGAGAGGAATCGTCAGAGGTCGAACACGGGCTCGACCGATCCCGACACTCAGCCGAGGAGGTCGAAGTCGGCGTCGTGGCGGTACTCGAACACGCGCCGTTCGAGTGGTTTGACCACGCCGTACTCGATGAAGAGGATGATGATGATGAACAGAACCGCCCAGGCCCACGCCTCTTCGAATCGGAACACCTGGTAGGCCTCCATGAGCTTGTACCCGATACCCGACGAGGAGGCGAACAGTTCGGCGATGGTGACGATTTTCCACGAGACCGCGAGGCCGAACCGGAAAGCGGCAAAGAGCGAGGGGGCAGCGCTCGGGATGAGCAGTCGACCCGCCATTCGAATCCGGTTGACGCCGAACGACTCGGACATGTAGATGAGGTCGACGTCGATGTTCTCGACGCCCTTCCAGACGTTGATAGCGATGTAGGGGAACGTCGTGAGGACGGTAGCGACCACGGGAGCCATGAGGCTAAAGCCGTAGATGAGCGTCGTAATCGCGGCCCACGCGATCGCCGGAATCGACAGTCCGATGACGACGTAGGGAGCGAACATCCCCTCGCTGTAATCGTTCACACCCATCACGACGCCGATGAGGACGCCGAGGACCATCGCACCGAGGAAGCCCCAGAGAGTGCGCCAGAGCGTCGCCGCCAGTTGCGGCCACGCCTCACCGGTCACAATGAGCCCCCACGCGAGTTCGAGCGTCTCCAGCGGGAACGGCATCAACTCGTTCGGAAACACCGACGCGAGATACGTCCACCCGGCGATCCCTAGTAGGATACCGAACACACGTGCCGCCCACGGCGACTTGCGAAACCGGTCGAAGAGCGGTGGCATCCGGTTCTCGACGGCCATCTTACGCCCCCTCGTCCTCGATGCTGTGGAACGTGTCTATGGCACGCTGACGGAATCGGAGGAACTCTTCGGAATCGAGTCGGCGGGGTCTATCGAGGGGATTTTCGATATCGGCGTAGATACGGCCGTCACCGAGCATCAGCATTCGATCGGACAGTTGAATCGCCTCAGTCATGTCGTGGGTGACGAAGAGTACCGTCTTCCGGAGTTGCTGCCAGATGTTGACTAACTCCTCTCGGAGATTGTCGGCCGTAATCTCGTCCAGCGCGCTGAACGGTTCGTCCATCAGCAGGATGTCCGGGTCGATGCTCAGCGCTCGGGCGATTCCGACGCGCTGTTGCTGGCCACCCGAAAGTTGCGTGGGGTACTTGTTGTACTGGTCTTCGAGACCGACGAGGTCGAGATACTGCT
The DNA here is from genome assembly GCA_051747545.1 of Halobacteriota archaeon. GTDB lineage: Archaea > Halobacteriota > Halobacteria > Halobacteriales > Haloferacaceae > JBNJGG01. Next base: position 2,954 of record JBNJGG010000024.1, on the reverse strand, counting down.
TCGCCAGTTCGTCCGTGTAGTCCGGGTTGCTCCCGTGGACGTACTCGATGTTTCGAATGCACGTGTTCCACGGGAGGAGCCGGGGCGACTGGAAGACGTGCCCGAGGGTCGCCTCGCTTCCGTCCTCGGTCTCGAATCGGACCCAGCCCTCGGTCGGTTCGAGGACGCCGCTGATGATGTTGAGCATCGTCGACTTGCCACTTCCGGATTTGCCAAGCAGCGTCACGAAGGTGCCCGGTTCGATGTCGAAATTGATGTCGCTGAAGACGCGTTCGTGCCCTTCCTTGGTGTCGAACTCCATGCCAAGGTTTTCGAGATGAATCGACCCCGCGCTCGTACCGATCTCCGCGTTCGTTACCACGTCAGCCTGTGTATCCTGTTGTGAACTCATAGTTATCACCCGACAATTCCGATAGAGGTCTCTTCTCTCCAGTCGAAGACGCGCTTTTCAATTTGCTGGAGGATACCGTACTCGACGAAGAGGATGACGAACGTGAACAGCAGCGTCCACGTTATCACCCCGGTCAGCGAGAGTTTGTTCATCTCGAACTCGATCATGAAGCCGATGCCGCTGTTGGCGGCGACGAGTTCGGCGAGCGTGGTGATCTTCCAGCAGACCGCGAACGCGTAGCGGAGGCCAGCGAACCACTCGGGGAGGACGCCCTGAACGATGACTCGCCAGACGACGCGCCGTTGCTTGACGCCGAACGAACTCGACATCTCCAGCAACTGGTAGTCGATGTTCTTGACGCCCTGATAGACGTTCTGGGCCAGAAACGGAAAGGCAATCGCAGCGCCTGCGACCATCGGCGTCACGTCGCTGACGCCGAACCACATCGCTGCGAAGACTGCGGCGAACAGCGAGGGGAGAGCCAGTCCGATCGTCACGTAGTCCTGAAGCGCGTGCTTCCAGAAGTCGGACAACCCCATGATGAGTCCGAGCGCCGTTCCGATGAGTACCGTCAGGAGGAACCCGTACATGATACGGCGCATCGTGGCGACGAAGTGTTCCTGCCACTGTCCGCTCACGAGGAGGGTGTACATCTCCCCTGCAACGAGGATGGGCGAGGAGAGAACGTCAGCGAGGTCGAGACCGACCGACAGGACCGTCCACAGGATGGACAGCAGTAGGACTGATTCAATGAAAATCAGTTTCCTGTTTTTCAGGAGAGGTTCAGGAACCACGTCTATCCAGCGGCGCTGTGTCTGGGTACTCATGACACGGTCACCGTGAATGGGACGGAAAGTGGATTGGTGTGCCTGTGCGACATATGATAACAGAAGGGACAGGAGCGTCCTCAACCTTACGGTTGCGAAAGATGATTAACAACTCGGTGACATTTGCGATTATTAATCGCCATAGAAGAGGCAACACCCAAGAATTATCAGACTCGAATAAACTCGACGGGATACTGCTGGAGCAACTCTGGACCGTCCTGACGGATGACGACAGTCGTTCCGAGTTGGAAGCCCTGCGTCTCGTCTTCGGTGTAGACGTTTGGCTGGACGACGACGACCATGTTCTCCTCGAACGTCCAGGTGGCGGTGAGCGGGTCGTCGCCGCCGGGCCAGTAGTTCGAATCGTGCGTCCCGATAAACGGCGGCAGATAGCCGTTTCCGAACCCGTGAAGCAGTACGTCGTAGATTTTGTACGGCGACTCCTCGATTGGGGCGACGGCCTCGGCGACGTCCGCCGTGGTGTTGCCCGCCTTCAGGGCACCGAGCATTGAGTCGTAGGTTTCGATGACCACGTCGTACATGTCCCGATAGGTCGGCGTCGGCTCTCGTCCGACCGCGATGGGTCGGTGAATTTGACCCGAGTACCCGTTGTACGCGGCGCTGAACTCAGTTGTGATGATGTCGCCGTTCTCGATTGTGCGCTCGGAGGGTAACTTCCACACGCAGGCTTCTCCCGGTTCGGCACCCTCCATCGGTGCGGAGTTGATGAACGTCGTGTTGATTTCGCCGCCTTCCTTGAGATAGGCGTACTGGAGTTCGGCGGCCAGTTCGTACTCTTTCACTCCCGGTTCGGCGGCCTCGACGAGTGCTTCCATGCCGATGTCGGTGAGTTCCGCACCGCGTCGGACCCACTCGACTTCCTCGTCGGATTTGACCGCGTGGCGAGTGAGGAACTCCGGCGTGAAGTCGACGAGTTCGACCGGCAGTTCTCGTTCGAGGGTCACGTAGTGGTCGTGGGGTATCGAGTACTGATACCGGGGGTCGAGTCCGACCAGTCCGACGCTCCCGCTGGTGATTCCGGCCTCCTCGATGCGTCCGGCGAGTTTTCGTGGTGGGTCGGGAATCATCAGGCGGATGTCGTCGACGACGGCGGCCTCCTGAATGTACTGGAGGTGGTTGGTGATGCCACAGTAGAGCGTCGTCTGCTCGGCGGGGTCTCGGAAGAACACGAGGTAGGTCAGGTAGTCGCCGCGGTAGTTCGAGAGGTACGCGACGTTCGTCTGATTCCACCGGTTCATACCCGAATTGCCGTAGATGACGAGCGCCTCGAGACCGGCGTTGTCCATCATGCCACGCACCGTCTCCCGGCGGCGTTCGAACTCCTCGGCCGAAAAACGCGGGTAGTACTCCGACCGGCGGTTGTTGACGACGAGTCTGTTCTCGATCATGCGATATGAGTACGCATGCCACGATAGTAAGTTGTTACCACCGAACGGGACCTTCGAGAATGGCAGGTTCAGAACACGTCGAAATCGGCGCTCAGTCGGAGACGAACACGGGGACTCTCACTTCTTGAGTCCGGTCGCTGCACCGAGACCGTACCTGACGTTCTTCACCCGGGTGAACTCGCGCATCGTCTCCTCGAACGCGAGTTTTCGACCCATGCCGCTGTCTTTGTAGCCTCCGAAGGGCGCACCGAGCATCTCGCGGTCGAAGTTGTTGACGTATATCATCCCGGCTTCCAAGGCCTTCGCCACCCGCATGGCCCGCTCTCC
>JBNJGG010000023.1:12467-24662 GCA_051747545.1 Halobacteriota archaeon | reverse complement strand
AATAGAAGTGGACCTCGAACTGGTGGTCGGAAGAGTCGTGATACATCGACCAGTGCAGGTTCTGAAAGTGCGGGTCTGCGACGAGGGTCAGCGAGTAGTTGTTCAGCGAGTGGTTTCCCGCCATCCCCCGGACCCGAACCGAGTTGCCCTCGTCGGGCATACGGAAATTGCCGACCATTCCGAGCGTCTGCAACTCGACCGACACCGTCTGTGCGTCGTGGTCGACCGAGACGATGCCCTCCGTACGAGTCCGGAAGTAGGTCGCCCACCCGCGGTAGTGGTCGCTGTGGACGGTGATGACCACGCTACCGTTCTCGACGGGATTGAGATATCGCTCGTCGCTCCCGTCGTACGGTGCGCCGGTCTCGTTCCCGGGTGTCGGACCCGCAGTCAGATTCGGATAGATTTGCGTCGCCCGACGAACCGGCTTGACGTGCGCGGAAACCTGGCCGGACGAGGCCCCGGACCCGTTGACGGAGATGATTGGTAGCGTCAGCGTCGAGTCGCGGTAGTGAAATTCGGGGGGTGAGACCATCGAGGTACCGTTGTCCTCCGAGCGCCAGACCCCGCCACCCTCGTAGGCGAGCGTCGCGTCCCCGTTCGTGTACGTGACCGCACCGAGCGACGCGTTGTATATGGTCTCGTTGCCCGACTCGTTGGCGCTGTAGTTGGCGTGCGTGATGCGAATCCACCCGGAATCGGGACGCACGTCGTAGGTCCCACCGCCACTGGAACCGAGGTCGATGCGCTGGGCGTCGGTGTCTCCGAGCGCGGTAATCGCACCGCGAGAGTCGAGCAGAGTCATCGTGTGCTCGGCCCGCTTGATGTCCGCCGACGCCTGCGTGTCTCCGAGTGTCGTCGTCCCGAGCGCGATTATCGCGCCCGTCCCCGCGACGGTGATGACGAGTAACAAGGCCACGCCCACCGTGGCCGTCTGTCCGGTGTTGTCCCGAACGAACCGGTAACACCACGGTACGCGGGGAGACGAATCACTCATCAGGCTTCAACACGGTCCCCATCATATAAAAATTAAGTGCGTACAATAGTTGCGTCTTATATAGGTTCAGGCCAGGACTGACCAACTCCCTCGGCCGATCCCACGAGGCAATTTATGGCCCCAGACGCCGTGGGAGCTAGTATGAGTCTCGACGTGGCCACACCGGACCCACCGACCATCTTCGTGGGGTCACCCGAAGAGACGACGGCGTACGACGAGGAACGGCGGGCCGAGTTACAGGCGTTCTTCGAAGCAGAGAACGCCTGGGGGGAGGCGTTCAGCGAGTGGGCCGAGGAGACGCAGTTAGTCGAAGACGAGTACGCGGCTGTCGTCGAACTGGGACTGGTAGAGGCGTTCGACTTCTACTGGGACGGCGAGGCCGAGCGTGTCGACTACAGTGCGCCGGAAGTCCCCGACGACTGGCAGACTCGGGAGTACCACTCCGCGCTCACGTCGTGGGATACGGTCTCGAAAATCGACGAAGAGCTCGACGGTCTCGGCCGGACGGTAGCGGATACCCTCACCGACTACTACGTGGATTGGGAACCGAGCGAGGACCCCGAATCAGAGTATCATCAGCTGTTCGGTTCGCAGTTCAACGCCGCCGACGACACCCTCCCGGAGAGCGAGAGCGAATCCGAACAGTGAGGGTCGGAGCAGCTTCGAATCGACGCGTGCAGCGTCGGAGACAACGGTTCAGGGAATCGGGGCCAGTCGTGACGGAAACGTGATGTGACGTCGGCACGAAGCGGACACTCGATGAGTGAGGTCACTGTCGGCGGTCGACGCACGTTCGTCGCCCTCGGTGCCGTCGGGGCAGTCCTCGCCCTCGCGTATCTCGCGGTTCCGAACGAAGTCGTCCAGTACGGCGCGTGGCTCGTCGTCTTTTCGATCTGGATGGCGTGGTTCGTCTTCACCGCCGTCGAGTGGATTGCCAACGCGGATTTCTGAGCACGCGTGCGCCGGGGTGGAAGGTCACCCCGTGTGAACGGGAGTAAGGCCGTCACCGAGAAGCGAGGTCGGCGATGAACGTCTCGACACTCTCTCCGGGGAGGTCGATGGATTCGGGAACGTCGACGATCGGACTGTGATTTCGCTCGACGCCGGTGGCCAGGCGAAGCCTGTTGTCCCCTACCCGCTGGTCGACGACTTCGGTCCCGAGGACGACGGCGGCGACGTGCGGGTTCGTATTCAACTGTTCGCCGAGGGAGCGACGGAGGGTTTCGAGGGCGGGCCGCTCCCACTGGTGTAAGTTTGGGGCGAAGACGTGGAGGACGTTCAGCGTGTTGCGGCCGAACTTCTCGCGCGTCTCCTCGAACGCGGCGACCAGTGGCCGCAGACGGGTTGCGGATGCCACCTTTCTGACGCTGACCCACGTGGGCTCGGAATACGTCACGTGCCGACCGCTGGCGCGAACCGCCGACGGGACGAGAGCCGTCGAGACGAAGTCGCTCTGGAGTTCGACCCCGCCGTCGAGTTTGACCGAGAGAATCGGCTTGACGTTGAGCCGATAGAAGAAGGCGAGTTGGCGAGACGCCGGAGTTCCCGCGAACGGGATTCGCTTTCGGTCACCCCGTCCGAGATACGAGAAGACGAAAATCGTGCCGAATGGCGTCGTGATGGTGGTTTCGGTCCCGGCGTCGAACTCGGTCGGGAACGCCTCTCGAACGCGATTGGCCTCCTCGACGGACGGCCAGCGTTCGAGTTCGACGTGGACGATACAGCCTGTCTGGACGACCGAAGCCAGTTCTTCGACCAGCCATTCACAGACGTCTCGGTCCCGGGTCCCTCGTCGAAGGTCCGAACAGCGCCGACAGACGAGGTGAAGGTCGACGTCCCGTGATGGAATCCAGACGTCGGGGGACCGCACGCGGTCGCCCTCGACGAAGTACACGTCGTGTCCATCACCAGCGTAGGCGCTCGCGACGAGGCACTCGAAGGCCGTCTTCTCGAACGAGGCAGGCTCTCTGAGACGCGGTGCCAGCAGGTCCGTCGGTGTTCGTTCGAGGAGCGTCCCCGTCTGGGAGACGACGCCCGCGGAGTCGAGGCGACCGATAGCGGACCCGAGCGCGAGGTAGCGACGCGTTTCGGTACAGGCCGATTCGAGAGCGGGAGATTCAGGCGAGTCGCCGTCGCGAACGCCCAGGTCGACTGAAGCGCGATAGTACTGTTCGACCAGTGTCGGCGTTCGAGCGTCTATGTGCGCGTCACCGCTCGAGGATTCGTCGACGTACGTCTCGACGCCGGATTCGAGCCACGCGCGACCGATGAGGTCGGTGACGTCCTGAAACGCCCGCCTGTGCTCGATTACAGAGCGATTACGAACCGTCGACATGGGTCCAGAAACACATTGGTATCGAGATGTTTCCCTATTAGATAAAAGTCTCGATACATGTAAACAGTATTTGATATTATGGCCTACAGGACAGATTAGAGTGGTCTGAGACGAGCGAAAGAGCGTTCGAGTGCGGAGTGAACTCCCGGCCGAAGCTGTTAGACCCGTCCGGTGTAGCCAGCGTCCTCGACTGCCTGAACGAGTGCCGCGACGTCGGCGTCGCCGTCGACGCTGGCCTGTTCTGCCTCGCAGTCCGCCGCCGCGTCGAGTACGCCCTCGACGCCTCGAAGTGCGTCTTCGACGGCCTGCTCACAGTGTTCACAACTCATTCCCTCTACGATGATAGTCGTCATACGTGCCGGGATACGTCCTCCCCCCTTATTCAGATTTTGGCTTCGAATCTGTGCCAGCTTCCGAAACTACAGTTTGGAATCGAAACTGAATTGCTCACGATACTTTTGTGACTGGCGGCCGTTGGGTGACCATGCGCGACCTGGACGAAACCGACCTCGAAATCCTGCAACTCTTGCTGTCGAACGCTCGCCGGCCATACAGTGACATCGCCGACGCCGTCGGGCTCTCACCACCTGCCGTCTCAGACCGCGTTGCTCGGTTGCAAGAACTGGGCGTTATCCGTCGATTCACGATCGACATCGACCGCTCACAGCTCAGGAAAGGCATTCCCGTGCTGGTGTCGCTGACTGCCAGTGCTGCCGGCCAAAACGTCTCGTCCGTCAAAGAGACGCTACTGAGCGCCGGGGCAGTCGAACACGTGTTCACTACGGCGACGGGCGACCTCGTGGTCGTCGCCCGAGTGCCGGACAACGACGTGGCCGACTGGCTCGAAGACACCCTCGGAGAGCACGCCCAAATAGACGACGTCGAGGTGACGCTTCTGGCGGGGGCTGACTGGTCTCCCGACCTGGGTGGCACCGACTTCGCGTTGGCCTGCGCCCAGTGTGGAAACACCGTCGACAGCCAGGGGACGGCCGCTCGCATCGACGGACGACTGTATCAGTTCTGCTGTCCGTCGTGTGAGAGTCGGTTCGAGGAAAAGTACGAGCAACTCCAGCGGGGGGCGGATTGACCGGCGTCTAACCTCCGCTACGCTTTTCCTTTCAAAGTTCGAACCCGAGACGGCCGAATAATCGAAAGATAAAACCGATTGAACAGGCAGCACGTATACTCACGTAATGAGCCAACGCCGAAGTCACATCGACATCAGGGGCATGAGCTGTGCGAACTGTTCTCAAACAGTCGCTGACTCGGTCACACGGCTCGACGGCGTCTCGGAGGCGACCGTCAACTTCGCCACCGACGAGGCACAGGTCTCGTTCAATCCGGCCGAAACGTCACGTGGAGACCTGTACGATGCTATCGAAGCGTCGGGCTACACGCCGGTTCGCGAGGACGACGAATCTCGGACGGGTAAGTCCAGCGTCGACCGGCGCGAGGCCGCTCGTTCGGCCGAGATTCGAAAACAGTTCCGACTGACCGTGTTCGGTGCGGCACTGTCGGTACCGCTGCTGTTCTTCCTCGTCGAGAAGTTACTGCTCGGGGGGGGACGTGTTGCCAGCGACGGTGTTCGGCGTCGAGTTCGGCTGGATCGAGTTCGGCTGGCGACGCCAGTACAACTCGTCCTCGGGTGGCCGTTCTACAGGAACTCCTACAATGCCCTCGTGAAGAATCGGACGGCGAACATGGACGTGCTCATCGCGCTGGGTTCCTCGACGGCCTATCTCTACTCCGTCGTGGTTCTCCTCGGACTGCTCGCCAGCGAGGGCCTCTACTTCGACACGGCCGCGCTCATCCTGGTGTTCATCACCCTCGGCAACTACCTCGAAGCGCGGTCGAAGGGACAGGCCAGCGAGGCACTCCGCGCACTGCTGGAGATGGAGGCCGACACCGCCACGGTCGTCGACGACGACGGAACCGAACGCGAGATTCCAGTCGAAGAGGTCGACGTGGGCGACCGGATGAAGGTCCGCCCCGGCGAGCAGATCCCGACCGACGGCGTCGCGTTCGATGAAGGAGACCACACCCTCGCTGATGGAGGGACCCCTGCGGCGGACGGGGAGACGGTAGTCGCCGACGAACGCCTCGACGAAGACGAGGTGCTTCGACTGGCGGCCAGCGCCGAGCGCGCGAGCGAACATCCCCTCGCCCGAGCCATCGTCGAGGCGGCCACCGAACGTGGCCTCACGTTGTCCGACTCCGAGGCGTTCGAGAACGTCCCCGGACAGGGCGTCCGCGCGACCGTCGAGGGCGACGTGATACTCGTCGGAAATCGAACCCTCCTTCGAAGCCACGGTGTCGACCCGACGCCGGCCACCGGGACCATGGAGCGTCTGGAAAACGAGGGCAAGACCGCGATGCTGGTCGCTCGCCTATCCGAGGGCGGGGCTTCAGCCGACGATGCCGCCCCAAAGGACGCGACGGGCGGCACGTTGCTCGGCGTCGTGGCCAACGCCGACACCGTCAAGGACAGCGCCCGGGAAGCCGTCGCCGGCCTCACGAAACGCGGCGTCGACGTGATGATGCTGACGGGCGACAACGGGCGAACCGCCAGGGCCGTCGCCGAGCGGGTCGGTATCGCTCCCGACGCAGTCCACGCGGAGGTGCTTCCAGCGGACAAATCCAGCACTGTCGAAGACATACAGCACGAGGGCCGGAAGGTGATGATGGTCGGTGACGGCGTCAACGACGCGCCAGCCCTCGCGGTCGCCTACGTCGGCTGTGCAATCGGTTCGGGGACCGACGTCGCCATCGAAGCCGCGGACGTGACGCTGATGCGCGACGATCCGCTCGACGTGGTCAAGGCGATCCGCATCAGCGACGGGACGCTCGCGAAAATCAAGCAGAACCTCTTCTGGGCACTCGGCTACAACACGGCGATGATCCCGCTGGCGAGCCTCGGTCTGCTCCAGCCCGTGCTGGCGGCCGTCGCGATGGCCTTCTCGTCGGTGTCGGTGCTCGCGAACAGCCTGCTGTTCCGCCGGTACATCCCCGACCACGACTACACCCTCCTCGGGTTCCTCCGGCGGTAGTCGACTCCAGGCGAGGCCAGTTCCCTCCCGTCGGTTCGCACCACTCGGTCAGTGGGCTCGCGGGAGGCCCCTCGTTCACGCTACGCCCGAGAGACTCACCGGAGCATCAGACAACGTGTCTCACGGCGGTGGGAAGCTGGTGGGGGACCCGGCGGCACGTGGTGAGTCGGAGTCCGTCCATCGGCTTCTGAAGCGAGACGGTCTCTCGAAGAATCGGTTCGGTACTATCGGCCGAATAACGCTACCGAAAACGGAGGACCACTGGCGGGGAGTCAGAACGAGCCTCTCAGTCGGAGGTGGCGTCCTCGACCATGTAGCTGCCGGCGTCGAGTTCGGGGGAGTCACTCACCGCACCGAACTCGACGCCCTCCAGAACTGCGTCGCCGTCGACGTACACGTCGACTGCTGGCGCGTTCGGGGACGCGTGGACGACTCGAACCATGGAGAGCCACTCCGTGGGCGTGGAGGTCGGGGCGGTGGTGTCCGTCGTCGTCTCGTCACCGCCGCCACCGCCGTCGTTACTGGAGGTGCAGCCGACGAGCGAGATTGCGCCAGCCGTTCCGAGACCGATCAGGACTTGCCGCCGCGTGATATCTTCGATACTGTCGTCGACACCAATCAGTACGGTGGGAGTGACAATCGGGAGAGGACCTTACTAGTTGGTTAGTCCGTCGGAGAACAGAGAGCAACGAGGCTTTCGGTGCGTTGTGAATAGCCCGTGACCGAGCTACCCCGAAACGGTCGCGAGAATTAACGAAGGAACGGGTTATCGGAGAGAGACGAATGGACTCGCCGGGATTTGAACCCGGGGCCTCTCGCGCCTCGGCAGGCCCTTCGCTCGCTCCGCTCGCAGGGAAGGCCGCCTCGTCGCTCACTGCACCGCAAGATGCCAAATATCGGCGCGTATCTGCTTCAGTTACGACTGGCGCAGTTTGGGTACGCACCCGGTCGTGCATCGGTTTCGACAGAATCATGCACGGACTTGACCCGATTTCACCGAGCGAAGCCGTACTGATGTACCTCGAAGACCGGAGGCCCGAGGTTACAAAGAACACACTCTACGAACACAAGTGTCGCCTCAACCGCTTTTTAGAGTGGTGTGAGGACGAAGACTTCGATGATATGAACGCGATGACACGGCGGAAGGCACACGCCTACAAGCAACATCGCGTCGAATTGGTCGCACCAATCACGGTTGAACATGAGATGCGTACCTTCCGCATCTTTCTCCGATTCTGCGAGCGAATCGGCGGTGTCCCCGATGGGGTGGCCGCAAGCGTTTCGGTTCCGAAGGCGAAGCGGGCGGAGCGGTCGAGGAGCGTGTCACTATCCGAAGACGCCGCCGACCAAATCCTTGCCTACCTCGCCAAATACGAGTATGCGAGCTTCCGGCACGTCCTGTTCAACCTCGTCTGGAACCTCGGATGTCGCATCGGCGGTGTTCGCGCCCTCGACCTCGGAGACTTCCACGCGCACAGCCCCGACGGTCCCTTCATTGAGTTCCACCATCGTCCCGAGACGGGCACACCGCTGAAGAACAAGTGGAAGTCCGAGCGCAAGCCCCCGATTCGTGAGCCACTCCGCGACGTGATTGTGGCCTACGTCAAGGAGCATCGTCACGACGTGACCGACGAACATAGGCGCGAGCCACTATTGACGACGACGCAGGGGCGTCCAGCTAAGACGACTATTCAACGGAACATCTACGCAATGACGCGGCCCTGCTATTACACGAACGAGTGTCCGCACGACCGCGACCTCGATGAGTGCGAGGCCGTCGGTCAATACAACAACGCCTCGAAGTGTCCATCGTCACGGTCGCCACATGCGCTCCGTCGTGGAGCGGCGACCAAGAATCTCAATGACGGGATGCCGGAGGAGATGGCGAGCGACAGGATGGACATGAGTACCGAAGTGCTTCGGGAACACTACAACGTACAAAGTGAGGAAGACAAGCGAGGCCTACAACGGAGGTTCCTCGACCAAATCTAAGTTCTCCGATAAATTCAAGGCAAGTACATTAGCGTATTAGCATAAGAATGAGAAACAAGACACTTGTGCTGGTTCTCGTCTTCTCTTTGTTCGTCCCTGCGGTGATAACTGGAATTAGCACTGGTGCAGAGCCAACAACTTGTAATCCAAAATCTGGTGTCGATTTCTGCGTGTTAAACGTAGATTCGTCCAAAAACCAAGTAGAGCAAGGTGAAACTGCGATTTTGACGGTTACGATTAGAAACGTAGGTAATGAGACGGGTGACGTATTGATACTTCTTGGGATTGAACAACCAGAGGGTGGCTACACCTACTGGAAAGCGGCAGACGTTCACGACGTGCCACCGGGAACCAGTAAAGAAATTGACCTCCCGACACGTATGCGAGAAAACGGGGAACCCGGTCCGCATTACTACAACATCATGTTGCTCGACCCGCCTCAACAGCATCTCTATGATGCCACCGGGTATTATCAAACTATCATCGCTACCAACGACTCATTAGACGTTTTCAAGTGGGTAGCGGGACTGAATAACTTCGCCCGCGCACTCATAGCAATCGGTGTGATTGTTGGCGCACTTCTCGGGAAGAAGTTCCTCTGATTAGCCACAAATATATTATCAACGAAGTTTAATCCCTGTCTGAAACCGATGACCGTCTCGGGTGCGACCGTTCAGAAGGGTGCAAATGCCCTCGGACGCGGTTGCCGCGTTCAGGTGGCAACTGCCCCTCAAACGGAGTCGTATTCAGCGGTAGATGTGCCATTGGCTGTTCAATTTGGTCTTGCAGTAAGAGCAGTGGACTCGCCGGGATTTGAACCCGGGGCCTCTCCCATGCCAAGGGAGTGATCTACCCCTGATCTACGAGCCCTCGAACGCAACTCATCCTTTCCGTGTCCGGGTATTAAGGGCTTCGACTTTCCAAACGGGGTCAGAAGTCGAAACGGTTTAGTCGCGGACGGATAACTCACACACGGGAACAGCACAGCCGCAACTCTGACTCGTCCGAGAGGACTTGGGATTGCGGTAGTGCGCCGACAGTATTCGGTATTCGCTATCTTGCGGCCTGTGCGTTCCAATTCGAACACATGGCACGAATGCACACACGCCGCCGCGGCTCCTCGGGTTCGGAGCGGCCGGTGGCAGACGACCCCCCGGAGTGGAGCGACGTGGCTGTCGAAGACATCGAAGCGCGCGTCGTCGAACTCGCAGAGCAGGGCCACGACCCAGCGATCATCGGCCTGAAACTGCGCGACGAGGGCGTGATGGGGACCCCGGTCCCGAACGTCAAACTGGCGACCGGTAAGAAGGTCACCGAAATCCTCGAAGAGAACGACGCGACCCCCGACCTGCCAGAGGACCTCCGCAACCTCATGGAGCAGGCGATTCGCCTGCGCGAGCACATGGAGGAGAACTCGCAGGACTTTCAGAATCGGCGGGCGCTCCAGAACACCGAGTCGAAGATTCGCCGCCTCGTAAAGTACTACCGCGGCGATAAACTCGACGCGGACTTCACCTACAACTACGACGTCGCCGTCGAACTCCTCGAATAATCGATGTCGACCGCGAGCGCTGCCTCCGAGGACGCCCCCGCCGCCGACGTTGCCGCGGCGCTGGCCGACGCCCCGTTCGTCGGGATCGTCGCCCACGCCGACGGCGACTCGCTGGCGGCCAGTGGTATCCTCGCGTGAGCGTTTGGCGAGACCGGTCGACCGTTTCAGGTCCGGGCCATGGACGCGCCGAGGGTCCCGACGGAAGCCGACGACACCGTCGTCGTGACCGTCGGTACGGCGGGCGGTGACGTGAGTCTCTCCGGGGGAGCGACCCCGGCGAGCGTGACGGCGTACGAGGTCGCGCAGACGCTGGGTGCCGACCCGGATCCGGTGTTGGCACTCGCTGGCGTCGTCGCCGCCGAGTCGGTACCGGGAGACGTCGGTAGCGACGCCATCGCGACGGACGGGACGGCGACCGACGCCGTCGTCCGTCGCCCCGGGGTCGCAGTGCCGACCGCGGACCTCTGTGATGGTCTCGCGCACTCGACGCTGCTCTGTGCGCCCTTCTCGGGCGACCCCGAGCGCGCACGGGCCGACCTCGAGGACCTCGGCCTGCCGGCAGAGCTCGACGAGCAGGCACACCAGCGGGTCGCCTCGATGGCGGCACTCGACGCCGTTGGCGACGAGGGGTCGACACCCCGAGCGTCCACGGTCGTCGAGCGCGCGCTCCGACCGTACGCGACGCCGAACGGACCGTTCGAGACCGTCGGCGGATACGCCGACGTTCTCGACGCCGTCGCCCGGGAACGACCTGGAACCGGCGTCGCGCTCGCACTCGGGCACGACGAGCGGGCGGCCGCGCTCGACGCGTGGCGCGAACACGCCCGTTCGGTCCACGCCGTCCGGCGGGCGGTGACGATGCGACGCTACGGCGGCGTCGTCCTCGCCGAGACGGACGAGCGGGCGACCCCTGGTCGACTGAGCACGACGGCCCGACTCCTCCGAGACTTCAGGTCGCAGGAACCCACCGTCGTGGTGGTCTCCCCGACCGGGGCGGCGGCCGCGAGCACCGGCCCAGTCGGTCTGGGAAGCGCGTTCGCAACCGCGGCCGACGAGGTTGGAGGTGTCGAGACGAGCGCGACAGACACCGGTGACCGCAGACGCGCAACGGCACGATTCGACGAGACAGTGGACCGCACGGCGTTCTCGACTGCGGTTCGGGAGGCGCTATGAGGCGCGCCCGAATTCGAACCCGGCACGACGACGCGGCGGCCGTCGCCGCGGCGCTCGTCCCGGACAACACCCAGTCGATGACGACGACGGTCGACGGCGACTACGTCGAGACGACGATAGAACGAGACTCGACCGGCGGCCTCGAGGCCACGGTCGACGACTACGCGGTAAATCTGACGGTGGCAGACACCGTCATCCGAACAGCAAACACACACGACACATGAGCGAACGTTCAGTATCAAGACAGAAGCGAGGAAAGCGATGGTACACCGTGCTCGCCCCCGAGCAGTTCGACCGGGCAGAACTCGGTAAGACCGTCGCCGACGAACCCGAGAAGGTCGTCGGACGGACCATCGAAGCCACCCTCGGCGAACTCACAGACGACGCCGGGGCGAACAACACGAAACTCACGTTCAAGGTGACCGACGTCGGCAGCGACACGGCGTACACCGAGTTCGTCAAGCACGAACTCACCCGCGACTACCTGCGGAGTCTCGTCCGCCGTGGCGCGTCCAAGGTCGGGGCGACACTGACGGTGTTGACCGCGGACGACTACCGCGTTCGACTCCAGCCAGTCGCGTTCACCACGAAGAAAGCAGATCGGAGTCAGGAGCAGGCGATTCGAGAGATCATGACGCGTCTCGTCCGAGAGGCCGCACGAGAGCGGACCTTCGAGGGACTCGTCGACAGCGTCGTCGACGGACGTCTCTCCTCGGCCATCTACGGCGAGGCGAAGACCATCTACCCGCTGCGACGGGTCGAAGTCCAGAAACTGACGCTGGAAGCGCATCCCGCAGAGGTCGAAGCAGAAGAAGAGGCCGCCGTCGACGTCTCCGAAGAGGACGTCGCCGTCGAAGAAGCCTAAACTCCGGACGCCGAGACACTCATTTTCGTCGGATTGGGACACAGCGACGACAGCCACGGCACCGCGTTTCGGCAGCGTCGGTCGTTTCACTTCGGCAGTGGTGGTCGTCTCACAGGGGTAATCGAAATCGAGAAACCGAAGCCGCGGGTGTCGCTACGATTCGACCACGATGGTCCCGAGCATGCCACCCTGTTCGTGTGGGATGCAGAAGTACTGGTACTCGCCGGGGACTTC
>JBNJGG010000023.1:0-12457 GCA_051747545.1 Halobacteriota archaeon | reverse complement strand
GAACGTGTACGAGTACGTCTCGCCGCTGTTTATCGACCCGCCGAGATCTCCGCCGAACGCGTCTCTCGCCTCCGACTCCGAGTCGAAACCGCCACTGGCGAAGAAGGAGGCTCCGTCGGGAATCCCCGCCTCGTAGGCCGTCACGGTGTGCGCACGAGAGCTGGTGTTCTTCCAGACGACGGCCTCGCCGACAGAGACGGTGTGCGTCTGCGGAGTGAACGCGACAGCCGTCATCCCGATGTCGAAGTCGTCGCCGCCGTCGTCGCTCGTCCCGAGGGCGGTACACCCAGCGAGTCCAGCGACCCCGGCAGTTCCGAGCGTCGCCAGAAATCTCCGACGGTTCATACCCGCACATCGGGACCGGATCAATAAATGCGGCGTGGTTCGTCGGTCGAAGACCGGGTGTGAACCGGAACCAACGACCCCGGCGGGCGCACTCCAGAACCGACCTCGGAAGTCGAGAGTCGGAAGCGATGAAAAAGGCCGCCAGTCGAAAGCGAGTGAAAACGTGCCCGTTCGAATCGTTTGCGGTGGCCGCAGACAATATAAAAACGTTTACCCCCGGTGGTCGACCCGGGAACTATGAAACCCCGGTTCGCCGGTCGGCTGGGTCTCGCCGACGCCGTCACCGTCGGTAACGCAGCCCTGGGGTTCATCGCGGCGTTCGCGACGACGATAGACGTTCGATTGGCCGCCCGTCTCATCCTGCTCGCGGCAATCGCGGACGGGCTGGACGGCGTCGTCGCTCGCTGGCGAGGCGGAACCGCCGCGGGGCCGTACCTCGACTCACTCGCAGACGTGGCCTCGTTCGGAGTCGCACCGGCCATGTTAGTCGCCGTCGCCGTCTTTAGCAAGTGGGGGTTCGACTGGCTCCGCCTCGGACTCGGACTCGCCGGGTCGGCGCTGTTCGTCGCGATGGCGGTCACCAGACTCGGCCTCTACACCGCCTACGACGTCGAACACGCCGAGACGGAGGGTGTCCCGACGACGCTCGCGGCGACCATCCTCGCCGCGGGCATCCTCGCGGGATTCGTCGACCCGATGTTTCTCGTCGGCCTCGCGTTCCTCTCGGCGACGTTGATGGTGATGCCGATTACCTACCCCGACCTCCACGCGCAGGACGCGCTGGTGATGGGCGTGGTGCAACTGCTCGCAATCGTGTGCACCGGTCGCGTGGGCGAGGTGTTCGCGTTCGGGATTCTCTTTCTGGCACTCGCGTATCTGTTCCTGGGCCCGCGGTTTTACTGGGGCAAGTGACCGAATCGACCCGTCCAGGAGCGACCGCCGGGAGCGAATCACATCCCCATGTCGGACGCTTCGTCGGGGACGGGCAGGGTTGACGGTCGCACTCCGAGCAACTCCGCGGCGTGGTCGAGCGCCATGTCGAAGCCGTAGTATCGCTCCAGTTCGTCGCCCGTCTCGGTCGACCGCACCTTCAACATGGCGTACCCATCGGCGTTCTGGGCGACGGCCGCAGTCCGTCCGTCCCGGTCGAAGACGAGCACGCGCTCGTGGTCGGTTCGATAGTACGTCGCCGTGATTCCGTTCGCCTCGGCGGTCACGGCATTCTGTCGCTCGTAACTCGCGTCTCCGTCGCTCATACGACGACCTTCGCACCACGAACACAGAAAC
This sequence comes from Halobacteriota archaeon, assembly GCA_051747545.1. GTDB lineage: Archaea > Halobacteriota > Halobacteria > Halobacteriales > Haloferacaceae > JBNJGG01. The sequence continues at coordinate 10,825 of JBNJGG010000023.1, read as the reverse complement.
TACCGGTTCGGTCGCCTCGGCGTATCACTTCGAACACCGCTTTCAGACGCCTCACCGACCGCTGGACGTTCCAGTGTCGACAACGAAACTATCGAGTACGTCGGCCTCGACGGCCCGTCTATGGCGCAGTGGTTACAGAGCGGTCGACGCCGAGACGTGTGCGCCCTCCTGTACGACGCAGACAGTCTGACGGGTCAGCAGTTGAAGTCGCGGCTCGAAGCGCACTACGATACCCACCTCAACCCCCGAAGCTTCTACGGGGGGCTCGACGCGCTCGTCGAGACGGGCTACGTCGAGACGCGAGTGGCCGGCATCCACGACGAATACGCGCTGACGCCAGCGGGGGCGGAAGCCGTCGAAGCTCACTACGCCTGGTTGAGCGACCGAATAGCGTGACCCCTCGAACCGAGTCCCGCAGGAACCGGTAGACCGGGGCTATCGCAACAGTCGGTCCGCGATGGTGTTTCGCAGAATTTCGCTCGTCCCCTCGTAGATTTCGTTGAGCTTCGCGTCGCGGTAGTATCGCTCCACCGGGAAGTCGGTGGTGTAGCCGTAGCCGCCGTGTATCTGGATGGCTTCGTTTGCCACCTCTCGACTCACCTCGCTGGCGTACAACTTCGCCTGCGCCGCCTCCTTGATGTACGGTTCGCCGCGAATCTTCAGGTCGGCCGCCTTGTGCATCAACAACGTCGCGGCTTGCACCTTGGTATCCATGTCGGCGAGTTTGTGCTGGATGGCCTGGAAGTCGCAAATCGGTCGACCGAACTGTTCGCGGTCCTGCGCGTAGTCTCGGGCTGCGTCTAACGCCGCGCGCGCGATGCCGAGCCCGCGCGCCGCTATCGTGATGCGGCCCGCGTTGAGCGTCTTGAGCGCCTGCAGGAAGCCCTCGCCCTCCTCGCCGAGTCGGCGCTCGACCGGCACGCGCAGGTCGTCGAACCGGAGTTCGGCGGCCGGACAACCCTTGTCACCCAGTTTGTTCTCCGTCCGCACGACGGAGAAGCCGGGGTCCTCGTCGGGGCGGACGATGAACGACGAGATGCCCCGGTTGCCGGCGTCTCGATCCGTCTTCGCGAACACCACGACGGTGTCTGCGACCGACCCGTTCGACGTCCAAAGTTTCCCACCGTCGATGCGGTACTCGTCGCCCTCTCGGACTGCCTGCGTCTCCATCGCGGGCACGTCGCTGCCTGCACTCGGTTCGGAGAGCGCGAACGCGCCGATCTCCGCCCCCGTGCTCAACCGCGTCAGGTACGTCTCTCGCTGGGCGTCGTCGCCGAACTCGTAGACCATGTTACCGGCGAGGCTGATGTGTGCGGCGACGACAGTTCCGAGACCGCCGCTCCCCCGGGATATCTCCTCGACGCCGATGGCGTAGGAGTGGTAATCCAACCCGGCCCCGCCGTACTCCTCGGGGAACGGCATGCCCATGAGGTCGAGGTCGCCCATCTCCTCGACGAGGTCGTGTGGGAATTCGTCTGTTTCGTCGATCTCCGACGCCCGGGGGACGATCTCTTCGTCCACGAACGCCGCGACCGAGTCTCGAACCTGCTGTTGCTCCGTCGTGAGGGCGAAATCCATACCCCGAGTTGGAGGGCCCCCGTCTTAGGCTTTGCACGGGTCCCCCGGGAGTTCGAGTTGCGTCCCGGTCGAACGGCTTCAGACGGACGTCGCCCGAGAGCGTTCCTCGACGGCGAACCGGAGTGCAGCCGTCACCTGGGGCGAAAGCAGCACCGTCAACTGAGCACCGATTCGAAACCAACCGCGAATCGAGTGGAAACCAACCGCGAACCGAGTGGAAACCACCGACTGACGACGAGGAACCCCGCCCGACCCACGTGTGACTGCCTTTCGAATGCGAAACGGGCACTCGCGTTCGCGACGAAGTGCCAATCGGGGTGGGTCACATGCCACGAGACTTTTTAGCCCCCCCTCCGTATACGTGGACACTTGAATGTCTCAACAGGTTGAACGGCTTGCAGGTGTCGACGACGCCGACTTGGAGTGGTGTCACGATGCGGTTCAGGGGGTTTCTCGGACCTTCGCCCTGACTGTCGACGTCCTCGAAGAGCCAATGTCGTCGTACATCTGTATCGGATATCTCCTCTGTCGTGTCGCAGACACAGTCGAAGACGCAGAGCACATCCCACCGGCCGAGCAGGCTCGAATCCTCCGTCTGTACGACCGGGCGCTCGACCCCGAAGACGAAACCGAGGTGGAGGCGTTCACCGCGTCGGTCCAGGAGTACGTCCCCGACGAGCGCTCGGAGGACTGGGACGTCGTCGCCAACGCGCCGCGCGTGGTTCGGACCTTCGAAAGCCTCCCCGACGACGTGCGAGCGGCGGTGACGCCCCCGGCCCGCGAACTCGTCCAGGGGATGGTCATGTTCATCGAGCGCTACGCCGACTCGGGCGGGCTCCGCCTCCAGTCACGCGAGGAACTCGAAGAGTACTGTTACTACGCTGCCGGGACGGTGGGTAACTTCATTACGAACCTCGTCACACGGCACGGTGTCGACCACGAGCGACGGAATCGACTCTACGACACCGCCGAGCAGTTTGGCCTGTTGTTGCAGTTGGTCAACATCGCCAAGGACGTCTACGACGACTACACCGTCGAGAACAACGTGTACCTTCCCGCCGAGTGGCTGGAGGCCGAGGGCGTCCCACAGGACGGCGTCGTCGACCCGGACAACGCCTCGGGGGCCGCCCGCGTCGTCCGTCGGACGGCCACGCTAGCCCGGTCGTTCGTCGACGACGCCCAGACGTACCTCGAGACGGTTCCCACCAGCGAGGGTAACACGATCGAGGCGTGGGCGATTCCGTTCCTCCTCGCGGTCGGCACGCTTCGGGAACTGCTCGCCCGTCCGGAAGACGCGCTCTCGGACCACGGCGTGAAGGTGTCGAGACAGGAGGTGTTCGCCGTCGTCTCGACGATGACCACCACCGGACGGGAGTCGCTCCCCGAACTCCGCGAAGCCATCGTCAGCCAGCCCTACCACCGGACCCTCACCCGAGCAGACTGAGACGCCGTCGTCGGCAGTGTGACACGACCGCCCAGTTGGGACAGTTCAGGCCGAGCCAGTTCTACGCGTGGCTCGACGACAGTGCCACGGGTCAGGCGAACACGGCGTAGGCGAACAGGAAGCCGAAGTAGAGCAACACGAGTGCACCGAGAGAGACGAGTCTGAACCGCCTGAGGTCGGCTGACTCGCCTTCGAACACGTCGTCGAACGCGACGCGCTGGTCGGCACTCAAGCGATCCGGGTGAGCGAGTCCGCGATGAAGCGCGCAGTAGTCCTCGCGGGTGAACGGCCGCCCACAGTACTCACAGTCGTACACCGTCGCGTCCGGTGGCACGTCGAACTCGGTGTCGGTGACGCGACGTGACTCGATGGGGCGGGCGATGTCTTGCGTGGAGGCGTCTGTCATGCGTTTTGAAGCTTCGACCCTCAGGTTCCGAGAAACGGCGGTGCGACGTACGGTTCCGAGACTATCCAGAGACTCACCATCGTGTACATGACCATCACGAGCGTCACTCCGTACTGGCTTCGGATGGCCTGCAGACGACCCGGAAAGAGGTCGTACGAAGTCGCGTGGGCGACCCAGACAGCGAGCAGGTGACCGAGCAGGACGGCCCCGAGTTCGACGCCGCCGAACCACCCCGGTAGTCCGACGAGTTGTGGTGGATTCTGTGGCGGTGCCAACGGATTCGCAGCGACGCTGAGCAGCGTCGGAGACAGCGTCAGGAACGCGCCGAGATTGTGCGCGAGGTGGTAGCCCGCCGCGATGGCCAACAGCGACGGTGCGAACCGTCGGGCGAGATACCCAACCGAGAGGTAGGACTCGCCGTATCGCCGGGCCGCTCTCGCCGCCCAGCGGTAGACGCCCCAGAAGACGGCAAAGCCGCCGAGGAAGGCCAACAGGTAGACCGCCGTTGCGGGGAATCCGGCGTCGACGCCGGCTGTCGCCACCGTTTCCCACAGACCGGTCGCCACGAACCCGTCGTAGGTGGTCACGAAGAGAACCGCGACGACGAAGGCGACCTCGTCGGCACTGGAGAGTCGCGTCTCCTCGAGCGCGGTCCCCGGGAGGCACACGCGGAGACCATCGTCGGTTCGCTGAATCGGGGCGACACTCCCGTAGACGCGAAACAGCCGCGAGATGGGGTCGACCGAGTCGAACCACCGGTCGACCCCGAACGCGACGGCACCGCAGAGCGTGACGACGGTGTACCCCGCGAGAATCGTCACCAGGACCGTCGGGTCGTCCGCCAGCGGCGTGACGACCTCTATCCAGACGAGTACGAGGATTCCGACGACGCTCGGCCACACCCCCAAGCGCTCCGGATAGGTGAGGTCGAGCGTCGGAAGCAGTGACGCGAGGGTTCGAAATGGATTGACCGCCGGCCACGAGTTACCGACGAGGTACGCCGAGGCGACGTAGCCACCCCACCAGCCGACCCACACGACGAGGATTGCGAGGTTCCGAACCCCGGTCGGTGGACCGACGAACCCGACGTACAGCGTCCCCACGAGGAGGACGACACCGGCGACCCTCCCGACGCCGACGAACAGGCGACCCGGCATCGGCACCGTTCGACCCCATCGGCGGATGGAGCCGATGAAGACCCGGTCGGTGACGAAACTCGACAGGAGGAACGACGCCCCGACCGCACCGCCGCCAGTGAGCAGAAACAGCCACGTCGGAATCGCTAACGTCTCCTGAGTCGCTCCCCGAAGACTGCCGCTGTGTGCGACAACGGTCCCCGAAAGCACGACGAGAGCGACCAGCGCGGCGGAGGCACACAGCGTACCGACGTAGGAACGTCGAAGACCGGGGCGCATTACTCGGTGTAGAGTGCTTCGACAGGAGAACGTTGCGGAAACGCGCTGGGGTCCGAGCCACGTACTAGCGAGCCAGACTCGACTCCCCAACGTAGGCCATCGAATCGACGTCAGTACGTGTCAGAATCCGGTATGTTCCGCGTCGAGCGACCGTCGTCGTGGGGTGCGCCTGTGACAGACGCGCTTGGGAGGATTTTTAGTAGTCGACCGGTAATCCCAGATTATGAGTACGGAAGAATCACACGACGACCACGGACATCACCTACCGGCGGTGGAGGACTGGCCGCGGGGCTTCGGCGAAGCCAGTTGGTGGCCCTTCATCACCGCGCTCGGTGGTGCTGGAGTCTACGTGGGCGCGGCGCTGTACATCATGGGTAACGGTTCGGACCCGATTATCACCCCGATGGCCGGTCCTGCGGTCGTCGTCGGGTCGGTCGCGCTCTTCCTGGTCGGCCTGTACGGCTGGACCTACCACGCGTTCGTCAGTCACTTCTGGTCGCGCGAGGCGAGCGAGGAGAGCGAACACTCGCTGCGGTGGGGAATGCTCGCCTTCCTCGGCTCCGAGTTGGCGACGTTCGGTGCAGTGTTCGTCTACTACTTCTTCATCCGCGCAGGTACGTGGCCGCCAGTGGGGGCCGAACTCCCGCACCTCGTCAACTCGCTCGTGTTGGCTAACACGGCGCTGCTGGTCGCGTCGAGTTTCACCCTGCACTGGGCGCACGTGGCCATCCGTGACGAGAACCGACGGAACTTCATCCTCGGTCTCGCCCTGACGTTACTGCTCGGAGCGGTCTTCATCCTCGGGCAGGTGTTCGAGTACTACGAGTTCATCGTCAACGAGAACTTCACCATCACGAGCGGTATCTTCGCCTCCGCGTTCTTCGGTCTGACGGGCCTGCACGGCCTGCACGTCTCGTTGGGTGCGGTGCTCATCGGCATCCTCCTGGTCCGCGCGCTCGCCGGTCAGTTCTCCGCCGAACGCCACGTCGCGGTCACCACCGTCTCGATGTACTGGCACTTCGTCGACGTGGTCTGGATCTTCCTCGTCGTCGTCGTGTACGTCGGCGCGGCGATCGGGGCCTGACCGAACCCAGCACCAGAATCGTCCCGGAGTTCGTCCGGGCTTTCTTGGGTTTCGAGTCCGTCTCTCCGTCGGGTGAGTACCCATCAACTCGATTCGCCACGTCCTCATCTCCGTCGCCCTCGGTACCGTCGTCGTCGCGCTCGCCAGCCCCCCGACTTCACCGCTGCCGTTCGTCGCCTTCGCCGCCCTCGTCGGTGTCGGCATCGACGTCGACCACTTCGCCATCGCGCGGGTGAACACCGGATCGTGGGAACCACTTCGGCGCTGTCTACGCAATCCGAGAATACTCCTCGTCGACCAGTCCGAGATTTTCGCCGGTGACGACGTGTGGCCACTCGAACGACTGTTCAGTCACGTCCTCATCATCGGGGTCGCCGTTCCGGGCCTGTATCTCGTCGACTCGTATCTCGCGGCGTTCACCGCCGTCATTCTGTACGCACACCTGCTGGCAGACCTGTATCACGACACGCGACGGCACGAGGAGTACCTCCACCACGCCGCCCGCTACGTCGGTGAGCACCGGAGTAATACCGACGACTGAGTCGAGTTCCTGAGTCGGGACGGACGGAACTCGTGACCCCGAAAGCCGGGCGTGGATTCACAGGTCAGCCGGCCAGTTCGTTGAAGCGATTGATGTCGGCGTCGGAGCCCACGACGACGAGTTCGTCGCCGTCCTCGACGGTGAAGTTCGGGCCGATTTCGGTCAGCAACGCGCCGTCGCGTTCGGCGGCGATGACCGTACAGTTCGTCCGCGCGCGGACGTCGGCCTCCGTGAGCGTCATGCCGACGAGATTCGGCGCGTGGGTGCGGACCAGTTCGATCTGTGTCTGCGGAGAGATGACTTCCTCGTCTAGCAGGTTCGAGGCGAGCATCCGGCCGCTGACGGTCGCCAGCGCGAGGACGTACTCCGCGCCGGCGCGATAGAGTTTGCCGACGCTCTCGGTCTCGTTCGCCCGGGCGATGACCTCCGCATCCGGGGCCATCTGCTTGATGGCGAGCGTCGCGAATATCGTGGTGGTATCCTCGTCGAGCGCGAGGATGACGCTCCGCACGTCTTCGATGCCTGCGGCCTCGAGCATCTGCTGGTCGGTGATGTCGCCGACGACGTCGACGCCCGGTTTGTCCTGTTCGTCGACCACGACGACCGGCAGGTCCGCCGTCGCCAACTCGTCTGTGACCGCCGAACCGACCTCGCCGTAGCCAGCGATGATGACCGTTCCACGGCGGTACCGGCGGGCCTCAGAGCGCGTCAGCTCCCGAAATCGCTCCAACTGCGACTCCCTGCCGACGACCAGCAGGATAGTGTGTTCGTCGATAACGTCGTCGGGACGTGGAGGGCTGACGAACTCGCCGCGGAACCACGCACCGATGACGTTCGCGCCGGTCGACTGGCCGATACCGCTCGACGCTATCGTCTTCCCCTCGATTTGGCTCCCCTGTTGGACGAGGAGTTCGACGATTTCGAAATCCTCGCCGATTTCGACCGCGTCGCCGATGTCGGCCGAGAGTCCGGCCGTCACCTTGCGAGCCAGGCTCCGTCCGAGCAGGCGTCGGGGCGAGACGACGCTGTCGGCCCCGGCGTAGCGGTGGTAATCGGAGAGGTCTGCGTTTTCGATGAGAGTGATGACTCGCAGGCCGCTCGACGCTTGCGTTGCCGACAGGACGATGCTCGCGTTGGTCTCGTCGTCGGCGTCGGCGACCAGCGCGACGGCATCCCCCGCCCCCGCCGCCAGCAGGTCTTCGACCGATTCAGGGTCGCCGTGGACCACCGAGTACCCGTCCTGATAGAGTCGCCGCGCGGTCTCCCGGTCCGGTTCGAGGACGACGTACGGCATCGACATCGATTCGAGTTCGTCCACGAGAACGTCGCCACGGGCTGAGAACGTACAGATGATGACGTGACCGGCCAGGTCCGTCGTTTTCGGCGGGTCGGTTCGTATCGCCTCCTCGAAGAGCGGGACGAGAAACAGCGGCAGGGCGAGGAAGATTAACGCGACGCCGGTGAGTTGCATCCCGATGACGAGTAGCCACATTCCGTTGGTCGACCACTTTGCGGCGTCCTCGCCGTAACCAGTCGTCGTGAAGGACTCGACGACGACCAACAGCGCCTCGACGAATCCGACTCTGATATTCTCCAGCATCGCCATCCCGAGCTGGTAGAGGACGGTGTACCCCAGAATAGCGACGACGCAGATGAGCATGTAGGCCCCGACGCGGCGCTTCGCTTTCGAAACGCCGTCGATGCGGCCCGACATAGACATAGTCCCGCATTCGGTGGTGGGGCCTAAAAGCCCGACGGCGTGGGAGTACCGGGATGCTTCCGTAGCTACCGACGACACGTCCCGACTGCGACCGCGATACCGAATAGCCACAGTCTCAAGACGCCGTGTCGCGAACGGAGGGCATGGGTCGGGCTCACGACGCGGTACTGACGGCACTCGTGCTCATCCCGGCGCTTGTCGGGGGCGTCGCGCTCGACGCGTCGCTCTCGGCGGGAGCGATCGCACTGGGAGTCGTCGGCACGCTCGTCGTCGAAGGTGTGCTGTCCCTCGAGCGAGAGCGGGTCCGTCGCGTCTGGGAGCGCCGAGTCGTTCAGGTAGCGGCGGTGTGTTGCGTGCTCTCGGGGAGCGTGGTCGGCGTTCTGATCCTCGGTTCGTGGGTTCTCGTCGCACTCGCCTCGGGACTGATCACCTACCTCGCACTGCTGGCCGTCCTCGAACTTCGAGCCCGGACGACTGAGTACGAAGCGGCCCCAGGCGGGAGGTAACGCCACGCTCTGGGCACAAGGGTCGAAAAAGATGTCTCGATTTTCGGATGGCGAAGGGTGTCCCGGTTTCCGGGCGGTGAGGAGTGTCCCGGTTTCCGGGCGGCGAGGAGTGTCTCGATTTCCGGACGGCGTGGAGTGTCCCGATTCCCAGGTGCGAGTGCCGTCCCAAGCACCGAGTGCCGGTGGCAAATTCCTTTCAGCCGCGCAAGATTTATTCGCCGCGCGACCCCGGTTCGGGGTATGCATCCGAGAGTCCCGAAGCGAGTGCTTTCGGTCCTCGTCGCGGTGCTTCTCGTTGCGAGTTCGGGTCTCGGTGGAAGCTATCTCGGACTGGCGGCACCCTTTTCGGGGTCCGTCTACGACACCATCGACCGAAGCGACGAACGGGTGGAGAGTCCCTACGGGCCGGCGACGGTTCGGTACGACGAGTACGGAGTTCCGCACGTCGAAGCCGAGAACGAGCAGGCACTGTACTTCGCAGTCGGCTACGTGCAGGCCCGCGACCGACTCTTTCAGATGGATCTCCAGCGACGACTCATCAGCGGGCGACTCGCCGAGGCGGTCGGCGAGCGAGCCCTCGAGTCCGACCGGTTCCACCGGACGCTAGACTTCGAGTCGGCCGCAGAGGCGTCGTGGACGCAACTTCGAGGGACTGACGCCGGGGCGGGGCTGGACGCGTTCTCGGCAGGGGTCAACCACTACCGCGAGACGCAACCACTCGCGCCGGAGTTCGAGATGCTCTCGTACCGTCCCGACGAGTGGACGCCGGTCGATACGCTACTCGTCGGAAAACAGATCGCGTGGAGCCTGTCCGGGAGCTTCGATGACGTGCGACGAGCGACCGTCGCCGACCGCCTCGGTGAGGACGCACTCGACCTCTACCCGGCGGCACTCGACCACGATACGCCGGTCGTTCGAGGGGAGTCAGATGCCGACGCCACCGCCCCCCGAGAGCGGGTGACGACGCTCGACGCCGCCGGATTGTACGACTGGGTCGACGCCTACGACGCAGCGACGGGTATCGGGTCGAACAACTGGGTGGTCTCCGGAAACCACACCGCGTCTGGCTCACCACTGCTGGCGAACGACCCGCATCTTCAGTTGACGGTACCCGCGCTCTGGTACGAGATGCACCTCCGCACGCCTGAGATGGAGACCCGAGGAGCGACCTTCGCTGGCGTACCATTCGTCGTCGTCGGGCGGACGGCCGACGCCGCGTGGGGAGTGACCAACGTCGGCGGCGACTTCACCGACTTCTACACGTACGAGACCCACGACGACGCCTACCTGTACGACGGACGATTCAGGCCGTTTCAAACCAACGAGGAGACAATTCGAGTCCGCGAAGGAGACGCCTATCGGAACGAGACACTCACCGTTCGAAAGACAGTCCACGGGCCGGTCATCGAACGCGATGGCGTCGAAGTCGCCGTCAGTTGGCCGGGGTTTGCGGCGACCAACGAGACGCTCGGCGTCTACCTCCTGAATCACGCCGAGAGCGTCGACTCGATTCGGTCGGCATTGCGCGTCTGGGACGTTCCGGCGCAGAACTTCGTCGCGATGGACCGCGCGGGAGACACGTTATTCTACCCTGCGGGACAGTATCCCGTACGACGAACCGACGGAAGGGTCGTCCGCGGTGATCAGGTGTTCAACGGGTCGAAGGGTCACGGGGCGTGGCGCGGATACACGCCGTACGGTCACTCGAACTGGTCGGGGTTCGTCCCGTTCGAGGCCATCCCGCACCTCGACGACCCGGAGTACGTCGCCTCGGCGAATCAGCGAACCGTGGACGACCCGCCCGTGTACATGGGGAGTAGCGGCACCTACGCCGACCCATACCGTGGCCAGCGCATCTACGATCGACTGGACGCCCGCGCCGCGTCGGACGACCCGATGGACCCCGAGTTCAGCAGGCGACTGCAGGGTGACGTTCACTCGGTCGCCGCCGAGCAGTTCGTCCCGTACGCACTGGAGGCGACCGACCGAATGAGCCCGACCGCACGAGAAGAGGCGGAGACGCTTCGCGAGTGGGACTTCGAGATGCGACGTGACTCCCGGGCTGCGCTGACCTATCGCATCTGGGTCGACGCGTTCAGACACGAGACGTTCGGCGACGAGTTCGAAGCCG
>JBNJGG010000022.1:0-24732 GCA_051747545.1 Halobacteriota archaeon | reverse complement strand
GTACGACGGACTCGAACGTGAGCGCCATCGAACGGGCCTTCTCGACGTTCTGCTCTGCGGCCCGTTCGATGGCGCTCACGTTCGAGTCCGTCGTACCCAGTCGATCCGCCACCTCTCGCTGAGTGTATCCCTGCTCTCGAAGTTCGAGCACCTCTACCTGCCGTTCGGTCAGCGTCGTCGAGCCTGCAGAGACCATAGGAATCAAACAATAGTCTTTGAGTTAAGCTTTACTCACAAACCATTCTCTATTCATGTAGTGAGGAATCCGAGACCCACCATAACTCGACGAGAACTCCTCAAGGCCACCGGTGTAACCGCTACAGCGGGGATTGCGGGATGTGTCGGGAGAACTGGTGTCGGGGGCGGTGGGGAGAGCCGACCGTCGCAATCGACGACCCGTGCCAGTGGGCACAGCAGTGGTCAATCGGCGACCATCGCCATCCTCGCGGCTGGCAGCCTCCAGCATGCGCTCGAAAATGGACTCAAACCGGCCGTAGACGTCCCGGTCGAAATCGAAGCACACGGTTCTGCGACCGTCGCTCGGATGATCGCCGAAGGGCAGCGCGACCCCGACATCGTCACCGTCGCCGACACCGCACTTTTCGAGCGACCGCTCTCACCGTCGTGGTATTCGGTCTTCACGAGTAACGCCGTCGTACTTGCGTACAACCCGGAGACGGAGGGCGGCAGACGCATCCAGGAGGCTGGTCGAGAGCAGTGGTACGAACCGTTGATCGACGGTGACATCAGTCTCGGTCGAACCGACCCGGATCAGGATCCACTCGGCTACCGTGCGCTCTTCGTGCTCGAACTCGCCTCTCGGTACTACGAGACCGCCTCGAACCTCGGTGAGGAGATACTTCGACAGGATCAGATCTACCCGGAGACGGCGTTGATCAGTCAATTCGAGACCGGTTCCATCGATGCCGCAATCGCTTACCGTAATATGGCCGTCGAGCGCGACTATGCGTTCATCGATCTTCCAGATCAAATCGACCTCAGTAATCCGACCTACGCGGACGACTGGTACTCGACGGTCTCGTACACACTCCCGAGTGGTCAGCAAGTCCGTGGCGGTCTCATCAGCTTCGGGTCGACCATCCGTAACATGAGCGATGCAGCGCTGTCCGTATTCGACGTCCACACTACAGGCGATTATCTGGCCGAATCCGGATTCGTTCTTCGGGACCAACTCCCGATGTACGAGGGTGACGTGCCTGAACAGGTGAGGGAGGCGACCAGCCACTCCGGAACGAAACAATCAATCGGTCGTTCCTCAAACCAGTCGTTGACTGGTGCGGTCTCAGACATCACACTCCTCGTCTAACTAGCCATGGCCACTCGCTCGACCCAAACCGGTTCGGTCTCCCCGAACCTCGACTGGCTCACTGTCGCGCTGCTCCTCGGTGGCGTGCTACTCGTCTACTACCTCGCACCCCTGGTTTCGCTGTTCCTCTCGGTGCCTCCTGGTGAGATAGTTACTCGGATGAGCGATCCGACCGTCCTGAACGCGGCGACCACCTCGTTACTATCGGCGTCGATCACCACGGTTCTCGCCACACTGTTCGGTCTCCCCCTCGCGTACTGGCTGGCGCGTGCTGAGACGGCCGTGAAGAGCGTTATCCTCGCCGTCGTCGTCCTCCCGTTGGTACTTCCCCCCACCGTGGGTGGCGTCGTGCTCCTCACGGTGTTCGGACCGAATACGGTGGTGGGTGGCTCCGCCGTGAGTGCGGGGGTTCCACTCACTCGCTCGCTCGCCGGTGTCGTGCTCGCTCAGACGTTCGTCGCGTCGCCGTTCGTGGTCGTCACGGCGAAAGCGGCTTTCGAGGCTGTCGACCCCACGCTCGAATACGCCTCGCGGTCGCTCGGGAACGGTCGATGGACGACGGCTCGGCGCATCACGTTGCCCATCGCTGCACCGGGCATCCTCGCCGGCGTGACGCTCGCATTCGCCCGTGCGATGGGCGAGTTCGGTGCAACGATGATGCTGGCGTATTATCCCCGAACCATGCCGGTTCAGATCTGGGTGTCCTTCGTTTCGCTCGGCCTCGACGATGCGTATCCGGTCGCGATAATCCTCGTCCTCATCGCTGTCGTGGCGCTCGCAATTCTCAACACAATCGCGTCGAACCCATGGGAATGACGCTCGAACTCGACGGTCTCGGGAAAGCTCACGCCGGATTCGAACTGGGGCCTCTCGACCTCAGCGTAGAACAGGAAGTACTCTCGGTGCTTGGCCCGTCTGGCTGTGGGAAGACCACGCTCCTCTGGTTGATCGCCGGTATCACGCGACCGGATTCCGGTTCGATCACACTGAACGACCGGTCACTCGACGAGCTCGCTCCCGAGGACCGAAACACGGGGCTGGTGTTCCAGGACGGTGCCCTCTTCCCGAACATGACCGTCGAAGAGAACATCTCGTATGCGAGTTCCGATGCCGAGTACGCCGCCGAACTCGCGGCGATGCTCGAAATCGAAGACGTACTACGTCGTCGTCCCCGGACCCTCTCCGGTGGCGAACGACAACGGGTTGCACTCGCTCGGACGCTCGCGACGAAACCGGACGCGCTGTTACTCGACGAACCACTGTCGAGCCTCGACGCGCCGATTCGTCGCCGGTTGCGGAACGAACTCCACGATTTGTTCACCTCGCTCGCGATTCCAGTGGTTCTGGTCACACACGACCAGCGAACCGCGACTGCGCTCGGTGATAGAATCGCGGTGCTCAGAGACGGTCTCGTCGAGCAAGTCGGACCACCGAACGAGATTCTTCGTCGGCCCACGAGCCGGTTCGTCGCCACCTTCACGGGGAATGAAAATCTCTTCGAGGCGCAGGTCGTCGACCAGCACAGCGAGGCCGTGACGCTTCGGTCAGGAGACGTTCGGCTACAGGCCACCGCGGAGTGGACGGGCGATGCGGTAGCGACCGTCTGTATCCACCCATCCCGCGTACACGTCCGACTCCCGTTGGAGGCCCCTCTCGGCAACGACGAGAACACCATCGCTGGAACGATTCATCACTGGTTGAACGAGGGAGACGATTACCGGGTCGTGATCGGTCTCGACGGGGCCGCTCTCACACTCACGGCGACCGTCTCGCCCCCGGTGTTCGAACGGCTTTCGGTCGAATCCGGCTCGGACGTTCACGTCGGGATTTCACCGGAGGCTGTGCATCTGATATCGACAGCCGAAGGTGACGAGCAGCTGTGCACGCTCGGCGAGGCCAACGACGGTACTACTCCTCGATAGCGTACGCTGTCAACGCTCTAATCGGCACTCGGTTTGAAACCGCTGTCCCGTCGCGGTGAGAAATACGGGAGGACCGATACACGCGCGCTTTCGTCTCGAACGCTGGGTCACAGACCGGCGACGTCCTCGATGGCGTCGGTCAGCGCTTTGATCGACTCGACGTCGTGTTCGCCCATGTGACCGATGCGGAACGTCTTCTGACCGAGTGCCGACCCGTACCCGTTCGAGAAGGCCATGTCGTACTGCTCGGAGACGCCCTCGATGGTCGCCGCCACGTCGATGCCCTGGGTGTTCTCGATGCAGGCCACCGTCTGTGACTCGTAGCCCTCCTCGGGGAACATGCCGAAGTGTTCGTGCGCCCAGTCGCGGGTGTACTCGGCCATCTCTTCGTGGCGGCGACTGCGCTCTTGGTGACCTTCTTCGAGCATGTGTTTTATCTGCGCGCGATACGCCAGCATGATGGGAATCGCCGGCGTGGAGTGCGTCTGTCCCTTTCGATCGTAATAGTCGATACAGCGCTGGAAGCCGCCGTACCACGAAGCGGAGTCCTTCTCGAGTTCGCGCTCGTAGGCGTCGTCGCTGACGACGCAGATTGCCACCCCCGGCGGCATCGCGAACGCCTTCTGCGATGACGCGAAGATGACGTCGATGTCGTGTTCGTCGATGTCGACGTAGTCGCCGCCGAGTGACGACACCGCGTCGACGACGAAGTACGTGTCCGGGTACTCGGCGACCACGTCGCCGATTTCCTCGACGGGGTTCCGGACGCCCGTCGAACTCTCGTTCATCACGCAGGTGACCACGTCGTAGTCGGTCTCGCTGTCTTCGAGCGTTTCCCGAACGTCCTCGGGCTTGACCGCCTCGCCCCACTCGTATTCGAGCGTGTCGACGTTCTTTCCCAACCGCTCGGCCACGTTGGCGTGGCGCTCGCTGAAGCTCCCGCAGGTCGTACAGAGGATGTTCTCGTCGACGAGATTGAGCGTCGACGCCTCCCAGAACTCCGTGCCAGACCCCGTGAGGATTATCACGTCGTTTTCGGTCCCGAGGAACTCCTTCGTGTCCTCGACGATGGTCGTGTACAGGTCCGTCATTCGGTCCATGCGGTGGCCGAACATCGGCTCGCACATCGACTCGATGACGTCTTCGCGTACTTCGGTTGGGCCCGGAATGTACAGTTTTTTGTGCGGATAGTCGTCCTTGTATTCACTTTTCCTGGTCACAGAAACCTCCTCGGTACCCTCTACTGGGTGGCGGGACGCCATGGTACTTTTGATTCCGAACCACTCGGAGAGACCGACCTGTGGTCGGAGTCGCCCACCGGTTCTCAGAGCGGAAGGCCGACACCGACGAGTTCTGCGGCGAGGAGCACTCCGACGAGGACGCTGGCGAGGCCCGCGGCGATCTGAAGCTTTCGAGCGTGGGACACAACGCGACTCCACGTCCACGAGGCGACTCCCATCGCGGCGACGCTAGCGAGTGAGAATCCGACGAGGAACGCGGCACCGTGGGCTGTCGTCGGCGATGCGGCCGCGAGGGCGACCACGACGCCCCCGCTCCCAGCGAGTCCGTGTACGACCCCGACGGCGAGCGATGTCTCGTCTGCATGCACGTGTGTGAGCCCGAGTCGCCTGTCAAAGAGCGCGACGTGAAGGTGGCCGCCGCTCGCGTGCTGGTCATCCTCACCGTGGGTGTGCCGCAGAGCCGTGAGTCCGAGCGAGTCCCGGCCCGCGAGGACGCGCAGACCGAGAAAAACGAGAACGGTGGCGACGAGGAACTCGAACGACGTTGCAACCCAGCCGGGGACGCGGAGGTCCAGAGCGAGGAACACCGCTCCCAGCAGGAGGATTGGCAACGAGTGGCCGACCCCCCACGACGCGCCAGTCGTAATCGGCCGGTTGTCGTTCTCGACGAGTGTCGCCACAGCCGCGACGTGGTCGGCTTCGAGGGCGTGCCGCGCACCGAACACACCTCCGACGACGACCCCCGTTCCGACGCCTCCAGCGAGGAGTATCCCGTTCATGTACGGTTTCGCTCTCACGAGCGCAAATAGGTTCGCCATCCGTCCCTGCGCCTCAGAGGAGCGCGACGGCGAACAGGAAGTAGATGGCGATGCTCAGGATGTCCTGCAGAGCTGTCGCGAGCGGGCCACTGCCGAGGGCGGGGTCCATGTCCAGCATGATGAACCCGATTGGAATGAGCGACGCGAGGACCGTTGCGAGGGCACTGGAGACGAACAGGGCGAGGCCGACCACGAGACCGATTTGCGCGGAGTCGACAATGACCGTCGCCCCCAGCCCACCCAGAACGCCGATCATCGCACCGACGACCACCCCGATAACGAGTTCGCGCCGAAGGTAGGGACCGTACTCGATATCGGTGACTGCGAACGCTCTGACTGCGATCGCCTCCGACTGAGTCCCGACCGAGTCGGCGATGTAGGCGACGACGGGGAGAAAGTACGCGAGTGCGACCGTCTCCTGCAGGGTCGTCTCGAACTGACTGGAGATGATACTCAGGACCAGCCCAACGCTCACGCCGAACAGGAGCCACGGGGCGCGGCTTCGAACCGCGAATCGAATGCGAGCGGACGCGAGGTCTGCGATGCGAAGCCCTGTCTTCTGGATGCCGGCACCGAGAAGCACGTCTTCGAGGTGTTCTCTGTGCATCGTGTCGATGATTGCCTGCGACGTGACGACGCCGACGAACCGCCCGTCGTCGTCGACGACGGGCAGTTCGTCCCTGTCCTTCTTGACCGCGAGGAAGACGGCCCGCTCTCGGTCAGATTCGGGATGTAGAGGGGCCTTCGGGTGCTCCATCAGCGTTTCGACCATCATCTCGTCGCCCGCCGCGAGAAGGTCGGTGATATCGACCCGCCCGACGAGTCGCCCCTCGTCGAGGACGTATATCGTCTCCACGCTCTCCCACGTCTCACCGACGAGTTGGTCGCGGATGGCCGCCGCGGTGTCCCCCCGACCGCACGTCGGAATCTCGGTGGACGTGATTCCCTCGATGGTCCCGTTCACTGAAGCTGACATACTGTTCGCTTACCAGTACTGTAGGTCGGCTGTCTGGATAACATCCCCCGATGGTTGCGGGGACACCGAGGAGAGAACCCCGTCCCGCGTGTCTCCGACCGAACGCGGGCTTCACGCACTGGGTGGCGCGGCTCGTGGTGGGCTTCACGCACTGGGTGGCACGGCTCGCGGTGGTCATCTCCCACGCGAGAAAGGGGCGTAGTGGTTAGCCCCACGCGGTGTAGATGGCGTAGTTGAGTACCGTCGCGAAGGTCACCCAGCCGAGATACGGGAGGAGTAACCCGGCGGCGAGACGGTCGACGCGGCGGAACGCCGCGATGGTTCCGACGATTGCGACCCAGAGCGCGACGACGACGACGAGTCCGATGTCGGGGCGTTGCAATCCGAAGAATATCGGCGTCCAACCGAGGTTCAGCGCGAACTGCACGCCGAACGTCGCGAACGCGACTTTGACCTCCCGCCTGTGCCGACCCGCACGCCAGACGAGGAAGAGCGCCAGTCCCATGAGGGTGAACAACAGCGTCCAGACGATTGGAAAGAGGATCTCGGGTGGGTAGAACCACGGTCGAGTAATCCAACTCGTGTCCGAACCGGCGAACACTGCAGGGACCGCTCCCAGAGCGTTCACCCCCAGAATCATCGCGAGTGCGACGCTCCCGTCTCGAACCGACGGCATTCGACGTTGGACGTTCATACGTGTTCGTTGGGGTGGACACCGGTACGCTTCCGCCTCTACTCGGCCCCTCGGCCAGTGCCTTCCTTTCCTGACCGTCCGATCGTTTCGGCGTTCGTCTGATCGACCCGTCGGGCCCTCGTGAGTCGATTCAGCCCACGGCAACCCCACTTTCGAACCGAAGGGACACCAGCTGGAATACCACGGAGGGACCGACCTCGATTACTGCTCGATACGCTCCCGAATGGTCGTGACGGGAATCGGTGACTGTCGAATCACCGACTTGGCGACGCTTCCGAGGAAGAGTTCCTCCAGCCGCGACTGTCCGTGAGCGCCGATGACGACGAGGTCGGCACCGTACTCGGTGGCCGCTTCGACGATCATCTCGGAGACGCGGCCGACCGCGACTCCCGTCGTTAGGGCGACCCCGTAGTCGTCGGCAATCGCTTGCGCGTCGGAGAACAGTTTCTGCGCGTGCTCCCGACGGGTTTCGAGCCACTCCTCCCACTCGCCCGGGTGGTCGCCCCATCCCGTCGCTGCCGTCCTGTCAGTGCTCTCGTCGACGACGTAGAGGACGGTGATGGTACTGGAGTCGAACTCCGAGCAGGCGTATTTCAACGCCTCTTCGGCGAGCCGTGAGCCATCGAAGGGCACCAGGACGTGTGCTGGCATGTGTGTGCATACGCCGAGTGGCGTCATAATTGGACTCATTCGTCACGAAGGTGTCATGTATCGAAAAGGGACGTCCCCTCTCTGTCTCACGTTCGCTTCCCTCTCGCAGAATCGTTCTGAGGCGTTTCTATACCGAGGTGGCGACTCCTCCTGATTTCTCCAGCGACGTTATCGACGCCACAGTTCCGTGGTGTGACTGGTTAGCACCGCCGTCCCCTCGAGGAAACTTATTGTCGTCTCACTCGGAATCTGTACTAATGTCGTGGCTCGATGAACCTCGTGAGGAACCTTTCGCTCGTCGTCTCGGTGCCCGTCGCTTCGCGGAAGCGGAGCGGCGGTGTCGTGGGAGAACTGCCGCGGTAATTGGCGGCGCGATGGGTGGCCTGGCCGCCGCACACGCCCTCTCGACTGCCGGCTACGCCGTCGACCTCTTCGAGCGAGAGTCGTACGATACGAAGCGAATCAACTGCGGGGAGGCGATGACGGACGTTTCCGACATCCCCCTGCCGGCGCGTCCGGAGTTCGGGTTCGTCAACCACACCCCGGAGTTCGAGGTTCGCGTCTTCACCGGCGACACGAACTCCCGTCGCCTGGCGGGAACAGGCGTCTTTCCGTCGACCGACGGCTACATCACCGACCGAAACGTCGTTGAGCGCCGCTGGGCCGAACAGCTACGAGACGACGGCGTCGCGGTCTACGACTCCCGCGGCGTCACGAAGTCGGACTTCGAATCGATGACCGGCGAGTACGACCTGGTCGTCGACGCCACCGGACAGCCGTCGCTGACGAGCAAATTCCGCAACCGTACCGCCGAGTACGCCGGGCAGATGACGGCCGTCAACGCAGACGTGGAGGGTGACTTCTCCGAGCTGTACCCCCGGTCGCTCATCCTCTTCGAGAACTACCTCGGCTACTCGTGGGCGTTTCCGAAGTCGCCGACCCGCGCCAACGTCGGCATCGGGTGGGCACAGGACAACCTCCCCGACGATTACATGGCGTCTTTCGAGTGCGCCTGCGAGCGAAACGGCTGGCCCGTCCCGGCGCGCGAGCAGGCCTCCATCTACACGATTCCACGCGGGCCGAGTCTGGACCCATCACGGACCTACGACGCGGAGCTAAACGTCGTCCGCGTCGGCGACGCCGCGGGTATCGCGAACCGTTTCACGGGCAAGGGCATCTCGCAGGCCGTCGACTCTGCGTATCTGATGGCCGAACTCGCGGCGTTCGACGACCTCGCCGCGTACCCGCGACGACTGCACCGACGGATGCGAAACGAGTACCGACTCGCCTACATCGTCCGCGGGGCACTGGAGGATGGCCGACCGGACCTCCTCGGCGGTGTCATGGACGCCGTCACCGGTCTCGACGTCGAAGAAGTCGACCGAAACCCACGGAAGGCGTTCTTCCGAATCGCACAGCATCCGCTCTTGCTCTCGAAACTCGTCGCCAATCGAACGATGATGCGACGACTGGTGCGCGCGTTCTCAGACGACTGGGAGTACAAGCACCTCGGCGTCGCTTAGTGTCGAACCTCGGCGTCGCTTGGTGACGAATCCCGGAGTCTCTGCGTTCCGGCTCCGGCTCCTCGCCGGTAGTCGCAGCACTTTCGGCAGCATCGAGAGCCGGCAATCTATTCGGCGATTCGAATTACTCGAATCCGTTGCCGAGTTCGCGGTCCAGGTATCGACTGGCCGCGAGAAGGACGATGCCCCACACGAGAGCGACGGTTCCGACGCGGCCGACTTCCACCCCGAGGCCCGAAGCGATGAACGGGTTACGACCACCCGCTTCGACCCACGAGGCCAGCAACTCCGGCGAGTGTCCGATGAGGAAGAAGGCGACGGCGACGACGACGGCGATGGCACCCGCGGTCAGTCCGATGACGGATGCGAACTCTTCGACGTTCAGGAGGCGGGACGCCTCGGCTTCCGTCATGTTCGGTTCGAGTTGGATTCGCCTGACGCCGACGCCGACGAGGGCCAGACCCGCACCCGTCGTCATGACGCCGCCGAAGGCTCCGAGGATGAGGATGACCGGCGACGCCGAGAGGGGTGCACCGCCGGGGAAGCCTGCTCGTATCGGTTCTGGGAGCGTCGACGCGATGGGTACGACGAGGGCGAGTACGAAGAGGACGCCACTGACCCAGCGGATTTTCTGTGGAATCGACTGCTGGAAGAACGTGGCCCGGGTCAACCGCACTCGCTCGTACACCGACCCACCGAGGACGATCTCGGTTATTCTGTCATTTATCTGTGTATCGCTGTTCGACATGGGGTGTGTTTCGTCGGGGGACCGTTTCGCGTATCACGCCTTCAGCAGAAGTCGCTAATATAGCCTTCGGTTACGTCTCGGGCGGGGTCTGAAAGGTGCAATCGAACTGCCGTTTCGCGGGTAAACCGAGCAGATTGTTGTACTGTCACGGTTAAATCTCGGATTACGTTCCTTCCTTCTGAAGCGTCGTCGAACTCATCTTTCGTCGCGGTCGCTCGGGCGCATCCCGCTAGCTCATCGACGCTCGACGGAACTTCTCGATGCTCGACGGAACCCCTCGAAGACGGAGCAGTCGCTTTCGGAACGGCTTTTCGGAGGCCCCTCGAAGACGGGCTATGAACGTACGCGAGATAGCCGACCTCTCACCGGCCGAGCGCGAGGCCCTCTTCGACCGTGACGCCGGTATCGACGCCGTTCGCGGCGACGTACGCGACATCGTCGAGCGCGTTCGCGACGAGGGAGACGTAGCCGTCCGCGAGTTCTGCCGCGAGTTCGACGGCGTCGAGGTGGGGAATCTAGACATCACCGACCTCGCTGAGCGTGCCCACGCCGACCTGGACGACGAGACGCGGACGGCGATTCAGCGGGCCGCGGCGAACGTCCGCCAGTTCCACGAACGGCAGATTCCCGTGGACTGGCGCGAGTCGTTCGACGGCCGCGTGAGCGACGTGAACGCGGCGTCGGGAGCGCAACGCACTTCCGGAGGACGTGAACTCGGGCGTCGGTTCCGGCCGCTCGAACGAGTGGGTGTGTACGCTCCCGGGGGGACCGCCGCCTACCCCTCCAGCGCGCTGATGGGCGTCATACCGGCGAAGGTCGCCGGGATCGAACACGTCGCCGTCGCGACGCCGCCAGCGAAAGAACTCAACCCGGTCACGCTCGCAGCAATCCACGAGGCGGGCGCAGACGTGGTCTACAGCGTCGGCGGCGCTCAGGCCGTCGCGGCGCTCGCCTACGGGACCGAGACGATCAAGTCCGTTCAGAAGGTCGTCGGCCCGGGGAACAAGTGGGTGACTGCGGCAAAGGCCGAAGTCAGAGGCGACGTCGAAATCGACTTCCTCGCCGGGCCGTCCGAGATACTCGTTCTGGCCGACGACACCGCAGAGCCGGCGTTCGTCGCCGCCGACCTCGTCGCACAGGCAGAACACGACCCGGAGGCGTCGGTCGTCTGCGTCACCGACGACGCCGACCTGGCCGATGCGGTCGTCGACGCGGTCGATGAACAGGCCGCAGAACAGACGCGAACGGCCATCATCGACGACGCGCTGGCCAACGACGCCAGCGGTGTCTTCCTCGCGCGGTCGATGTCGGAAGCCGTCCTCTTCGCCGAGGAGTACGCCGCCGAGCACCTGACAATCGTCGCCGACGGCGACGAGGCGCTCCTCGAGCGAATCTCGAACGCCGGGAGCGTCTTTCTCGGCCCGTACACCCCCGTCGCCGCCGGCGACTACGCCTCCGGGACGAATCACGTCCTTCCGACGAACGGGGGGGCGAGACTCCACGGGGGGCTCTCGGTCGACACCTTCCTGCGCTCGACGACGGTCCAGCGACTCGACCGCGACGCGCTGTCGGAACTCGCAGACACCATCACGACGCTCGCGGAGGCAGAGGGGCTCGACGCCCACGCCGAGAGCGTTCGGACGCGGTTCGCCGACGAGTAGTCCGCGGGCCACCGGGCGTCCGGTGTCTCGCTGCGTCGTCACAGTTAACAGCCTCCGGTTGGTACAGTGAACTATGAGTACCGAATCGACCGAAGGAAATCCGTCGTCTGGCGTCACTGTGACCGAGGCGGCGGCCGCAGAGGCACTCTCACTGCTGGAAGGTGAGGGTCTCGACACGGGCGTGGCGGGTCTGCGTCTGTTCGTCCAGCAGGGTGGCTGTGCTGGTCTCTCCTACGGAATGCGATTCGACGACGAACCCGAACCCGACGATACCATCACCGAGCACCACGGGCTTCGGGTGTTCGTCGACCCCGCCAGTCGCAACTACATCGGCGGCAGCACGCTCGACTACGAGGGTGGTCTGCAGGCGGCCGGGTTCCACGTCGAGAATCCCAACGTCGTGAGCGAGTGTGGCTGCGGCGAGTCGTTCCGAACGTAGCTTTCCTTCGCACCCAGTTCTGTCGGAGGAAGCAAACATAAGCCACTGGACGACGTATCCGTGGCGTATGGAACTGGAAACCACGGCGACCGACGCCGGCGCTACCGTCTACGTCGACCGCTCGGAGTCTCTGCGGGGGTCGAAGGGGCCATTCTACGCGGTGTTCTCGACGGCGAACGCCGAAGGCCGCTGGGGATACTTTTGCTCGAACTGCGAGACCCTCGACACCGCCATGGACACGATGGGTCGAATCGAGTGTAACAACTGCAGAAACATGCGCAAACCCGACGAGTGGGACGCGGCACACGAGTAACGACGCTGTGGGCTGCCCGGCGGTCGTTCTTCTGTGAATTCGCGGACGAGCTGACGACACCCGTGTCGCTCTCACTTGCCCCGCTGTCGCCCCGGACCTTCACGCAACTAGTTATTTATCGAACTAGATTGTATACGAGTTAATCGTGCCATCGAGTCGCCAGACGCCCAGGGAATCCGAGACCGCAATCGGGAGACGACAGCTCATCGCCGCGCTCGGGAGTGCATCAGCTATCGGACTCGCCGGCTGTCAGGAACTCCAGTCGCAGTCGTTCGAAGCAGAGCCAACCGCACTATCGGAAGAAAGCCAGAAATCCCTGCGGATGGGAGAGATTGCGCGCGATTCCCAAACCATCGAACGAACCGCGCTGGGCGGGAGCGTCGACGTGAGCATCACGAGCCACGCGGCCATCTACAGTCGCGCGGTCGGTCTCGGGGGCCGGTAATGGTCGACCGCATGGGACCACTTCGAACCGTGATGGGGCGGTTCGTCGAACGGATCAACGATGGTCGAATTAGCGACGGGGCCGTCGTCATCTCTGCGGCCGACCTCGGCGTGAAAGAAGTTCCATTCGGGCTGTTCGAGGGCGCACCGACCGCCCCCGGTGACCTCGTCAGCGTCGTCGTTCCGGCTGGTACACGGTCAATCAAAATCGAGTCACCGTCGATCGAGCAAACGATGATACTTGCCCCGGGCGAGGCGTTCGGCGAGAAGCCGCTCGAGCCGGCGCAAGGTGCCGCGGTGGGTGTCGACCGCGTCGTCGGTCTCAACGACCTCCTGCCCGACCAGAGTTGGGCACCGAACGCGGTGAAGATAGGTCATCTACCGGGGTCGGGGTGGCTGACGGAGCGGGCTCGCCACGAGAAGATCGAGATTTCGGTAGAGAAGGTAGAGCGGGCAAAGGTAGCGCCCGTCTCCACGGGCAGCGACGCGTGGGGCGACGCGTTCGGCGACGTCGACGCCGACCTGCCGGGCAGGCGACTCGAACCGGGCGAAGCGTTCGGCCCGGCTGAAACCCTGGTGGCCATGACTGGAACGGCGCTCCTTGAGGGGTGGCCCGACGATGGACCGCCGAAGTCGTGGCCGAAGACCCTCGACTTCGACGACGCGGTACCGGCCCCGGCACCGATGGGCGGCGTGACGTTCGGCGTTGGTATCCTCTCGACGCCCTCCGCCTCGGTCGGCGGGGAGTCGCTCAACCCGCTTTCCCGGTTAGCGACGCTGGACCTGCTTCAGCAGGACGAGGCCCGCAAACTACTCGCCCGTGCCGGAATAACCGACGTCGACGAAGCCGAGTGGACCGAGGGACCGGACCCAATCTCTCCAGCGGACGGGCCGTCAACCGTGACGCTTCTCGGGACCGAGACCGAAATCGAGAGCTTCGTCGGTGTCGTCACCGGCGATGCGGGTCCCTGGGGTGTCGGCGTTCACGTCGTCCGTATCGACGAGGACGATCACGTCATCGTCGCCGGCGTCCACCGCCGTGTCGTGGGGTCGGCCGAGGACACGATGGCGGCCCTCCGCCAGGGTGACGACGTCGTCGAGGCCCGCAAACTTCTCGTCGAAACGGTCGGCCAACTGGAGTAGTTCTGCCTCAGCGTCTACGTCTACGGGCGTCACCCGCTCTTACGGGCGACGATCCCCTTGCCGTGCGTCGGCGGCGTGACGAGTCGGACGTCGTCGAAACCAGCGTTGAGCATCGCCCCGAGCAGTTGCGGGACGCCGAACTCCCGCACCGACGTCGACGTGCCAATTCGGACCGTTTCGCCGTTCCGGGTGTCGGTTATTTCGTAGCCGAAGGTGTACCGACCGGTCGCCCCGAGGTCGTTCACCCCTCTCTCGTGACCCGTCGTAATCACGGTTCGTTCGACCCGGTATCGGTCGGATTCGAACGTGACCTCGGACACGGCGCCACTCTCGAGGGCACCCCGTTGCATGAAGTCACAGAGGAAGACGCCGTTCGGTGTGAGGCTCTCGTAGACGTTTTCGAGCATCGACGTGACCGCGTCGGTGCTAGCATCGACTTGGCCGTCGTGAATCTCCGCGGGCAGGTGCGCGATTGAGCCGCCGAGCACGGTGATCACGTCGAACTGCTGTGGGACGACGAACGTGCCGAGGTCGGCCGCCACGAGGGCAGCGTCCGTCCGTTCGGCGGCCAATTCGAGCATTCGCGTGTTCGCGTCGACGCCGACGACGTCGTCGAATCGGGTTGCGAGTCGGGACAGCAAGTGGCCAGTTCCACACGCACCCACCGCGACGGACGTCGCTGCCTCGGGGGCGTGTGTTTCGACGAACTCGGCAATCGCGTCGTGGTCGCGCATGCGCTCTCGCTCGAAGTCGTACAGCGGAGCGAGGTCAGCGTAGAGGTTGGCGTAGACCGGACCGTCGCCACCGGCGTCAGTGACGGCGTCCATCACGTCCCGTAACGTCGACATGTAGACCACGAGGATTCGAACCGGAAAAATGCTATCGCTGAGTGGCGTGCGGGTCGGGGTCAACCGCTCGTATCCGAACGTCGAAATCCGCGGGATTCGGGGGCGGAACGCTGGGTTCGGCGAGACGTCGAGACACGGACCACCCGAGTGACAACCCCTCCCTGTGACAACGCTTATCATTCGGGGGGTGGTATCTCATCGCACATGGCCCAGCTTTCGTTTCCTCCGGTCGAGGAGGCACGAACGATATTCAACCGACTGGGGTACTCCGTCTCGGGCGACGGCCCCGAGTTGCGTGCCCAGCGCAAGTGGCGTACCGTCCACATCACTGCAATGGGAACCGACGCCGACGCCACGACGAAGACGCTCGAACCGGGAGAATCGAAGCGCGAACTCCGATGTTTCGTAACGTGGGAAGACTATTCGCTTCCGTTGCGCGAGAAACTTCGACGAAAGCGTCCGGGGTACGATTGGGCCATCATCGCTGTCGACGACCACGGCGATTACGAAGTCGTCCACTGACCGTAGATGGTCCGCGGAAAGCGGCTATCGGTTGAGCGCTCGCTCTCCGGTTCGTACGGTTACTGAATCGGGGCCACTCACGTCGAGCCGTCGGTAACTGGACAGTCACGTCGTGGGGTGAATCCGTCGAGAAACTCGTATCGACTTCGTGGGTCAACGCGAACGACGGACGGCACTTTCTCCCCCGGGCGGGACGCGCTTGCGCTGTGGTATCATGCTTGCCGAACCGCTTATCTCGTCGGCCCTCGGACGTGTTGATATGTTCGTTGGCCACGCGTTCTACGCGTTCGCGTTCATCGGGATGCTGGCCTACGTCCTCGGGGCGTCTCGACGGCGGGCGCTCGTGCTCGGCGTGACCGCTGGCGCGTTCGCGGCGATACCCGACGTCGACATCCTCTACGCGCTCGTCGGGCCGCTACAGGCCCAGACGTCGAGTGCACTCGGACTCGCCTCGGCGTTCTGGTCGACTGGAAACGTCGTCCACCGGACGGCCACCCACTCACTCGTGGTCGCCGTCCCGGCCGCCGTCGCCATGGCGCTCTGGGTCGGCGACCGAACCGAACCCCGACGGAACGTCGCCGCTCGTGGTCTCGCGCTCGCCATTCTCTCCGGCCTCGTCGTCGCCTTCGCGACGCTGGACGGCGTGCTCTCGGCCGTCATCACCGTTGTCTTCGGCGTGGCCGCACTGGCAGTCGCCGACGGCGTCCGCCGGTGGACGACGCTCTCGTGGCCTCTCGTCTTCGGGACGTCCCTGTTCGGCTTCATCTCCCACCCGTTCGGTGACGTACTCACGGGGACGCCGCCAGCCTTTTTCGCCCCCCTCGACGTGGCGATGCTCTCCTCGCGCATCCTCCTCAGTTCCGACCCGACCGTCCACCTCCTCGCCACGTTCGGGGTGGAACTGTGTTCGGTGTGGCTCGCCGCAGCAGTGTTCCTTCGCCTGTCGGGGCTGGCGGTCACACCGGAGGTGGCACCGCGCGCGACCGTTGCAGCCGGGTACGCCGCGAGCGTGCTACTCATCCCCGCGCCGACGCTGGAGCTCTCCTATCCGTTCGTCTTCAGTGTCATCGGCGTGGGCCTCATCGGCTTCTTCCCGCGGGTGAACGTCGTCCCCACGGCCGACGTCTCCCTGACCGTCGAACGGCTCGACCGGGCTACCGCCTTCGCGACGGGCCTCTCGGCCGTCACTCTCGCGTGGGCGGCCTACACCGCCACGTACGTGCTTCTTTGAAGCTCTTCGACGCCGAAACGTTTTCTTCGCGTACTTCCTACGGTGGGCTATGTCGCAGACTGGTCTCAGTGACGTCGTCGAAAGTCGGCAGTTGAACGCCGCACTGGGATGGACGCTCGTCGTGTTTCTGGTCGTGATGGCGGGTGCGGGTGCGCTCTCGGGCGACGTTCTCTGGGCCGGCTTTACGCTCGTGCTCGCGGCCCTGGCGCTCGTTCCCTCCGTGGCCTACCGAGAACTCAGGGCGATGCTCCCGTGGGAGGTGCTTGCACTCGCGTCGTTCCCCGTCGTGGGCCGCGTCGTCGTCGTCGGAGAGGTTCTCGGCGGAATCCCACTCACCGGCCGCGTGTCGGCGTACCTCGCGGTCGCCGCGGTCGCACTCATCATCGCGGTCGAACTGGACGTGTTCACGCCCGTCCGCATGAACTACTCGTTCGCCGTACTGTTCGTCGTCATCACGACGATGGCCACTGCGGGGGTGTGGGCGGTCGTCAAGTGGCTCTCCGACCAGTATCTCGGAACCGCCTTCCTCCTCGGGCGTGCCACGCCCGAGGAGGTCGAAGCCGCGTTGATGTGGGACTTCGTCGCCGCCACCGTCGCCGGGTTGTTCGCCGGCGTTCTCTTCGAGTACTACTTCCGTCGACGGTCGCGCGGTCACGAACGCGTCCCGGACGACCTGGGAGGGGTGCCGTGAATCTCAGAGACGCACTCGGCGTCACCCCACGTCGGCAGCGACAGCTCAGCCGACTGATGCAAATCATCCTCATCGGCCTCATCTTCATCGGACTCGACAGACACAGTCTCGGCATCGTCGTCAACGCGTCCATCGCCCTTGGTGTGACCTACCTCCCCGCCATCCTCGAGCGCGACTACCACATCCCGATGGACGCCGGCCTGACGCTGTGGATTACGACCGCCGTCTTCCTCCACGCCGTCGGGACGGTGGGTTTCCCCGGGAGCGACCGGAGCTTCTACTACAGCGTGTGGTGGTGGGACCACGTGACTCACACGCTGTCGTCATCTATCGTCGCCGCCGCGGGGTACGCGACTGCTCGCGCCATCGAAGAACACACGGATTCGATACGCCTCCCACCCCGGTTTATGTTCGTCTTCATCCTCCTGTTCGTACTCGCGTTCGGCGTCTTCTGGGAGGTTCTGGAGTTCGGCCTCGGTGGGCTCTCGAACGCAATCGGCGGCGAACGAGTGCTGACGCAGTACGGCCTCGAGGACACCATGCTCGACCTGCTGTTCAACACCCTGGGCGGTGTCATCGTCGCAATCTGGGGAACCGCCCACCTCACGGACGTCGCGGGTGCCTTGTCTGCGCGACTGGACCGCTCGCGGGCCTGACCGCTCGCCTCGGCAGTTCACTCTCGTCTTTCACTCGGTCTGCGACGGGTATCGCCGTCTCTCACTCGAACAGTGCGCGGATTCGGTCGTTTCTGACCACCGCGAAGTGCGCCAGCGAGAGCAGTGCGAGTAACGTGACGAGAACGACGGCGTAGGCGATTCCGGGCACTGCTGCGAAGGGTGGTACCCCGAGCGCCGCAAAGAGGATGGCGACGAGCGCGAGTCCCGAGAGACCGAGATAGAACTGCTCCCACGTGATGTCCGGGTCGTCCTCGATGTCGAGGTACGGCACGTACGTCGTCACCCGGTCACTCAACGACACGATTCCCGCGCGCCGGTCGTAGTCGATGACGCCGTAATCCGCCATCTTCGGGAGGTGCGTCTGATACAGCGACGTGTGGATTCGCTTGCGTTGCTGATAGTTCAGCTGCTCGACCGGCACCCCGTTCTCTCTGGCGGCAATCGCCTCCGAGAGCTCGCGAACCGTCGCCTCGCCGGGGTGCGCTCGCAAGTATTCGAGGACGTAGCGCCGCCGCTGATTCTGCAAGAGAGCGAACACCTGGTCCGTCGATAGTTCCGAGATTGATTCTGTCGTTGCGATAGTTGGTGACCTCCCCCTCACCGACGGTTCGACTGCATTCTCACCGGCGGGATATTTGTTACCAATCCACAGGCCGCTGAATACGACGTATTCGTCTGTCAGACTGGCGTCTGGTCATATAATGATTACTGAACGAGTGACAACTACTCACATTGGGACTCTCTACTCAATCAGACTGTGCTTGTTACCGAGACTTTACAGCGGGCACAAACGCGCTCGTCCGGCGTTCGACGGGACCGAGTGGTGGTACACGTCGCGGGTTCGGGCCGACTTCTCGACGACAGCCCTTCTGGACGAGTCACGACGAGGCTCGTAGCAGTCGACAGCTTCCAGCGTGGTGCCGACTCGGTGACCACTGTCTGGGTTTTTGGTACTGTGTGACATACTAGTGAAGTGCGATGGTGTTCAAGAAGATCACACTCATCGGGCGAAGCGAGGAGAGTTTCGATGCCGCGGTCGAGGACGCGATCTCTCGAGCCGAGAGCACTCTCGACGGCGTTCACTGGGTGGAGGTGACGCAACTCGGTGTGGAACTGGCCACCGCAGCGAACCGCGAGTACCAGGCCGAAGTCGAGGTGGCCTTCGAACTCGCAGAGTGAATCGGCCCGCCTTCGAGACAGACAGAAAGGTTGACACCGTGAGGGACCCTGCGTCGGCGCAATGACCCTGGTCGTGGTTCCAGTTCGATATCCCCTCTCTCGGCACTCGAAGGCGACGCTCGACGAGGCTATCAGGATCGCGGACGAGCGAGACGCAGAACTGACCATCCTGCACGTCGACCTCTATCAGAGCAGTCAGGGCCTCACGCGAGCCGAACTGAAGCGTGCGGTCGAGAGCACCTTCGGTTCGGTCGCGCGCGCACGCTACGTCATTCGACGCGGCTTCCTCGTCGAGGAGACCATTCTGGAGGAGGTCGCCGCAGAACAGGCCGACATCGTCGTCATCGGCTCCAAGCAGGCTAGCCGTTGGCGGCGGACACTCAGTCGCTTCCTCGACGACCCCGACATCGAGACGTTCCTCCGCGATAAACTGGAGTGCACCGTCATCACCGTTCGGTCAGATTGAGTCGCACTCGTCGCGCCCGTCTCGCTCTTCGGTCGTTCGTCTAGCTGCTCGGTCGCCTCGGCGTGTCTCGTCTCTGTGTGGCCCTCACGGTTGCTAGTCCACGTCGGACGATACGTCGCTGACTGACTCCACCGCAACCCGCGCCTGTCCACTAGTTTCGTCGAAGACGAGGTGCTGGTGTGGGTAGGCGATGTCGACGTCGGCCTCCTCCAGTTGGTCCCACACCTGCTCGTTGACCTTCGAGCGAATCGCCATCAGTTTGTACGGCTTCTGCGCCCAGTAGCGAAGCGTGAGGAGGATCCCGTGGTCTGCGTACTCCTCGATGTAACAGGTCGGCTTCGCCGGGTATCTGGCGCTCCCGATGCGGATGTCCGGACCACCTTCGATGACCTCCTCGACGTTGCCAGCGGCGTGTTCCATCACTCGCCGCGCCTCGGTGAGGTCGCCCTCGTAGGTGACCAACAGCTTCAGCGTCAGGCGAGTGCGCTCGTCTTCTGCGGAGTAGTTGACGATGTCGCGCTCGCGGATGGTCGAGTTCGGGATGACCAGAAAGGTGTTGTCTAACGTGAACACTTTGGTGTAGCGCAGCGTGATGTCCTCGACGAACCCTCGACTCCCGGTGTCGAGCTCTATCATGTCACCGATTTCGAACGGCTCGTCGGCGAGGATGAACAACCCGCTGACGAGGCTCCCGACGATGGGTGCCAGTATGATACCCAGGACGGCCGAAAAGACCGTCACCGGCAGGACGACGTCTCCGATTGGCAACCCGAGCACCGAGAGCGCCACGAAGCCCGATACCAGGATCGTCACGATGCGAACCATCCGGAGGACGGTCTGCGCCACGCTCTGTCGCTGGAACCGGCGGGCGACGGATCGACCCAGGAGCCGAACCAGTAGCTTCGAGAGGTAGACACCGGCGAGGATGATGAAGGCGGCCGCGACGAGCTCCCACCCGGGGAACTTCGCCCACGACGGCAGCAGTTCCCCCAGCGCACTCCCGTCGAACGACGGTGGCGTCGTAGCCTCGGGCGTCGCCGTCTGTAGCGGTCGGGCCACTCCGCCAGGTGTCATAGTTGATGCCTCACTCCCGCCCGAAAAAAGGGTTGTCTTCCGGCTCGTAGAGGCGGTTCCATGGCCGTCGCCGGCTGTCTCGAACGATTCGGATTCACCCGCTCCCTTCACCGCGTCCGATGGGTGACGAGGTGGCTGTCGTCGACACGGAACCGCTCGAAGCCGCCGCTGTGGCGGTCCAGCAGTACTACCTGAAACACACGTCGGGAAGCGGCGACCGGATGTCCGAGCCCCCCGAAGACCGGATGTTGCTGTGAGTGGAATCGGACCCTCTCCAGGACATGTAAGCCAAATACAACTCCGTTCCGGAATTGAGTGCAACTCGGAACATAGTAAATCATTTAGGCCGCGGCGTACTCCCTGAAACCATGGGAGACGATTTACACGTGACGCTCGAACGTGTCGGCGAGCGGTTCAACCTCGGTGAGTACGAAATCGAGGCGTATCTGGCCGTGTTAGAGCACGGCGAGCTCACGGCGAGCGAAATCGCCGAGCAGACCGACATTCCCCAGCCCCGCGTGTACGACACCGTCCGAAGCCTCGCGGATCGACGACTGGTCGAACTCCGCGAGTCGCGACCGATGAAAATCGTCGCCGTCGATCCGGAAAACGCCTTCGGTAACATCCAGTCGTCGCTTTCGACGCTCGTCGACGAACTGGCGGCGCGCTACACCGCCCCGACGCGCGATACCGAGGCGGTCTCGCTGGTCAAGTCGCGCTCGACCATCCTCCGGTATCTGGGAGAGGTAATCGACAGCGCCGAGTACGAACTGGTGCTGTCGCTCACGCCGGACTTGCTTCGACGCTTCCACGACGACCTCGCGGCTGCGATCGACGACGGCATCAGCGTCAGCCTCATCGTGACGCCGGCGAACCGCGCGCCCGACCCCTCGGAGTTCGATTACCTCGACGTGGCGACGGCCGTCCGCGCCCGGCGCGGTATCACCACGCCGGTGCTGGCCGTCGCCGACGGCGATTACTCCGTCTACGCGACGCAGGACGCGCTGCGCGACGACCGTGACCGGTACGGGGTCATCTTCAATCGCTCTGCGCTCGGCTTTCTCGTCTCCGGATTCTTCGGGACCGTCCTCTGGACGACGGCCGAAACCCTCGCCGAGGGCGACGATGGCAATCCCTTCCCGCGTCGCTACGCGTCGATTCGCCGCGCCGTGAAAGACCTCGACGCACGCGACGACTTCTACGCCGCCGTCTCCGGCCGTAACGTCGAGACCGGTGCGGAAGTCGTCGTCGAGGGCCCCATCGTCGAGTACACTTACGACGAGTCCGAAGAGGTCGCCTCGTTCGCGGTCGAAACGGCCGACGGTATCGTGACGGTCGGCGGTCTCGTCGCCGCCTACGAGGATGTCGAGGCACAGGAGATTCTCGTCGGACGCGGCGAGGCTCCCTGACGACGAGGGCCTCGACACACCAGTTTCACACGCAGTTTTTTCACCGCGGTGTAATTGCCCAGTCGCGGGAGACGCAACGACTATGGCCCCGCCCTCACAATCGGCCCGAAGCGATGGACGGGCGAACCCGCGAGTATCTCAAGGGCCGCTTCGGCGACTACTACCGGAGCGCGACCCTCTCACTGCCACCCGACGCGGACGCGCGCGAGTGGGGACACATCCCGTGGACTGCGGGCGAGGGAACCACGATGGTCAGACACCAGTCGCTCCTCGACCTCGGTAACGTGAGCGAGTTCCTTCGACGGGAGTCACCCCAGCACGTCTACTTTTCGGCCGCGCGGTACGCCACCCCCGGTGCGAACACGATGGACGCGAAGGACTGGCGCGGGGCCGACCTCGTCTTCGACCTCGACGCCGACCACCTCCCCGGCGTCTCGCCCGCAGAGACGACTTACGCCGAGATGCTCGCCACCTGTAAGGACGCCCTCCTCCGGCTGCTGAACCTCCTCGAAGACGATTTCGCCTTCGAAGACATGACCGTCGTCTTCTCGGGCGGACGGGGCTACCACGTTCACGTCCGTGACGAGGCCGTTCACACCCTCGACAGCGATGCGCGGCGCGAAATCGTCGACTACCTCCGCGCTATCGACCTCGACGTAGACGGTCTCATCACGACTGCCTCCGCGCACGGAACGACCCACCGCGTCCTCCGAACCCGAGGCGGGTGGGGTCGGCGAACCCACCGACGATTGCTCGATTTCGCCGACGACCTCCGCGCGATGGACGAGTCCGACGCGCTGGCCAAACTGCAGGAACTCGACGGCATCGGCGAGGGCCGGGCGACGACCATCCTCGGGGCCTTCGAGTCGAATCCCGACGCCATCCGCACCGGCAACGTCGAGGTCGGTGGCCCGGGCGTGCGGACGCTGGTCGACGCACTCGCCCGCGAGACGATCGAGCGCGAGACCGCGCCAATCGACGAACCCGTGACGACCGACACGAACCGCCTCATTCGACTTCCGGGGAGTCTCCACGGCGGCACAGGACTCGCGGTGAAGACGCTCGACCGGGAGTCACTCTCGTCGTTCGACCCGCTCATCGACGCCGTCCCAGAGCGGTTTCAGCGCCGCGACATTCGGATCCGCGTCTCCGAGACGGTCCGGGGTCGGCTCTGCGGCGATAGCTTTACACTTCAGCCCGGAGACCATTCGGTTCGTGAATGCGTCGGCGTGTTCCTGATGGCGCGCGGCCACGCCGAGAAAATCAAAGAGTGAACGACGATCGAACTCAAAGAGTGAACGACGACCGAAACGAATGACTACGGACACTGGACTCTCTCGATGAATCTCGACGAACTCAGAACGGTGCAAGCCAAGGAGCGACGAAAGGACAGCCTCCAGCACCTTCGGGACACTTTCTACGAGGACGTCGCCGAGTACATCGCCGACCTCAAAGAACAGCGGAGCGCCGCGGCAGCGGAGGCCTCGGACCCCTTCTCCTCGCCGGAAGTCGGCCGGTTCACCGACGAAATCGAGACCGCCGAAGAGGTCGTCGAGGCGATCTACGAGCGCCGCGTCGGCAAAGTCGTCAAACTCGCCACCTTCGCCGCCGCCGACATGCCGACCGACGAGGAGGGACTGACGAGCGAAGAGCGCGTGCTCCTCGAAGACCTCGTGGTCCGGATTCGGCAGAACCGCGAGACGGTCCTCAAAACGCTCGCTGGCGAGTCGCCCCGGAGGCCCGACAGCGAGCGCCCGCAACGACGACAGAAATCGTCACACGAGTCGATGTCGAACGTGTCGACGCCGAACGAGTCGACGCCGAACGAATCGACGTCGCAGGAAACGGCTCCTGACGAACGTCGAGGGTCTACGCCCGACTCGGGTGTGCTCTCGGACGCGATGGGTTCTGGGGGGACGGACGATACGGGTCGTACCGAACGCGATGAACGTCCCGCGTCCCCTCGGGACGCACCGCAGTCTCCGTCCGACGAACACGAGGAGCGCTCCGCAGACACCCAGGGAGACGCCAGCCACGTGGATGCGACGAGAGGACCGTCCACGCAACAGAGGTCGGGGCTCTCCGAGACGCCGCAATCGTCGGAGCCCACTGAGACGCCGCAATCGTCGGAGCCCACTGAGACGCCGCAATCGTCGGAGCCCACTGAGACGCCGCAATCGTCCGCGCAACCCGAAGGCCCGCGTCCGGCCGACGAGCGTGCGCTGGAGGATTCGCCGACCGAGCCAGTCGGTGACGACCGGTCCACTGAACCGTCTCTCGCAGGGTCGCGTTCGGACGCATCGACGGTGGAGTCCTCCGAGTCCGGAGCGGTCGATTCGAACAGTTCGACCGCGACCCGCGACGACACCGACCGAACGACGGTTCGCATCACCCGCGACGTGGGCGACATCCTCGGCGTCGACGAACGCGAGTACGAACTCGCCAGCGAGGACGTCGTCACACTCCCGACTGCCAACGCCAGACCGCTCATCGACCGCGACGCGGCCGAGCCCCTCGACTGAAGGGGCAACTGGTTTGTGGCGTGAGGAAAATCACTGAGTATGCTCGCTATCGGAGACACCGCCCCGTCGTTCGCGTTGCCCGACCAGGACGGCACGACAGTCTCGCTGTCTGACTTCGCTGGACATCACGTCGTCGTCTACTTCTATCCGCGTGCGGATACTCCTGGTTGTACCACGGAGGCCTGCGGCTTCCGCGATTCGTTCGACGCGTTC
>JBNJGG010000021.1:0-24819 GCA_051747545.1 Halobacteriota archaeon | reverse complement strand
AGCGAGGTCGAGCGGCCAGAACTGCTCACCGAGAAGGTCGAGCGCTACCAGCGCGAGTACAGTCTCGACGCAGGCCTCGCAGAACAGGTCGCCTACGGCCGTCGCATGCCACTCTTCGAGAGAGCGGTCGACAGCGGCGTCGACGCCACGCTCGCCGCCGGGACCCTCGAGAGCACCGTCACGGAACTGCGGCGCGACGACGTCCCGGTCGAACGCCTCACCGACGACCACTTCCTCGACGTGCTGGCACTCGTCGACGGTGGTGACCTCGCGAAAGAGGGCGTCGGCGAGGTGCTGAGCGTCCTCGCCGTCCACCCCGAACTCTCGGCAGAGGAGGCCGTCGAGGAGGCTGGGCTCGCGGGCGTCGACGACGAAGCGGTCGAAGAAGCGGTCGCCGAGGTAGTCGAGCGAAACGCCGAGCAGGTCGAAGCGCAAGGGATGGGTGCCTTCTCCGCGCTGATGGGCGAGGCCATGGGCGCACTTCGCGGCAAGGCCGACGGCGAAGTCGTCAGCAACGCGCTCCGCGAGGAGATTCAAAAGCGAGCCTGAACCACGGCCCGCGCTCGCCCCCCCCCCCGACGCACACCGAAGGAACTTCTGCCTCCGCGCCGACCACGTAGCTATGGCAATCTTCTACGAAGACCTCGAGGTCGGACACACCGAGACGTTCGGAGCCTACGAGGTCACCGAGTCGGAGATTCTGGAGTTCGCCGAGCGATACGACCCCCAGTGGTTCCACACCGACCCCGAGCGCGCCCGCGAGGAATCGATGTACGGTGACCTCATCGCCAGCGGATGGCACACCGCGTCGATGACGATGCGAATCGTCGTCGACAATCACTTCTCCGAGGCGGCGACGCTCGGCGCGAAAGGGTTAGACGAACTTCGGTGGCATCGACCAGTCACCCCCGGCGACGTCCTGTCGGTTCGAACCGAAATCCTGGAGAAGACGCCCGAACGCCCGGAGCGCGGACTGGTCCGGTCGCGGTCGGAGACGCTGAACGGCGACGGCGAGGTCGTCATGTCGATGGTGCCGCTCGTGATGTACGCCCGACGCGACGCCGACTGAGTCGCACGCGTCGATTCCTTCGTCTGCCGTCCCGCGACTGTGGCCGTCGGTTCCCCTCGCGCCCCTCCGTCAGTCGTCTTCACTATCGACGTACCGGACCCCCTGTCGGAGTTGGTCCGTCGCCTTCCGAAACACTCCGAGGAGGGTACTCACCTCGCGCTCGGTCGGATGGGCGCGCCCGACGACGCGTCGCAGCAACCGACCAGTCTTCTCCATCTTGTGCTCGTCGTAGCCGGATTCTTCCAGAAACTCCTCGAAGAAGTCGTACAGACGCTCGATGTCCGCCTCGGGTGCGCGGGTCCGCTCTCGGTTCGGCAACTGCACCTCGTCGACGGTCAACTCGCGCAGTTCGTAGAGCACGACCGTCGCCGCCTGTCCGAGATTCAACACCGGATAGTCGCCGCTTGCGGGAATCGAGCACACCTCGTCGATGCGCGACAGTTCGTCGTTGTTCAGCCCGGTCGTCTCGCGGCCGAAGACGAGTGCGGCCGGTGCCTCGACCGTTCGGAGGCTCTCTTTTAGCTCGGCTGGCGTCTTGAAGGGAAATCGAACGTGTCGCCTGCTGTCCTCGTTCGTGACCGCGGTACACCCGACCGTGTAGTACTCTTCGACCACCTCGTCGAACGTCATCGTCTCGGCGTTCGGGAGCACGTCCTCGCGGGCGTGTCCCGCGAACCCGTAGGCCTCGCTGTCGCGGTCCAGCGGCGGGGGGTCGACGAGTTTCAGCTCCGTGAGGCCGAAGTTCTTCATCGCTCGCGCGATAGTGCCGACGTTACCGGGCGTCTTCGCGTCGACGACGACGACGACCGGTTTCGGTGCGCTCATCGCTTCGGGTAGTCGGTACCGAAGTCCACATCGTCGAGGTCGAGTTCGTCCTCGTCTTCGGGTTCTTCGTGGGGACGGAATTCGACGCGGTCCCCCTCGAAGTTCTCGTTGAGTCGGCGGTGTAACTCGTTCGCGTCCGGCGGGTCCGGCAGGTTCTTCGGGTCCGTTTCGACGTGTTCGAGGCCGCCGAATCCCTCGGGAGCGCGGCCGCCGTCCGCGAACCACTCGTGGAACTCGTCGCGAAACGTCTCGGTCCCTCGTCGTTCCGTTCCGCCCTCGTGCTGGTACCAGTAGATGAAATCTGCCTCGTGTTGGTCACACAGCAGCACCTCCTCCATCGGTTCGCCGTAGACGATTCGGGCCTGTCGACACCGCTGTATCTCCGACTCGCCGTGGACGAGATAGCACGCGTCACACGGCTGCTCGACGAGATACGTCAGCCGAATGAGTCGTCGTCTCGGGTCCTCGGGTATGTCGTCGAGGGGCTTGAACTCGCCCGCGTCGTCGAACACCTCGGACTCCTCGAACCGCCAGCCTCGAAGTCCGATACTGACCTTGGCCATTTGCCGGGGATAGACGCGGTGGAGATAAAAGGCGTGTGACTCTCGACGACCACCGTATGGATTTTCGGTTTCCTCTCTCGTTTCCTCTCTCACTCGCCGGTTCCCCTCCTCGGTTAGCCCACTCGATGGACGGCGTCAACGTCGAGGACGCCGTCGGATTGCACGACTACGCCGTCGAGTGTTATCGTCGCCTCCAGCACGACGAAGTCGAGGTGGATGTCGCTGGCCGTGTGGCCGCCGATACTCGTGTTGTCGCCGACGGCGAAGTCGACAACGCCGCGCCGCTTCTTGTCCTCTGCGAGGTTTCCGACGAGGCGCGCCTCCGGGTTCGTCCCGAGGGCGAACTCCGCGAGATTTCCGGCGTTGTCGTCAGCGTTTTCGAGCGTCTCTCTGAGTTGCCGAGCGTGGTCGCCGCCGGCAACGTCGGTCACGCTGCCGCCTTCGATGGTCAGTGTTATCGGCTCGTCGAGTCGCCCGAAGCCGTCCATCGAGTAGTCCATCACGATGGTTCCCTGCGCCGTGTGCTCGACGGGCGACGACACCGCGAGTCCGGGCGGAAAGTTCGAGAACCCAGCGCCGTCGTGAAAGTAGCCGTCTAGCGGGAACGCCGCCCGACCCGAGAGCGACAGTTCGACGTCGGTTCCCGTCGGCGTCCGCACGTGGGCGTCCTCCGCGGCGGTCAACGCGTCGCACACCGCGGCGGTGACCTCGCGGAGGCGCTCGAAGTCGGCGGTCATCGCCCCCTCCAGCAACATCTCCTCGTCGACTCCCCTGAGGATGGCGACCCGCGTCCCGTCCTCGGTGGCCCGCTTGCGTGCCTCGGTGTGGCCCAGCGAGTGCTCGTTGGCGGCGAAGACCACGTCCGCACCACGCATCGCCCCGGCCACCGCAGACGGCGGTTCGTCTCCCTGCCTCGCCAATCTTGGCATCACCAGTAGCGACGCCTCGGCACCGGTGGCTCGGGCGGCGGTTGTCAGCGCCTTCGACACCGTGACCGAACCGGTGTCGCCGACGACGAGTACCTCCTCGTCGGGGGTTACTTCACCGAGGTCCTCCACGATACGTCGTGCGACCGGACTGAGTTCCAGATCAATCATCGATTGCGTCTCGCCGACTCTGGCTTCGGAGGACGGCGATTAGTAATCCAGTGATGGGCCACAGACACGTTAGGGGCGTCGAATGAACGCCCTGACCCGAGGCTTGTAGCGCCCCCGAGCGACGTGTCATTCGATAGGTCCCACCAGAGGGTGCCTACGGCGGTTTGCCTCCTCGCGGCGGTCCTCGTACCGACGCGGTCTGATTCGACTTCGAGTCGGCCACGCGACTCGAGCGGCGTGGCGACACCACACCGCCTATGTGCGATGGGTCCCTCCGGTGTCGTATGCGAAACGTTGACGCCGGAGGACTCGGAATCGGCGACGACTACCCACCACGAATCATGGGGGTACTCAACGTCAGTGAGGAGTCGCCGTACAAGCCGAGCGTCTTCGACGACCCGGGTGAGGCGGCCGCGTACGTCGACCGCGAACTCATCGACGAAGGGGCCGACATCGTCGACGTGGGTCTCGAATCGGCGAACAAGCGCTTCGAGGTGCTCTCCGCCGAGGAGGAACTCGACCGTCTCGATACCGCCGTCGAGACGATCGCCTCGGTCTCGGGCGACGCCGTCTTCTCCATCGAGACGCGATATCACGAGGTTGCCGACGCGGCGCTGTCGGCGGGATTCGACATGGTAAACGACATCTGTGGCTTCGCCGACCCGCAGATGCCGGTCGTGTGCGAGGGGTACGACGCCGCGGTGGTGAAGATGGCGAGTCCGCCGGACCTGACCCGTCCCGGCGCGGTCGAGACCGTCGACGACATCTACGACGCCCTCCAGCGCGAGGGCCTCACCGATAAGACCATCGTCGACCCGGCGTTC
This sequence comes from Halobacteriota archaeon, assembly GCA_051747545.1. Classification (GTDB taxonomy): domain Archaea; phylum Halobacteriota; class Halobacteria; order Halobacteriales; family Haloferacaceae; genus JBNJGG01. The sequence goes on along the minus strand of JBNJGG010000021.1, from coordinate 20,441 downwards.
GGCGGGTGGAGCCAGGCGAAGACGCTCGAAGACGACCGAGACACGTTCGGTCGCCTCCGGGAGTTTCGCGGTCTCGGGCGACCCATCCTCGTCTCCATCAACCGCAAAAATTTCCTACGAGACATCGCGAACCGCAGTACCGAGCACGCTCTCCCGGTCAGCCTCGCGGCGACGTCGATGGCAGTCGAGCGAGGTGTGCACGTCGTTCGCACCCACGACGTGGCCGAGACCAGGGACGCCGCCCTCGTCGGCGCGGCGTTCACCCGCGACCGACTCCGGTCGGAAGGCGATGCCCACGTCGAAGAACTCGACGTGACCACCGTCTCGGAGGCACGGCGACACGCCCGGAGAGTCGGGGCCGACGAGTCGGTTGCAACCGAGAGCACGATCCGCGTCTTCGAGATGTCGGGGCTTTCTCCCGCGCAAGTGCAGGAACTCGACGACGCAGCGTCGGCGGCGGGCGCGACCTTCGCGGTGGGAACGTCGGGTACCGGAGGGCTCCTCGTGGGAACTCCCCGCGCGCTCGGAGCGTGTGCCGCGTCAATGCGGTCGAACTCCGGCGCTCCTGCCGAGAGCGACGGGACTCTCGGTGAGACGCTCGAACTGCTCGCCGAGGACCGTCGTTGACGATGGAGTTCTCCGAGTGGGAACCGCTGTACGAGCGCGTCCTCGCCGACTTCGGGTTCGACCGCGCCGCCGACGAGCGCGCCCGCGACGTACTCGCGTCATACGCCGTTCCGTTCGACGTCTCCCGATTCGACTTCGTGTCCGGGCGACCCGTGACCGTGGTGGGTGCCGCACCGTCGCTGGCCGCCGAAATCGAAGCCGCGGGTAACGAACTGGCGGCGGGCGGGACCTCACCCATCGTCTTCGCGGCCTCGACGGCGGTCGACGTCCTGTTAGCTGCGGACGTCAGCGTCGACCTGATGGTGACGGACCTCGACAAGAACCCACGGACTGCCCGTCGACTCACCCACGAGGGCGTTCCCGTCGCGGCACACGCTCACGGGGACAACGTGCCGCTGGTTCGCGAGTGGGTTCCGACGTTCGAGGCCGAGAACGTGCTGGCGACGACGCAAGCGGCCCCCGTAGCGACCGTCGCAAATTTCGGCGGATTCACCGACGGCGACAGGGCGGCGTTCATCGCCGACGCCTTCGGTGCGAGTCAGTTACGATTTCTCGGATGGGACTTCGACGACGAGTCGGTCGAGACGATAAAGCGGAAGAAACTCGCGTGGGCTGCCCGACTGCTTCGAGTGCTCGAACGCCGCAGAGATGAGCGATTCCCGCTCCTCGACGGCCGACGCGACACACTGGACGAGTTTCTAGAGGAACAGCGTCTGGAGGAGTAGCGCTCCTGCAAGGAGCATGCGGAGCACGCTCGCTCCGGCGACGAGAAGCAACAGATACAGCAACCCGACGAGGACGTTTCGCTTGATCGCCCGCGACCGCATCCCCGGAACGTGGTCGGGTAGTCGTTGTGGAGTCTTCGCCACGGCGGCCCCGCTCGAACCTATCACCCAGGCCTCCGGAGTGGCGACAGCGAGGTCGGTTCGGCGACCTGCAGTTCGGTGGTCTGGGGTGGCGGGGTCAAACTCGTCGTCGATCCGTCCGGTGTCGTCGTTCCGTCCTCACTCGTGGACTCGCCCGTCTGGTCTTGCGTCGGCGATGCCGTCTCGTTCGCTGACGACGTGGGAGTCGCCTCACCGTCGGACGGCTCGACGTCCTGCGTCACCAGGTCCGGACTGCCCGATTCGACGGATTCGTTGTTGTCTCCGGTAGTCGATTCGTTGCCGCCACCGGTAGTCGACTCGTTTCCGCCACTGGGTGTTGATTCGCTGTCCTCGCCGGACGTGGATTCGTTGCCCTCTCCGGTGGTAGACTCGTTGCCTTCGGGTGTCGGTACCACCTCCTCGTTGGTCTCGTTCGTGGAATTACCTCCGCCGACGACAGACTCGTTCGTGGTTCCCGTGGCGTTCGAATCCGAACTGTCGTCGGTCGACGTGGTGTTCGTCTCGTTTCCACCTGCTTCAGTGGTCCCGAACGACGACACACCGGAGCCGTTGGGTCGATTCGGACCCGCATCGGGGTCCGTCTGGTTCGGCCCGCCACTGATCGACGCGACCACGTCGACCTGTTCGTGGTCGACGAAGCGCGAGAGGGTGTAGCCTCCCCCCACTGCCGAGAGGAACACGCAGAGCACGAGCGCGACGACGGCGACACGCCGGACGGTGCGGTTAGTTCCGGTCATCGCCAACCTCCCTCGAGACGTGCATGTGTCCGTTTTGTAGCCCGGTGCGTGCCTGCCCGTTGGTTGGGTCGGTGCGTCCCGGGAGGTACGCGTATGCGACCGTTTCGTCGAGGAGGAAGTAGCCCTCTTCGACGGAGTCTTTGACCACTGGTCGACCCGCTCGGCGGCCGATTTCGACGAGGTCGACGAGCGAGGAGACGCCAACCCGCGGCAGGTCGCGCTGGTCGGGTGCGAGAGTCACCGTCGGAATGACCGACGCGCTCGGACCTGCGGATGGAGCCGACACGCTGCCACCGTCGGGGACCGTAACGGGGTCGGCTCCGAGACCGAACTGTCGCACGCCGACGGTCAGCAGGAACGTCGTCGACGTAGCGACGGCGATGGTCACCGCGACGGGCGTCTGCTCTTGGTACGCCATCCACCCGCTGTAGACGGCAAGCGCGAGCAGGACGACGCTCGAAATCGTCAGGTCGATCTTCGAGAGCGTGTACCCCGACACATCGTCGTCGGACGCCGCGACCGTCGCTGGAACGTCGACGGGGTCGACTACGCCCGCCGAACTGCGCTCACTGGCGGTCGTCGATTCGACCGTGGGGTCGGGGGCCGCCGCACTGGTCTCGGCGGCGCGCTGGGCCTCTCTCTCGTCGCCTCTCACCGCAAATCGCCACAGTTCGCTGACGAGTAGCAGGCCGATCGGAATCAACACGAGAGCGATGAAGCCCGTCCCGGAGTTCGTGAACTGAATCACGTGTCCGATGTACGGGATGGTGAACGTGACGCGACCGACGACTTGGGCGGGCCGCACCAGCGCCGAGTCGGCCTCCTCGTTGGCGTCACCCATCGTTCGGAACGCGAGCCCCTGGTCGTCCTCGACGACTTCGATTACCCGGTGGGTCACCGGCGGGCGCGTCGCCGACCGCGTGAAGGTGATCACGTCCCCGACGGCGACGGACTCCGGGTCGACTGCGCCGACGATGACCACGTCACCGGGCGCGATTTCGGGTTGCATACTCCCCGAGAGGACGACGTACCCCTCGTCGGCACCGACGACGCCGGGGACGGCGTAGACGACGAACGGTGCCACGACGAGGAGGAGAACGACTACGGGGACGATATCGAGCAGGCGTTTCCCGGCACTCGATAGACGTGATTTGAGGGTCATCGGTTACCTCCCGGGAGGACTGCCGGGGGCATGGGTATGGACCGCGTACCGAACGGTTCGTTGCGCGTACCGGACGGTCGGGTGTGGCTCCGCCCCGTCCGGAACCACCCCAGGCTCTCGCGTCGGGTGACCAGCAGGCTCATCGAGAGCACCCCCGGCACTCGCCGCGCAGACAGCCGCACTCGCCGTCGTCGCACTCGAACTTGAACAGGGTGTTGCCGTCCGGACACGGGTTCCGGTTGCTGTCGGCGTCGAACACGGTCCCCTCCGGCGAGCCGACGAAGAGGAGTCCGCCGGTGCCGCCGGGGAACAGCACGGTCCCCGGGCCGCTGTTTCCACCCTTGCCAGCCCCGGACTTCATCACCACCCCGTCGATGGTACCTGGCCCGGTGTAGCTCCACTCGACGATGGTGGGTTGCCCGCCGTCTTCCTCGGCGAGGGCCACCAGTTCGAGGTCGCAGACGTCGACCTCGTCGTCGCCACAGAAGGCGACGTAGCTGATTCCCTTGAGACCGCTCACCTCGCAGAGGAGCGGGTCCGTCAGCCCCCACGGATTCTCGTGGGGGTCGGTGTGTCGCCGCTGTATCGCGGCGAAGTAGTACGTCACCGACAGCTGCGTCGCCTCCGGCTTCAGCCCAGTCGGGTCGAGGCTCCACGTGAGTTCGAACGTCGCCACGTCGCCGGGGTCCAGACAACCGACGCCGGGGATGCGGTCGCCGACGAGCAGGTGGTCGTCGAACGCGAGTTCGAGCAACGTCCCGTCGAACACCGTCGTTCGGGAGCCGTCGGGTGCGACGTAGACGAGCGTCGTCGAGACGGCAGAGAGGACTTCGATGTCGGTCGGCTCGGGGCACCCGAGTCGAATCCACGGGCACGCCGGGTTGTTCGGGACCTCCGGCCCGTCGATGGCTCCGACGGTCTCCGGTAACTCGATGCTGAAGGACGCCGTCTCGGACTGGTTGTCGGGTCCGAGCGAACCGACGTCGAGGTTCAGCGCTCCTTGTGAGGATGTCTGACAGTCTCCGCTGTCACACGTTACTAGCAGGTCCAACGCCCCGGTTTGGAGGCGATTGCGGCCGAACGATTCGACGTCCCGGAACATCGAGGCGGTCCCGACGCCGGTCATCGCGCCGGCGACGCCCGCAGTCGTCAGTCCGAGCAGGAGCTTCCGCCGAGTCAGTCCACCGACGTCTCCCGGACTCACGCCGGTTCACCCCCCTCGTCGAACGGCGGGAGCGGCACGTCGCTCTCGTCGCGGTACGAACACGGTGTCGCCGCGACGGCCAGCGAGAATACGGCGGAATCCGATTGTAGGAGATTGGCCTCCGCTTTCGGAACGCGCCACTCGAAGCCGACGCACTGTTGTCGGCCCACGGTGAGACACTCGGTGGCGTCGTCGTCGTGGGTAAAATCGAGGAGAATCCACCCGTCACGCTCGAGTCCGCCGTACCCGTCGGCGACCCGAAGGTCTTCGAACGTTCCGCTGGCGATGACCGGTTCGGAGACGAGGGTGTTTTCACCGACCGTGATTTCGGTGAACGAGCCGTCACAGGCACCGACGACGCCGTTGTCGACCAGGCCGATGTCGTGCCAGAGGAGGGCGTCGGTCGCGGCCGCGAGTTCGCCGTCGAACGGGTCGGTCGGGTCGTCGGGGAGATCGCCCGCTTTCAGTTCGGGTTCATTGACGCTCCGCTCGTCGGATTCCAGCAGTTGCGGTTTCACCCACACGTTCAGGTCCTCGTCGCCCTCGGCCAGAAATCCCACGACGAGCGCACCGGTATCTCCGGGCAGGACGTTCGAGAGGCTGATGACCGGCGTCGCGGGGACGCCGGGGACGTACTGGGTCGTATCGGTCCCGTTCCAGTTCTCGGCCGTCGTATTTGGCTGGCTCTCCTGATAGTCGCCGTTGTACGTCTCGTACCACGAGACGAGAAGACGCCCGTCGTCTTCGTCCGTCTGTGCGAGGGTATAGGCAAACCGCGAGAACGGCCGAGAACGGAGTTCGCGAGTGAATCCGGCACCGGTGGTTACCAGGCCAACAGTGCCGATACCCGCCAGCAGTTGCCGTCTCGTGAAGTGTCGTGAGTCATTGTTCATGATTACCCCCGTGGGGAGGCCCACCGACGGAGTCGAACCGCCGTACACCAGTGTGGGGTGATGGTCGCGCCCCGGTAGGGCCCGCTTGACTGTCGCGGGCACGGGGGCTTCGATGCGAGTGTTGGCCGTTTCGGGCCATAGGTATGGCTCGCGTACCACCGAGGAACTCTCGTGGGCGCGAGCGGTACGGGTCACTTACCAGCCGTGTAAGCGCCCGTTTCACCGACACCTCGGCGTGGGGAGCCGAGACGAGGGAGTGTGAGACGACGTCGGTTCGTCGGCGACGCCCGACCTACGCGGACGGGGTGTCGAACGGCTCTGCGTTCGACCCGTCGTTGTGGCGGCACTGCTCGGCGTACAGTCGCATCGCGAACTTCACGGAGTCGGTCTGAATCTCGTTGGCGACCCCGACCGGGAGCCACCACTTCATCGCGAAGCAGCGAGTCGTCGAGTTCGGGTAGCACTGTCGACCCTCGGTCTCGCGATCCGCGTCGAGTGGGATCCCTTCGGGGACGGTGATACTCTGCCCGCCGTACGCGCTGCCGTCGGGGTTGACCCCGGCGAACACCTGGTTGAGGGTCCCCTCGGCGAAGATGGTTTCCCCGCCGACGCCCTGACCGGTGCCGACGACGGAGACGAGACTCGTCGCGGGGCCGTTGATTGCGTCGTCGATGTCGTCGGGAGACGACGTGTCGATGAACGCGCCCGTGGGCGTCAGGTCCGCGATGTCCTGCAGCGTGTCGCGTGCGTTCTGGTCCTCGGTGGCGACGCCGATGGTGACGATGCGGTCGACCTTGCCGTCGATGACCGCCTGCTGAGCGGCGGTGTACGCCTCGACGCTGTCGATGGCGATGCCGTTCGTGATGACGACCATCACGCGCTCGCAGTCGGTCATCGAACCCAGTTCGTTCGCCGCGTTCGTGATGCCGTCCGCGACGTCGGTGTTTCCGCCCGCGTCGCCGTTCGTGAGGTCCGACAGCTTCGTGAGCACGTCCGACTTGTCGCTCGTCGGTGCCAGCGTTCCGGTGTCGGGGCTGGAGAACAGCGTGATGCCGACCGAACTCGGGCTGAGGTCGTTGTCGTCGGCCGTGTCGAAATCTTCGAGCGCGTCGACGTAGGTGGTGATCGCGTCCTCGACGGCGACGTTTTTGGCCATCGACCCGCCGGCCGTACTCTGCATCGAGTCGGAGTCGTCGATGACGAAGTGGATACACGGAGGATTCTCGTTGTCGAGGGAGTTGTCACAGTCGTCGTCGTACCAGAGCCGAACCATGAGTTCGTCGGCGAGCTCGCCGCTCCACATGTCGCCGGCGTTCGGGTCCTCGCCGTTGGCGTTGTCGTCCTCGTCTGGGTCCTTCGACTCCGGTTCGTTGACGCCGTTCTCGGCGTTCTCGGTCAGTTCACCAGCCAGCCAGATGTAGCCGGGGTTGTCGAACAGGTGCATGCTGACCGTAATCTCGCCCATGTCGCCGGGCTTCACGTCGAGCAGTTCGATAACTGGCATCTCGAAGTCGTCCGGCAGGTCGGCGAACTGGTCGCGGTAGGCCTCTTCTATCTCGGCGGCCGTCGCGTTGGCGTCGAGGCCGAGCGTGCCAGCCGGGTCGATCTGGACCTGTTCGCGCGTGTACAGTACGTCCTGTTTCTTGTCACCGTTCGCGTCGGGGTACGCGTTGATGCGTTCCCAGGTGCGGTGGTCGTCGGGGTCCTGTCCCTCTAACCCGCGGTAGTACGACTGCTGCCAGTCGACCTTCAGGTCGAGTTCGCCCGCGACGAGCGTGTTGTCCTCGAAGTCCTCGCGGTCGCTGAAGTACGCGGAAGTCCCGAGACCGGCACCCGCCGACGCGAGGCCGATAGTCCCGAGTCCGGCGAGTACTTTCCGCCGGGAGATGTTGATTCGATTGTCGTTCGTCATGTGTTAGTGTGAGTTGCGTTGTTGTGTGGGTTGCTCTCGTCGCGGGCACCACTTCCGCGCGGACTCAAAATCGAAGACGCAGGCCGCGTAGTTACCCCCGGTGTTCGGCTTCGAGATACGCGCGAAGGCGGTGCCTCGGCGTTACTCCATCAGTTGTTCGGGACGGTGTTGGTCGAGTTGTCGAAGTCGGGGCTCATGCCGTCGTTGTGGCGGCACTGTTCGGTGTAGAACCCGACGTCGAAGCTCACGCTGTCGGACTGGATGTGATTACCGACGGCAGTCGGAAGGCGCCACTCCATCGTGATGTACTTCGTCGTGGAGTTCACGAAGCAGTCGCGATCGGCGGGGTCGTCGTCCCATTCCATGTACGGGGCCGCCCCGTCGAGGGGGATGAGACCGTCGTTGTTCGCCATGACGTCCATCGCGGCTTCGAGGGTCGCCGGGTTGCTGCCGTTCTCGTCGGTGTAGCCGCCAATGCCGGGACCGAAGACGAGCGCGTCGCCGTCCTGTTCGTCGAACTCGCAGTCGCCGTCCTCGTCGTAGTAGATGTTGACGATGAGTTCCTCGCCGAGTTCGCCGGAGTCCTCCCCGTCGACTTCGTTGGGGTCCTTCGACTCGGGTTCGTTGACGTTGTTTTCGAGGCTCTCGTAGTTGTCGGCGAACATCCAGATGTAGCCGGGGTTGTCGAACAGGTGGAGGCTGAAGACGACACAGCCGTAGTCACCGGGCTTGACGTCGGTCAGATTGATGAGGGGACCTTCGAAGTCGTCCGGCACGTCGGCGAACTGCTCGCGGAAGTCCGTCTCGACGGCGGACTGGTTCGTCGCGTCGAGGTCGGAGAAGTTCATCGAGAAGTTGGCCTGTGCGATGTCGTCTCGCGTGCTGACGACGCCATCCGGCGTCGGGTAGGCGCTGATGAGCTCCAGCTCCTCGCTGGCTCCGTAGTAGTACTGTCTCCAGTCGACTTTCAGGTCGAGTTCGCCCGCGACGAGCGTGTTGTTCTCGAAGTCCTCGCGGTCGCTGAAGTACGCAGTGGTTCCGAGCCCGGCACCCGCGGAGGCGAGGCCGACAGCGCCCAATCCAGCAAGTACTTTGCGCCGAGAAATTTTGAACGGTTGGTCGTTTGCCATGGTTGATCTGATGTTTTGTTTTTTCCCGCAAGCGCCCTGATTCGAGTCGAGGTGACGGTGGGACGCTCCAACTGGGAACAGCACCACCTCGGATTGGTAAGATATTAGGTAAGAGCCGCTGCCCTGTTCGCTAACGCGCTGGTAGCCGTTTCTACCGGCCGATTAGCGAGTGGATAGGGGTGTTCTGCCACTGCGGTAAGGTCGCCATACCGGCCTACAGCGGGCTCGAAACGAACGATTCCCCTATACGCCAACGCTCGTCGTTTCGGATAGCCTTCCGTCTCGTTTCTGCGGGTTCGGACACCCATCTCCCCAGTTTCTCTCTAGTTTCGCACCTTTTTTCTCCGTTTCGACCCCCTTGCTCGGGGACCGTCGATGGAGGTCGACCTCACGACCTGCTCCTTGGTCGGCGTCCCTTTCGTCCTCGTCCTCGTCTGCTCGCGGCTCGTCTTCGTCTGCTTTTCGTCGCGTGCGACACGTCCCACGTTCGGGGCACGCCTGAAGCGACGACTACCTCGACGAGGCGATTACCGACGAGGCGGGCCACGATGGTCGGCGCGCCGTCTCCCTGCCGACCCCGCGAGGGGTTCGACCAGTGGTGTGGGATTGGATTCGCTTTCGTCGTCTCCGGCGCGTCGGCGACGAACGAGGGAGGTGGTACGTCGGTGACAGCTATCGACTTCGGTCGCGACGAGAGAAGGAGGAATTCACGTCGGCGGGACCGCCCCGCCGATGGTTAGGTGGTTCTTCGGATGTTCTCGGTCTGTTCAGACGCTCTCGGCGAACGGGTTGTTCGTGCCGTCGTTGTGGCGGCACTGCTCTGCGGCGAACGAGATGTCGAACGTCACGGAGTCGGTCTGAATCTCGTTGCCGACCTCGACCGGAAGCTCCCACTTCAGGCCGATGTACTGGGTCGTCGAGTTGACGAAACACTGCCGGTTCGCCGCAACGCGGTTACCGTCGAGCGGGATGCCCGCTTCGAGCGCGTCGAGGACCTGGCGCAGGGTCCCCTGCGTGATGACCGTCTCGCCGGCGATGGACTGCCCGATCTGGCCGAACACCTGCGAAATCGCGTTGATGTCGGTCGAGACGTACGAGTACTCGCTGTCGGGATCGCTCGACATCTGCACGAGCAGGCTCGCGTTCGCGTCGCTACCGTACGCGACGGTGTACAGTTCGATGCCCTGGTTCTTGGCGGCCGTCGCCGCGTTGACGACGTCGGACTCGTTGTTGCTCGGGTTGCCGTTGGTCAGAAAGACCATGATCTTGTTCGAACTGCTGCCCGAGAGGAGTTCGGTCGTCGCCGTCTGGACGGCGTCGACCATGTTGGTGCTACCCCCAGACGCCAGGTCGTCGATTTCGCCCTTGACGGCGTCGGCGTTGCTCGCGTAGACGGTGCTGTCGGACGCGGTGGCCGAGCCGAGTGGGACGTCGAGCGACGCACTCCCGGAGTACGAGACGAGACCGATGTTCGCGTTCGAACCGAGCGCGTCGACCAGCAGTTTCGCGCCGGCCTTGGCGTTCTCGAACTTGTTCGGTTCGAAGGTCATCGACCCGGAGCGGTCGAGGACGATGACGACGTCGCCGTCGCCCTGAATGCCGTCGGAGAGCTCACAGTCGTTGTTGTCGTCGTACCAGAGGGTAGCGTCGATGGAGTCGGCGAGTTCGCCAGGCCCGTCGGCCGTCGGGTCGACCTTCGACTCGGGTTCGTTCTGACCGTTCTCGGACTCCTCTACGAGGCTCCCGCCCAGCCAGATGTAGCCGGGGTTGTCGAACAGGTGGACGCTGATGCCGAGACAGCCGTGGTCGCCGGGTTTCACGTCGTCAAGCGAGATGACGGGGTCGGCGTAATCGTCCGGGACGTCGGCGAACTGCTCGCGGTACTGCTGTTCGACCGCTTCGGCGGTGAGGCTCTGGTCCGCCGCGGCGATCTCCGCGCGCGTGAGAACGGTGTCCTGCATCCCGTCACCGTCGACGTCGGGGTACGCGTTGACGTACGGCATGCCCGCCGTTCCGTAGACGCTGCCCTCTTCGGGCCCCCAGTACATGTGCTGCCAGTCGACTTTCAGGTCGAGTTCGCCCGCGACGAGCGTGTTGTTCTCGAAGTCCTCGCGGTCGCTGAAGTACGCGGTCGTCCCGAGACCGGCACCCGCCGACGCGAGGCCGATGGTTCCGAGTCCGGCGAGTACGTTGCGCCGGGAGATGTTGAACGATTGTTTGTCTGCCATGGTGGATCTGATGTTCTTTTTCCCGCAAGCGCCCGCGGTTCGAGCCGAGGTGTTCTGGGTCGAGGTGACGTGGGGTCGCTCCAGTTGGGAACGGAATCCGGTACGATTTGAGAGGTAATGGGTAAGAACAGCCAGGTGAGGCGCTAACAACCACGTAGAGGCGTCTACCGGCCAGTTAGCAGGTGGGATGGCTCACCCACGCCAGCGCCATATGCGGACGTTAAGCACGACATTCTGTCACTGACTCATCGGCTCGAACGCCTTACCACGTGGCCGCTGGCTATCGGTTTCGGCAACTTGCCAGCCCATACATATGTCCGAGTCTGTCCATCGTCGAAATACCTCTCAGTGCGTCTCACTCACGAAGCACGCGGAGGGGAGTTCACGATGATACACATTCGAAAACAGACCCTACCGGAGTGTGAGATTCACCAGATACTTTCGAACCCGCGACGGCGGGAAGCCCTGCGCTTTCTGAACACGTCCCCCGGGCGAATCAGCGTTCGTGACCTCTCAGAGCGCATCGCCACCGAGGAGACCGGCGTCTCTCCGCCCCCGCGGAACGTCCGCGAGTCGGTGTACATCTCGCTTCACCAGACACACTTACCGAAGCTTCACGACCTCGGCGTCATCAACTACGACCGCGAACGCAGAGAGATAGAACTCCTCACCCGCGCCCGCGACGTCGACGCCTACATGGAAGTCGTCACGCAGTACGGCATCACCTGGGGTGAGTACTATCGAACGCTCGGCGTCGCTGCGCTCTTACTCATCGTCCTCGCCTCGGCGCAACTACCGGTCGTCTCCGCCATCGACCCGCTTCTGTGGGCCAGCGGCTTCCTCGGCCTGTTTGCGGTCTCGACCGTCTATCAGTTCTGGACCGACCGCTGGAACATCCTCCGTTCGTTCCGGCGCTGAACGCTGCTCGCTCTGGCCCGTTGACCAGCGCTCGAACGTCTGTGCCTCGAACGTCTGTGCACACCACACCCGGCCTGCCAACTGCCGGCCGGTCAATCGGCTGACTGACCGACTGTGTATTAGCTCACTGGACTGCTGCTCTCTGGTTCAGGCATCGGGTTTCGGATAATCACAATATCGTAGTCGTCTTCGTAGGCGACTTGGCCACCAACACTTTTCGTTCCGAGGACACTGCGAGCAGCGTTTTGGCTGCCGATGAAAATGGCCGACACGTCGAGGTTGCGAGCCAGACGGCGAATGTGATTCGCTATCGTTCCAGACGGTGCATAGCGGTCCACAACGATATGTTTAAATTCGGCCTCCGGCGCGATTTGCGCTACTTGGCGACGGAGACGCGACACGATCGTCTCTATCTCGAACGCTTCGTCACCGGTAATCCAGTCGTGTTCACGCGCATAGGTCGCGTTTCGGTCAGGAATGACCGAAACCGCGAGAATGGACTCCTCATAGAGGTTCGCCGCATGGGATCCGTGTTTAAGCGCCGTTCTGGAAAGGGTCGAACCATCGAATGGAATCAGAACGACCATTGCACCAGTGGCTACTCTCCGGAATGTTGAGTCTGTTGAAATTCTGGTATCGTCCTGTGATCTCTACCGATGTCGTGTCCTTCGCTCGTCGTTTCTCGTGCGCTGTGTCCACGGTCGTCGCCTGTCATCTCTCCCGTCCGTCGGCCCCCCATCGTTCGGTTCTCCTGTCCGTCGGCCCCCCATCGTTCGGTTCTCTCGCCCCGTCTCCGCGTTCAGTTCTCACACGCTCACCCGCGCGGTTCTGTCACGTCGTCTCCGACTGACCCGACACCCGCTGACGGCGACGCTCCCGCACCCTCTCGCGAGTTTTGGGCCGACCGACGGTCTCCGTCGCCGGTCGGGTCAACTCGTCGACGTGGCCCGGTATGGAATCCATACCTATGCACGACGGGCGTGTACCGAGTGGTCGTGATGGGGCCCACCTGAGGGGCACACACTGGAGTTACACATGTATTCGTTTACCCACCTCGACGACCTCCGACAGCCCGAGTACACCGGCGAGAACCGCTGCGTTCCCTGTACGGTGACGAACGTCGCTATCGCGGCCGTTCTGTCGCTGCTCGTGGGACTGGTCCTCCCCGTCGCCGGACTGGCCGCGTTCGGACTTTCGCTTGCGACTATCTACCTCCGTGGTTACCTCGTCCCCGGAACCCCGGAGCTGACCAAGCGTTACTTCCCCGACTGGCTTCTCCGCGCGTTCGACAAGGACTCCCGCGCCCGTGCGTCGTTGCGAGAGACCGGCACTGTCGAGGGTGACACCCGAAACGTCGACGCCGAGACGATTCTCCGTGACGCGGGAGCCATCGTCGACGACGCCACCGGTGAGGACGTCGCACTCGACCCGGCGTTCGAGGCGGCGTGGCGCGCTCGGATGGAGCGGATGGACGACCGCGACACCGACCGCGACGAACTCGCAGAGCTCGTCGGCGTCGAAGCCGACCAACTGTCGATGTACTGGCACGGCGAGGCCTTCGTCGCTCGCCTCGACGGTCGATGGCTCGGACAGTGGGAGTCTCGCCCAGCGTTCGTCGCCGACATGGCCGCCTCCCGAGAACTCGCCGGTCGATATCGCGGCTGGGAGGACCTCCCACTGTCGTACCGAAGTCAGGTGCTCGGCGGCCTCCGCCTGTGTCTCACCCGGTGTCCCGTCTGCGACGGCGAGGTGTCGCTCGGACAGGACGTCGTCGAGTCCTGCTGTCGCACCTACGACGTAGTTGCGGCGACCTGCAGCGGGTGTGACGCCCGTCTCTTCGAGGCAGAGTACGACGCGGCGATGCTCAACGCGACGTAGTCGGCGTCGAGTGCGGGGTCTGCAGCGTCGAATCGCTCGAATTCGTCGCGGTGTGGGCTCGAACGCGCCCCGCCGATTCTTTCTCTCGGCCCCGATTTTCTTCTCGAGTGGACAGTCCGAACGTTCTCGTCGCTCTCCCCGTAACAGTAGGTAATGTCCTCCTCGCTCACCGTCGGCGTCTCCAGTCTCCGCGAGTCACTCGCCAGCCGGGGTGCAATCATTCTCGGTATGGGCGCGCTCGCCGTCGGTCTCGGCATCTTCACGTCGCCGTGGCTTTCGTCGGCGGGGAGCGTCGTCTACTACCTGCTGGGACTCTCGTACCTCGTTATCGGGCTCGGGGCGTTCTTCGTCGGTGAATCCGGTTACGGTCGGTCTCTCTGGGGCGTCTCGGCGACGGTCGTACTCGCGTACTTCGCGCTCGTCTCGGTCTTCGTCTTCGAGGTCGGCTATCCAGTCTCCCGCGGCGTGACCGCAGTCTTCGCGTTCGTCCCGGCTGTTCCCGTGCCACTGCTGTTGGGTGCGCTGCGAACGGCGAACGAACGCCCGATTGTCGGTGTTTCGTTGGTGGCCGCGCTGTGGGTTCTCAACGCGGTGTCGCTCCCAGCATCGGTACCGATCTCGGTCGTGCAGGCCGATTCGACCCTCGTTCGGCTGGGAGTCTCGGCTCTCTTCGTCGCCGTCTCCGCGCTACCTGGCGCACCCCTCTACGCGCTCGGTCGCGTCTGGTTGTCACCTGGTCGCCAACGCCGGGTCGCCGACAGACAGTAGGTTGACACTGCGGGAGTCCGTCCATCGGGTATGCAGTTGTTCTGGCACCGCCGTGACCTGCGGGCGAGCGACAACCGCGGCCTCGGCCGCGCTGCTACCGACGACAGCATCGTCCCAGCGTTCGTCTTCGACGACGCGGTCCTCGCGCACGCCGCTCCGCCCCGGGTCCGTTTCCTGCTCCGGGCGCTCGACTCGCTCCGTGAGTGGTACCGCCAGCGTGGGTCTGACCTCCTCGTCGCCCGTGGAGACCCACGCGACGTCCTGCCGACGGTGGCGGCCGACCACGACGCCGACAGGGTGGTCTGGAACGAGGACTACTCGGGTCTCGCCCGCGAGCGCGATGACGCGGTTCGTCGGGCCCTCGACGACGCGGGCATCGCCACCGAGTCGGTCCACGACGCCCTCCTCCACGAACCCGGTTCGATTCGGACGAATCAGGGTGAACCGTACTCCGTGTACTCGTACTTCTGGCGAAAGTGGCGCGACCGCGAGAAAGAGGCTCCGCACCCCGCCCCCGACGCCGACCACCTCGCGGCGGTACGCGGCGACCCGCTTCCGACTGCGGAGGCGCTCGGCTTCGAAGCCCCGACTGCGGCGGTCCAACCCGCAGGAGCCGACGCGGCGCGAGCGCGCCTCGACTCGTTCTGCTCGGGCCCCATCTACCGGTACGCCGACGAGCGCGACTACCCCGACGGCGACGCAACGTCCCGGCTCTCGACTGACCTCAAGTTCGGTACCATCGGCGTTCGCGAAGTGTACGAGGCGACCGCGGACGCGGCCTCTCGACTCGGTTCGGGCGAGGCCGGCGAGGGCCGCCGCGACTCGGTGGAGACGTTTCAGTCCCAGCTCGCGTGGCGGGACTTCTACGCGCACGTCCTCTTTTTCAATCCGCACGTCGTCACGGAGAACTACAAGGACTATGCCAATCCCATCGAGTGGCGCGACGACCCGGCGGGCCTCGACGCGTGGAAGCGCGGCGAGACGGGCTATCCCATCGTCGACGCCGGGATGCGACAGTTGCGCGAGGAGGCGTTCATGCATAACCGACTTCGGATGGTCGTGGCCTCCTTTCTCACCAAGGACCTCCTCGTCGACTGGCGGGAGGGATACGCGTGGTTCAGAGAGCGACTCACAGACCACGACACCGCCAACGACACCGGCGGCTGGCAGTGGGCCGCCTCGACGGGGACCGACGCCCAACCGTACTTCCGCATCTTCAATCCGATGACCCAGGGAGAGCGATACGACCCGGACGCGACGTTCATCAAGCGCTACGTCCACGAGTTTGAGGAAGTCGACGCGGAGACGATTCACGAGTGGGACGAGTTGTCCCCAGCCGAACGAGAGCGAGTCGCCCCCGAGTATCTTGCCCCCATCGTCGACCACGCAGAACGGCGCGAACTGGCACTGGAGACGTTCGAAGCCGCTCGCGGCGACGACTGACCCCGAGTCCCCGCGGTTCGTTTCCCAATCGAGGGACTCGGTTCGATGCTCCTCTCTTCTTCCGACCTCTCTTCCCCCCTCCTCCCCTTTCCTCACGGTTGACGCGGACCTACCGCTCGCTGAATGGTCGTCTTGAGGACGCCGTAATCCGGACAACAATTTTCACCTACATCATTGAATCTTCACTCATCATGGTTGGAAATAACAAATATGGGATGCGAAACGAACCGGGCGTCAACGACGTTGGTGGTCGATGGCGATGAGTGTGGTCACCACCCGTCGGGTTCGCTTTCACCAGGTGCGCCAGTACGTCACCTACGGTTCCGTCTACCAGTGGCTCGTGGCCGCGGCCAAGTCGATAGTCGCGTTCGCGCTCCTGTCTGTCCCGCTGAATCCCTCGTTGGTCGTCGCCGTACTCGTCACCCTGACCGTCTACACGCACAATCAGCTGACCGACCTCGAAGAAGACCGGGTCAACAGACCCGAGCAGGCCGCGTTCGCCGAGTCGCGGCGGTGGTTGCTCACCGCGCTCTCGGCCGTGTCGTACGTCCTCGCGCTCGTCATCTCGGTGCTGGGTGGCCTCGCGTCCGTCCTGTTGACGTTGTTACCCGCAGTCTCGGCGTACCTCTATGGAGTCGAGTGGATACCCGTCTCCAGCGTCGACCGTCTCAAGGAGGTGCTCGTCCTCAACACGGGGGTCGTCGCGTTCGCGTGGGCCGTTCCGCTGGCGTACCTGCCGCTCACGTTCGACGGTGAGCTGGCGGTTGTCCCGTCGGTCGTCGTGTTCGCCTTCTTCTTCCTCCGGACCTTCCTCGCCGTCGAGGTGTTCAACGTCCGTGACGTCGAGGGAGACCGACAACAGGGGGTCTCGACGCTCCCTGTTGCGTTCGGCGTCCAGCGGACGAAGTACGCGCTCTACGCACTGGACTTGCTCTCGTTACTGGTCGTCGCCGTCGCCAGTGCGTACCACGTCGTCCCGGCAGTCAGTGCCGTCGCGCTCGCCCCCGCCATCGCCTACTCGCTGTACGTCAACTCTCGACTGGACGACGGCGGCAACCACTCCCGACTCTTCGCCGCCCGCGACCTCGACTACGCCATCATGGCGGTCTCGTTGGTGCTGGTCGTCGGCATCCACTAGGTTCTTCCCGGACTCGTCCGTGACCGCGTTCATCACAGCTAGCTGAATTATCAAGTTTATTACTCTCGAGAGATATATTTTAGCCAATTCTACCGTGACCGTACCCACGCCCCTGATCGTGCTGGTGGCCGCGACCATCCTCACCAGCGGGTACGTCGCCCTCATGTCCTGGATGCGCCGGGAGGCACCGGGCGGGAGGGCGTTCGCGGTACTGATGGTCTGTACGACGTGGTGGGTCGCGACGTACACCGGCGAAATCGTCGCCCCGACGCTCTCGGCGAAACTCTTCTGGGCACGGCTGGAGTGGTTCACGAGCGTCTTCGTGCCGGTCGCGTGGGTCGTTTTCGCCGCCCAGTACACCGGCCACGACGCCTACCTCTCTCGGCGACGAATCGCGTTGCTCTGTGCGATTCCGGTCGTCTCCATCGTCCTCGTCTGGACGAACGGGTCTCACGGGTTGATCCGGCAGTCCGTCGGCCTCCAGCGCAGTGGGTCGCTGCTCCTCCTCGACCAGACGTACGGACCCTGGTTCTGGGTGGTCGCGGGGTACGCGGTCCTTCTCGGGGCGGTGGGGGTGGCCCTGTTCGGCGAGTTGCTCGTGAGTCGATTCCTGCTCCATCGGTACCAGACCGCCGCCTTGCTCGTCGCGGCGATGGCACCGCTGGGTGCCTTCGCGGTCACCGCCGCGAACCTCGGTCCCTGGCCCGGCGTCGACTACACCCCGTTCGCCTACGCGGTCTCGGGCGTCGCCGGTCTCTGGGCGCTGGAACGCTACGAGTTTCTCGAGTCGCTTCCCGTCTCGCGGAAGCGTGCTCGCCAGTTCCTCATCGACGGGATGAACGACGCCGTCGTCGTCGTCGACCAGAAAGGTCGCGTTCTCGACTTCAATCTCGGTGCCGTCGATGCATTCGACCTCTCACCGAACGCGTGTCTCGGTCGACAGGCCGCGACGGTCCTTCCGCCGATTCACTCGTCCGGGACCGAAACGAGCAGTGGTGGCATCCGCGACCACGTCGTCGTCGAGAAGCCTCACGGCCGACGATACTACGACGTTCGAATCTCCAACCTCTCTAACGACGTCGGACGCGTTCTCGGGCAGATCATCGTCTTCCACGACGTGAGCGAGCTCCTCCTCTACCAGCAACGCCTCGAAGTTCTCAACCGCGTCCTCCGGCACAACCTCCGCAACGAGATGAACGTGGTCTTCGGCTACGCGGACCTCTTGACCGACGGTGCCGACGTCGACCGCTACGCACCGATTATCCGGGAGAAGGCCCTCGCCATCGTCAACATGGGCGACAAGGCCAGACAGATTGCGGAACTGCTCGACGACTCTCATAGCGGGTCTCGACCCGTCGAGGTCGAACCGCTCGTTCACCGCGTGGCCGAGGCGGCCCGTGCAACGTTTCCAAGCGTGGCCGTCGCCGTCGAGTCGGCCCCTGCGAACGTCTACTGCCACCAGGCGGTCGCGCCAATTCTGTCGAACGTGGTCGAGAACGCCGCCCAGCACAACTCGAATCCAGAACCAGCAGTTCTCCTCGGCGCGAACGCTTCTGACGAGTCGGTCACGTTCGAGGTCGTCGACAACGGCCCCGGTATCGACGAGCACGAGCGGGCAGTCCTCGACGAAGGCGTCGAGACCTCGCTCAGCCACGGAAGCGGTCTCGGTCTGTGGCTCGTCAAGTGGGGACTCACCGCCGTCGGTGGCTCGGTGTCGTTCGAAACCGCCGACGTCGGGGGAACCCACGTCACAATTACCGTCCCGCGTCGTCCTCCACCGCCACCCGAAGACGTGTCGGACGTGCAGGCGACGTGGCGTGAGGGTGTCGAATCCTCCCCCATGGAGCGCGCTGACCGTTGAGGTGACCCCCGAGGAAACGCTCTTGGTGGGCTCCGGACGAGAGACTGCATGACAGCCGTCTGTATCCTGGTGTACGATGGATTCGACGAACTGGACGCCATCGCGCCGTTCGAGGTGTTCCAGACCGCGGGCGCGATGGGGGGTGACATCGCTTCCCGTCTCGTCACTCACGAGGAACCGTCTCGCGTAGTAGCGAGTCACGGCTTGACTGTCGAGGTAGAAGACGCCCTCCCGGCCCCGACTGCTCCGGATCGCCCCGACCTGCTCGTAATTCCGGGCGGGGGCTGGAACGACCGCACCGAGGACGGCGCGTGGGCGGAAGCCCAGCGCGGGGACGTCCCCGACGTGTTGACCGCGTACCACGACGAGGGCGTCACGGTGGCGTCGGTCTGTACCGGTGGCATGCTACTGGCGGCGGCGGGCCTCACGGAGGGACGCTCGGCGGTCACGCACGCAGGCGCACTCGACGATCTCCGCGAATCCGGTGCGACCGTCGTCGATGCGCGCGTCGTCGTCGACGGTGACGTGCTGACTGCGGGCGGCGTCACCGCCGGATTGGACCTCGCGCTCTACCTCGTCGAGCGGGCCTGCGGTGGCGATATCGCCGAGCGGGTCGCGACCGAACTCGAGTACGAGCGCCGACCCGACGTGCACGTTGTGTGAGGTCGACCGGTGTGATGGCTCGGCGTCGGCCGACGGTCAGTGACTCACTTCGCGTCGGTGCGAGCGGTGTTGCCGTCGGTCGCTCGGAGGCGTGGGTCGGTTCGTCGTCGACGCCGAAATTCACGGGACAGTGATAGTCGCGGACAGTGTCAAAAAACACCCACGTTTAATCCGTTCTCGCCCGTCATCTGTATGGGGGAAGCACAATGGCAACCTACGAACTACCGCCCTTGCCGTACGACTACGACGCGCTCGAACCACACATCGACGCGCGAATCATGGAACTGCACCACGACGTTCACCACCAGGGATACGTCAACGGTGCGAACGCCGCACTCGACACACTCGAATCGATGCGAGAGTCGGGCGACTACGGCGGAATCAAGTCTGTCAAGCGCGACCTGTCGTTCAATCTCTCGGGACACGTCAACCACAGCATCTTCTGGGAGAACATGAGTCCCGACGGTGGTGGCGAACCCGCCGGACCACTGGCAGACGCTATCGAAGCCGACTTCGGCTCGTTCGAGGCGTTCACCGAGGACTTCTCGGAGGCGTCGAAGGCCGTCGAGGGGTCCGGATGGGGGATGCTCGTTCACGACCCGGTCGCCGATACACTGATGGTCATTCAGGCGGAGAACCACAACAACCGTGCGGTACAGGGGTCGACGCCGCTACTCGTTCTCGACGTGTGGGAACACGCGTACTACCTTCAGTACGAGAACAAGCGTGGTGACTACGTCGACGCCTTCTGGAACGTCGTGAACTGGGACGACGTGGCTGCGCGTTACGATGCGGCAATGGCGTAACCGACATCGGTTACGACCCATTATATATTTCAAGTGACACGTACCTCCTTTCTCGCAGACTGCGTCGACTTCACGACTGTGTTGATTGCTATCGTATCTCTCCTCAAACTTTAACAGGATTCCGGCGTATTGAACGAGTGGAGGAACTAACCATGAGCTACGAACTTGACCCACTTCCGTACGATT
>JBNJGG010000020.1:0-25340 GCA_051747545.1 Halobacteriota archaeon | reverse complement strand
GCTCGGAGTCGACTGGCGGCGAAGCCGCCGCCGAGGCGGGTGCGGACATCCCCGACGACGACGTCGCAATCGTCGCCCAGCGAGCGGGCGTCAGTGAGGAAGCGGCCCGCGAAGCCCTCGAATCCGAGGACGGTGACCTCGCGGCGGCCATCGCGCGACTGGAGTGATTCTCCTCGTTCACGAGGACCGCGAGTACCTCCGCGCCCCCGGAGAGGACCTGCAGACGGACCTCGGCGTCCTCGAAATCCCAGCGACCGTCGAGCCCGGGGAAACGCTGACGACGCACCTCGGCGAGGAGTTCGTCGTCAGAGAGCCTCGCGGTCCCGACCTGTTCAACCACTTCGAGCGAACGGGCGCGCCGATGATGCCCCGGGACATCGGCCTCGTCGTCGGCCACACCGGGGCGTCGGCAGGTGACCGCGTCCTCGACGCTGGCACGGGGACGGGCGTCCTCGCGGCGTATCTCGGTCGGCTCGGGGCCTCTGTCGTCACCTACGAACGCGACCCGGACTTCGCGGACGTAGCTCGGGGGAACATGGTCATCGCGGGCGTCGAAGACCACGTCGACGTTCGAACCGGCGACGTGACCGCCGACATCGACGACCTCTCGGGTTTCGACCTGTTGACACTCGACACCGAGGACGCGCCCACCGCCGTGAGTCGCGCCACCGACATCCTCGTTCCGGGCGGGTTCGTCGCCGTCTATTCGCCGTTCGTCGAGGGGACCCGCGCCGCCGTCGAGGCGGCACGAGAGGTCGGCCTCGAAAACATTCGGACCTTCGAAACCATCCAGCGACAGATGGACTTCGGCTCCCGCGGTTCTCGGCCGTCTACGGCCGGCGTCGGCCACACGGGATACCTCACGTTCGCGCGTCGACGCTGAGCGGCGTCTCCGCAGCCGACCCCTCCAGTTCTCGACCGCGGGTTAGGCCGCCGAGACCGACCGAATCAGTTCGAACAGTTCCTCCCGGTAGGTCGTCGGACGAAGCAGTTCGCGAATAGCCGCCGTCTGGTCGTCGTTTCCGCCCTCCGAGATGCCCTCCGGATACGCCCCGCCGCCGATGAGGAACTCCTCACCCGCAGGCCACACCGCCACCCAGCCGACGACTGCCAGGGCGAGCGAGTCGACTTCGAACACGCCGTCGTAGCGAGTCAACTGCGCGTCGGCCCCGTCGACGGCGAACCGACGTCGGTCGGTCTGTGAGACGTCGGTGAAGCCGCGCTCGCGGAGTTGGTCGACGAACCCGCTTCCGGCCCCGTCGCTCACGACGCCCAGAAGCGCCGACGAAAATGGGCTCTGTGGCTGAACCCGGAGCCTGCCCGCGAAGAAGAAACGCCGCACGGTGTCGATGTCGACCTCGTCTCGAAGCCGCTCACGGAGGCTTCGGTCTTCGTAGACCACTGTCCGTCCCGTCACCCGCACCGGCCCCATCTCGAAGAGCGTGTCGGTGGTGTCGTCGACCTGATGCCAGCCGTCGAGTCGTTCGGAGGGGATTGACGGTGCGGTGAGCATCCCTCAGTGGTCGTCCTCGCGCCACTTGTGTTCGCACTCGGTGCAGACGAAAAATCGCGTCTCTGACTCGTCGGCCGAGCGAATCTGCTGCATGTACCAGTACGCCTCACCGTTACCGCAGTTTGGACAGTGCGTCTTGGTCTTCGGCAGGCCGCTGCTCCCGCCTCCGGACTCGATGATTTCGCTCGCCTCCTGGCCCTGCGTCAGCACGTAGTTCGCGTCGGGGTCTTTCGGTTGCTCGTGGCCGCAGCTTCCGCACACCCAGAAGTCGCCTTCGGTTTTCATCATCGAACCGCACTCGTCACAGAATTCCATAATAGAGATGGGAGTTGTTTGGGACACTTAAACAACCGGTTTCTCTTCAGGCGTCGCCCTCTGATTGTCCGGGTTCACCCACCGCCTCGATTGGTAGGGTGTTGTTCAGTTCTGCGTAGAGTTCGTCAGGTCCGTCGAACGTACTGGTCTGCACGTCCGCGACGAGTTCCCCGAGGTTCACTTCGCCCTCTGCGAGTCGCACGGTCGTGTTGGTGAACTCGGCGGCGGCGTCTTCGCGGGTGACGGGATACTCGAGGGTGGCGAACAGCGTCTCGACTTTGTTCAGTTTTACTGTATCGGTCATGGTTCCTCATATGCGGTGCGGAGACATAGCTTCACGCCCCCACCGGAGAGCGGGCAGCCACCACCGCTCGGACTGGTCGTTTGCGGGGTGGACGCATCGTCGAGTGTGGCGAGCACGACCGGGTTCACATGTTTCTACGTGTCAGTCGACGACCATCTCTGGCGCAGACGCGCGTTAGCGGTAGCGCTGGCGCTCGCCGGTGACCTCGTCGAGAAGGAGTCGTCAGACGGGGGTACTCACTCGAAATCCGGCTCTCGCTTCTCGAGAAACGCCTGCATCCCCTCGCGCTGGTCGTGCGTCCCGAACAGGCCGCTCCACGCCTGACGCTCGAAAGCCAGCCCCGCCTCCTGGGGCATCTCGTACACCGCGTCGATAGTCTCCTTGGCCGCCGCCAGCGCGTGCCGCGGTTTCGACGCGAGTTCGTCGGCCAGTTCCTCGACGTGCGCGCGCAACTGGTCGTGGGCGACCACGTCGCCGACGAGGCCCAGTTCCTGGGCGTCGCTGGCGTCGACTCGCTCGCCGAAGAAGATGAGTCGGCGGGCGACTTCGTCGCCGACCAGCAAGGGCAGCCGTTGCGTCCCGCCCCACCCGGGGATGATGCCGAGGTCGATTTCGGTCTGTCCGAGAATCGCCCGCTCGGAGGCGACTCTGATGTCACACGCCAGCGCGAGTTCGCACCCGCCGCCGAAGGCGTAGCCGTTGATGGCCGCGATGGTCGGCCCCGGAAACTCACGGAGTCGACGGACGAGGCGGTGGCCACGCTCGGCGTACGCCTTCGCTTCGGGCGTCGATAGTCCCTGCATGTAGTCGATGTCCGCGCCGGCGACGAACGCGTCCTCGCCCGCGCCCGTCACGACGAGCACCCTCGCCGAGGACGCCTCGACTTCGTCCATCGCCTCCGACAGCGCCTCGAGCGTCTCCGCGTTCAACGCGTTCAACCGGTCGGGTCTGTCGACGGTGAGCGTCGCAACGTCGTCGTCGACGTCGAGTCTGACGGTCTCCCAGGACATGGCCTCACAGACGACTGCCACGCGAATAATCGTTACCCCGAAACGTCTTCGAGAAGCCACGGGCCATCGTCGCCATCCAGAACAGGGATATGCAAGGTTGCCGAACGGTGTCGTATGACGCTTTCCGAGGAGGAGGAAGCTCGCTTAGCCGACATCGTCCGCCTCCAACCGACGAAGAACAAGGAACTCATGCAACGATGGGGGCTCGAGAGCGGGAGCGAGGTCCACCAGTACCTCGAAGGGAATCTCAAGGAGTACTACTACCGGGACGACAACAGTCTCATCCGTGCCACCGCCGAGGCCGCAGAACTCGTCGGCGTCGAACCGGGCGTTGAAGGCGACGAGGAGTCAGACGAGACGCCGAGCGTCATCCGCATCCCCGAGTTGGAGGCACAGGTCTTCGAGGTCGTCGCCGGCCCCGGGGAGCGTTCCGAGAGCGTCGTGAGCGTCCTCCAGAAACTCAGAACCGAGTTCGACATCGACCCAGACGTCGGCGACGTCAGGCGAAGCCTCCAGAGCCTCCGACGAAAGGGCGTCGTCGAAGTCGTCTATCGCACGGTGCCGACGTTCCGGCGGTCGGTCGAGCGTGATTCAATCGACGTCGAAGTGGTCTGAAGCCCCGTTTTTCTCGCCGCACTCACCAGACCCTCGGCAGACCGGTCACTCCTCGGGAACGCTCGTTCGACGCACCCACTCGCGGCGACGGCCGAGGAGGGAGCGAACCCCCTTGCCGGGGCCACCCTGGATGGGCCACCCGCCCATCCGCCACGTCGGTGGCTCGGGTTGGAACGCTGTACACTTCCCCGAGCAGACCGCACTCGACTGGTGGCACTCGTTGGCCGCACACCACGGGATGAGCGCCTCGCCGCGTCGGTCTAACTCGAAGAATCGGCAGTCGGGTCGCATCGTGTCGAGATACGAGCGCCAGCCCGACCCGTAGGCGCGCTCGGCGAGTTCCAGCCGCTTCCTCGCTCTCGCAGCGTCGGTCTCATCCTCGTCTGCGCCGTCACCACCGAGCCGACTCGGATACCACTCTACGTCGGCGTCGAGTTCGCCGCCGTCGAAGTCGGTCACGAGAATCCCGACCTCTACGGGGATGGTCTCCAACAACGCGGGCTCGATTGTCGCCCCCGTCGCCGCGGTGGCGACCCACACCTCGTCTGCCATCGCCGTTTCGACGTCGTGTTCGAGTTGCTCCGATAGCGTGCGGGCGGCGCTCGCGGTCAGATCCGGTTTGTTCTCGATTGCGACCAGTCGTCGCACCCAGTCGGGGTACGGAGCGATGCGGCGGATTTCGATGCGGTTGTCACGCCGTCGCTTCTCGACGACGCCACGACCGGCCGCCCGGTGGACGGCGGCCCGAACGTAGCGCCACGGATACCCGGGATGAGGCAGCGCGTCACGGTACCACGCCCACTCGGCTGGTGCGTGTCTCACGATGTGCAGGAGGTCCGAGTCGAGGGTTCGAGTGCCGAACCGCGCTCTCTCGGCGACGCCCTCCGGGTCGACTTCGACCACGACAGTGTCCCAGCGTCGCTCGCGGGTGCCGAGCTGTCTCGACACGACGAGTGCGGCGTCGCGTTCTCTGTGCGGTGGCCACGCCCGTTCGGCCCATCGACAGGTCAGCAACTCGTAGACGAACTCCGATTGGTCCGAAGACGACACGTGACCGTAGATGCGGGGCCGACGCTAAGTGATTGCGGTCACTAGAGCACCCGCTGATTGCGGTCACTAGAGCGGCCGCTAATTGCCGGGGCCGTCCGTGGAAAGACGCGTGGTCACGCGACGCTACTGGATGACGTAGCTGTCGTCCTCGGTTTGCCGTGCGATGCTCTCGAGGAACGAGTGGGCTTCCCGCAGGATGTCACGAGGTCCATCCTGTGTGATGGTGTTGATAGCCTGTTCGTAATCTCGCCACTGAAGGTCGCGATGTTCTTCAGAGAGTTCTGCACTCGTCTCGAACGAACGGGCGATGAACAGGTGGACCGTCTTGTGGATGGTGTTCCCACCTGCCTCGAAGATGTAGTCGTAGTCTCTTCGGAAGCCGTCGATTAGTCTGAAGTCGCTGATGCCGGCTTCCTCTGTCACCTCCCTGATTGCCGTCTGCTGAAGCTCCTCGTCCCCTTCGACCCCGCCTTTGGGGAACTCCCAGTCCCCTGGACGGCTCTTCAGGAGGAGATACTCCCGTTGGCCGCGGGTGTCGCGGAAGAGGATGGCTCCAGCACTGACCGCTTCGACCGTCATTACCGTTCGTAAACGGGCCGTCGTTAAGAGGATATCGGAGGGGAAGGGACAGTACCCGAGTTGACTCCTAGCAAGCTAGCGTGTTTCGTACTCAACGTGGGTAGATGCGCTTTTACGTCTCGCGGCCACATCGTCTACGTAGTTCTCATCGTATGACCACCGTAACCAAACTCACGTTCCAGAGCGGCGACCGGATCGTCCTCGACGAGTTTGCCGACGATCTCAAGCACACGCTCGAACACAAGGGCGTCGAATGCAAGGGCCCCCACTCACCGCCGGCCGAGACGGTGCGGGTCCCGCAGTATCGTCGGCTCACCCTCGGCGACGAGTTCTCTCCGTGGACCTACAACGTGTTCACGCGCCACATGGCGATTCACGGCAGTGAACACATCGCGCGCGAGGTGGCTCACATGGACTTTCCGCAGAGTGTCCACGTCGAAATCGAGGTCGAACAGCGACGACCGGCGGGACACCGACAGCGGTGAGGTGTGCGGCCGCGGCGGCAACCGGCCTGGTAGTCGTGGGCGAACCGTAACGTGGGCGAACAGGGCGGAGACAGCGTGTCGCCGCGGACGTGGAGGCGCTGGGTTGGTACGGGTGGGTAGTGGTGTCGTCGTGTCGAACGAACGAATCGACGGGTCTCAGGCAACTCGACGGTGACACTCAGTCCTTTTACTCCCTCGATGTCAACCCTCGCTGATGAGCGAGACAGACCCTGAACTCATCCAGTTTCGACGAGACCTCCATCGCCATCCAGAACCTGCCTGGCGGGAGTTCTACACCACTGCACGCATCGTCTCGGAACTCGAAACCCGCGACCTCGATGCGCTGTACGTCGGTCCCGAAGTCCTTGGGGACGAGCGGATGGCAGTCCCTGACGAGGAGGTGCTAGCCGAGTGGCTCGAACTCGCGCGGGCAGACGGTGCCCGCGAAGACATCCTCGAACGGTTGGCGGGCGGCTACACGGGCGCGCTGGCGGTGTTAGAACGGGGCGACGGGCCGACGGTCGCACTGCGCGTCGACATCGACGCGCTGCCGGTTACCGAAGCCGCGGACGCGACTCACGAACCCACCGCTGAGGGATTTCGCTCCGAACACGAGGGGTTCATGCACGCCTGCGGGCACGATGCCCACGCGGCGATGGGGCTCGGCGTCCTCGACGCGGTCGCCGCGAGCGACTTCCGGGGGACGCTCAAGGTGTTCTTCCAGCCGAGTGAGGAAGTCGTCGGCGGGGGCCTCGCCATGGCGGAGAGCGGCCACCTCGACGACGTGGACTATTTGCTCGCGGTTCACCTCGGCCTCGACCACCCGACCGGCGAAATAGTCGCCGGCGTCGATGGCTTTCTCGCCGTGTCGCACCTGAACGCCGAGTTCACCGGCGCGTCGTCGCACGCCGGCGCTGCGCCACAGGCGGGCAAGAATGCCGTGCAGGCGATGGCGGCGGCCGTCCAGAACCTCTATTCGATACCCCGGCACGCGGACGGCGCGACCCGTGTCAACGCCGGCGTCGTCGGCGGCGGTACCGCCTCGAACATCGTCCCGGAACGGGCGTTCATCGAGGGCGAAGTTCGCGGCGAGACCACCGAGTTGATGGAGTACATGAACGAGCAGGCCCGACGCGTCCTCGACGGGGCGGGACGGATGTACGACTGTGAGGTCGAGGTGTCTACGGAAGCGTGGGCACCGAGCGGCCGAAGCGACGACGCGGTGGCCAGCGTCGTCGCCGACGCCGCCGCGGAGACGCCGGGAGTCGATTCGATTCTCGAACGCGACGCGCTCGGCGGGAGCGAGGACGCGACGTTCCTCATGCGAGCGGTCCAGGAAAACGGTGGTCTCGCCGCATACGTCGGCGTCGGGACCGACCACCCCGGCGGCCATCACACGCCGACGTTCGACGTTGACGAGGAGTCGATTCGAATCGGCATCGACGTGCTCTCGGGTGCCATCGTCGAACTCGGACGCACGCGACCGTGAGGGAACCGCCGTGACCGACCGTTGAAATCCACAACCCGTGGTGTGGGTTTCGAGATGAGTACAGAGTTCGTATTCGTCAGCAACTGAGCAACGGATCGAGAGACTGTACCGACGAAAATTTATTCCACATGCTCGCTGTGGAACACCTTATGACGACTCAGCAGGCACTGAAGCAGCTGGAACAGTTCGATACCCCTTCGATTTCAAATGTAGTGGCGACCTATCCGGATGACCCACTCTGTTTAGGATTGTACAATCCATGGAGTGAGAACTGGTACACGGACCAGACAATCAAATGCATGTATCCCGGGTTAGGGCCACGCGCTGGATACGCCGTAACGTGCGTGTACGGCATCCCCGATCCGAATTTCGACCAGCTTAGCTTCCTAGATGTCGCCGATGCACTGGACAGGTCTCCAGCACCGACGATTCTGGCGTTAGAGCAAAACTTCCCACCCGAAGTGGCCGGAAAAGTTGGTCTTACGGGTGGAAATATGACAACCGCAATGGAATCGTTGGGATGCGTTGGATGCGTGTCGAACGGTCCTGCCCGAGATATCGACGAAGTCCGGCCGATGAACTTCCAGTATCTGGTGACAGGTGTGTCGCCAGCACACGGTAAGATGGCGGTGCAGGCAGTGAACGTCCCAGTGTCGATCTGTGGCATGGATGTCGCGCCCGGTGAGATAATCCACATGGATGAGAACGGTGCAGTGAAATTCCCGGCAGACCGGATACACGACGTGCTAACCAACGTGAAAGAACTCGAAGAAAGAGAAGGCGAACTTCAGGACCGAGTTCGAGAGGCAAGCAGCGCGGCAGACGTACGCGCGGCGTTCAGCGGCGAGGAATACGGTGAGGACGAAACAGAGTGAACTGTTCTGCTGGTGAGTGCCCGAGTGCTGTTTTCATTCAACGTTAGCAGGAGAGAGACGCGCCCTGTCTTCATACGGCCTCGAAAAACAATCACTGAGAGAGCAGTTCAACAGACCGTGCGACCCTAGTACTTCGGCTCTGCGCCCGTCGTCGCGTAGATGCGCTCCATCAGGTCGTCCCGGTGGGCCTGCCAGCCGTC
The DNA here is from genome assembly GCA_051747545.1 of Halobacteriota archaeon. GTDB lineage: Archaea > Halobacteriota > Halobacteria > Halobacteriales > Haloferacaceae > JBNJGG01. The sequence goes on along the minus strand of JBNJGG010000020.1, from coordinate 16,905 downwards.
GAGCGCCTCCGGTCTCGACGGATACCGTCCGTAGTGGTCGATGAGTTCTTCGGCGAGTTGCTTGGTGCGGTAGAAGTCGAGAATCTGTCGCCAGTAGCCGAAGCTCTTGAAGGCCGTCTGCGCCGCCAGAATCGGACTCATCGAGGTCTTTCCAGAGTAGAGTGCCTCGGCGAGTTTCTCGCCCGGAAGCGCGGCCAGAAGCCCCCTTAGGTCGTCGACGTCGACGGCCGTCGAGAGGATGTTGTACACGTCTAACCCGGCGTAGCGGCCGCCGAAGTGACTCATGACGCGCTCGTTGTAGCGCCAGAGCGTCGCCTCGTCGCTCGACCCCGCCTCGACGGCTCGGACGGCCTGTTCGCCCGCGTACTTCCCGGCGTAGGCAGCCCCAGCGATGCCGCCGCCGGTGGTCGGGTTGACGTGCCCGGCGGCGTCGCCGGCGGCGATGAATCCGGGGGCGACCGCCGAGTCGTACGGCCGGCGGGTCGGCAGTGCCGCGCCGAGTTTGTCGGTCACCTTCGCCCCGGCGAACTCGGGTCGCGCTCGCAGGTCGTGTTTCAAATCCTCGACCAGTTTCATCGGCTCCTCGTTCATCTGGAATCCGAGACCGGCGTTGATGACCGTCGGGGTACGCGGGAAGTACCAGAGGTAGCCCGCGGCGCGTTTGGTCGGCTTGAAGACGAGCGCGTCCTGCCACTCGACTTCCTCTTCGACCTCGACGATCTCCCGGTAGGCCGAGCAGAACTGCGAGTATCGGACGTTGGTGTCGAACGTCGCCCCCGTGAGGTCGGCCTTGTCCTGGAGGATGGACAGCGACCCCGCACCGTCGACGACGACTGCCGCGTCGTACTCGACGAGGCCACCACGGTGCGTGGCTCGCACGCCGGTCACGCGTCCGGTGTCGTCCTGAACGACGTCCTGTACCACCGTGTCGTAGTGGAACTCGACACCGGCGTTCTCGGCCCCCTCGATGATGCGGCGGCCGTACTCCCAGCGGTCGATGACTGCCAACTCGCCGGGGACCGGTATTTCGAGGACGGTGTCGTGAGACGGAATCTCGAACCGTCCGTGGTCCACGTCCGTGTTCGTAAAAGCCGACTCGATCTGGGACTTCGGAATCGCCTCCGGGAAGGCGTCTGCGCCCTTCAGGGCGTCGCCACAGGCGATGTGGCCGGCCTCCTGTTGGGTCTTGCGCTCGACGATGACGACGTCGAGGCCTTCGAGCGAGGCGGTGGTGGCGGCGTAACACCCCGCGGTGCCCGCGCCGACGACGACGACGTCGTACTCGTGGGTGCTCATTGAAGCCAATCCATGGCCGGAGAGGAAAACTCTTTATGCCGAAATGTGTCGCTCCGGGAGTAACTGATTGGAAGTCGACCGACACCGGGAGCGTCTGCGTCCGTGGAGAATCGGTTTCGACACGTCCACCTCACGCGTCAGCGACTACGTCGCCGACGAGTTCGATCGCGTGTTCGACGAGCGCGTCGACGTCGTCGCTTTCGGCGTACACCCGAACGTACGGTTCCGTCCCGCTGGGTCTGACGAGTAGCCACGACGCGTCCGGAAATTCGAGTCGGAGGCCGTACTCGGTGTCGACGGTCGCCTCGGGGAACGCGTCCGGGAGCGACGTTCCGAGCGCCTGCATCACGGCGGATTTGGCCTCGTCGGGGCAGTCGACGCTGAGCTTTCGGTAGGGGCGCTCGGTCACGGGCGCTCGAAGCGCGTCGAGTCCCGAGTCGGCCACGAGACGAGTAATGAGTGCCGCACTCACGACGCCGTCTATCCAACCGCCGAAGGCCGGGTGGACGTGCTTCCACGGTTCGGCGGCGAAGACCACGTCGCCCCCGGTGGCAGTCGCGTCGGCGATACCCTCGTGGAGTGCGCCGAGTCGGACGCGCTCGACCCGCCCACCGGCGGCCCGGACGCGTTCGTCGATTCGCGCAGAGGCGTTGGGCGTCGTCACGACCACGGGGTCGTCGGCATCCGCGTGGACGACGTAGTGTTCGGCGAGAATCGCGAGCACGGTGTCCTCGTGGACGACCGCTCCCTCGTCGTCGACGACGACGATTCGGTCCGCGTCACCGTCGTGGGCGATGCCGAAGGCCGCGTCGCCGTCGCCGACAAACTGGCGGAGGTCGGTGAGTGACGACGGTGTGGGCTTGCTCTCGCGTCCGGGAAAGTGGCCGTCGACGTTTCCGTTCAGGGTGACGACGCGGGCCCCGAGGCGACGGAGCACCTGTGGGGTCGCCAGACTCGCCACGCCGTTGCCGCAGTCCACCACGACTGTCGCGTCCTCGGGCGTCGCTCCGTGGGACGCGGCGTACTCGGTGACGGCACGACGGTACGCCGACAGGGGGTGAACGCTCTCTCGCTCGCCCCACTGGTCCCACGGAACCGGGGTCGTCTCGGATTCGACGAACTGTTCGACTGCCGCCTCTCTCTCGGCGTCGTACTCGACACCGTCTCGGAACAGTTTGATGCCGTTGTCCGACGGTGGGTTGTGACTGGCAGTCACCATCACACCGCGTCGTGTGCGGGAGGCGAACGCGAGCGCCGGCGTCGGGAGCATCCCGGCGACGCGGACGTCGGCACCGGCCGATTCGAGCCCGGCCTCGACGGCCGCGAGTAATCCCCGGCCGGTCGTCCGACCGTCGCGACCGACGACGAACGAGCCACCGCCGGTCTCGGCCGCCTCCAGACCGACCGCACGGCCGACTTCGACCGCCAGATCGGGGGTCACGCGCGTAGCCACGTTCCCCCGAACGCCGGCGGTTCCGAACAGGTCCATACCAAATACACCGGGGCAGACCACTTAGTTGTCGGCGATTCGACGGAGTCGGCTGCGTGAGTCCCCGACTCTGAGGGGGGAGCGGCACGGTGGCAACGGGTGGTTTGAACGACCGCCATTTTTGCTCCGGGGCCTCGAAAGCAACGCCATGAGCGAGAACGACCGAATTCGAGCGCACGTCTTCGTCTCGGGGACCGTTCAGGGCGTCTTCTACCGGGCGAACACCCGAGACGCCGCGACGCAACGAGGGGTCGACGGCTGGGTTCGAAACCTCGGGGATGGCCGCGTCGAGGCCGTCTTCGAGGGACCGGAAGATAGCGTTGAAGCGATGGTCGAGTGGTGTCACACCGGGAGTCCGGCAGCGGCGGTATCCGATGTCGAAGTCGAGTACGGAGAACCGACGAACGCCGACGGGTTCACCGTCCGCCGATGACTCGCGTACCGATGCTATATTTCGCCAACACACTCATACAATGAATATTAGATGGTTGTTATTTTCTATTCTATGAGACAAATATTATATTGATGGGGGACGTGGATACTTCACAGTGAATCCCGCCGGATTCGAATCCCATCCATGAAGCTAGCACGACTGTTCCACATCCTCGTCTCGTCGGTCGGTTTGTCGATTGCCCTGTTCGCGTCGTTCCTCCTCATGCGCGGGCCCTTCTTCGGCGGTGATTTGCTCGACCCGGTGACACTCTTCGGCTCGCTCATCGCATTTCTGGTCGGCGTCATGGTCGCCTCGTGGGGGACCTCTCGGATGATGGGCGTCGGCGCTCGCGTGTAGGCTACTGCTGGAGGAACGCATCGAGGCCACCGAGGGTAATCCGGACGATTACTTCTGCGAGGGCCGTGCCGGCGCTCCAGATCGCGGTCTCCTGTTCGAACCCTTCCGCTTCGGAGTCGGTCACCACGGTGAGAAGAACCACGCTGTCGTCGCACACTAACACCCGGCCAGTCGTCGGACTCCCTCGAACCGGCGCGACGACACGGCACTGGCCACCCTCGAACACCGCTCTGACCGCTGGGTCGTCGCTGACGACCATCACGTCACACCCAGATTCGGCCTTGGTTTCGAGCGTGCCGACGAGCCTCTCGGGGACGAAATCCGACCCGGGCGCGCCGAAGACGATACTCCGGGTCCCGCGGGTCGCGAGTTCGGTCACCCGGTCGTCGATAGAGCGGCGTCCGCGGACGGTCCACACGTCGTCGCGGGTCTCCTCCTCGGTGGTTTCACGCCGGACGGACTCGAGATAGTCGAAGGTCATTTCGGTTTCTGCTTCGAGCCGCGCGGTGAGTTTCTCGCGAGCGGTGTCGAGGCTGACCGGTCGGTAGCGCTTCGGCGTGGACTGCTGGAGTTCGACCAGTCCCCGTTCCTCGAGCGAGTCGGCGGCTCCGTAGACTTGCGAACGCGGCACGTCTGCCAGTTCGTGAACCTCCTTGGCCGTCCCACATCCGAGCGTCTGGAGGGCGATGAAGACGCGCGCCTCGTAGTTCGATAGCCCGAAGCGTTCGAGCGTCCCGATGGCGATCCGTTGGTCCTCCCCGCCGTCCGCCGGGAAAGAGGTCACGCGTCCTCCCCGCCGTCGACAGCGACGGTCCCCGACGATTGCTCGTTCCGCGTCCCGATGGGGGCCGAGGGATTGTGTCCATTCCAACGGTCCCAGACGACCAGCGCCGACGGCAGGATGACGAGCGATGCGAAGAACGAGTACGCGATGCTGAGCGCGGTGAGGACGCCGAACTGGCCGAGGATGTCCAGCACCGACAGCACCAGCACCCCGATACCGAAGGTGGTGGTCAACATGCTGCCGGTGAGTGCACCGCCCGTCCCGCGGACGGTTCGGTTCAGCGCCTCCGTCAGGTCGTGTTCGCGTCGCTCGTCGATGAATCGGTGAACGACGTGGACGGAGTAGTCGATGCCGAGGCCGATGGTCAACGCGAGAATGGTGGCGGTGAAGGCGTTGAACGAGATTCCCGCGAGTCGCATCGTCCCGGCGACGAAGGCGACGGCGAAGACGATTGGGACGAGGTTGGCGAGGCCAATCGTGGGCTCGTTTTCGAGTGCCCAGTAGATGAAGACGAGGAACAACGCCGTCCCTCCCAGTGCGAGGACGAGGCTGGTAATGGCCGACTCGAGAATCAGGTCGGCCACCGCCTGAAAGACGACGATACTCCCGGTCGCCACGGATTCGGTTCGGAAGCGGTCGGCCATCGCCCGCCCGTCTTCGGTCACCTCGGTGTTGGTGGCGTCGGCTTTGACAGAGTAGACGACGCGGGCACTTCGTCTGTCTTCGGCGAGGTAGTCGAGTGTCTGCCCTCGGGCCGGCGAGTCCAGCAGGTAGTCGTACACCTCGTCGAGGTTGTCGTCCGGGACGCCGTTGCCGTTTCGGTCGTTCCGCTGGACGAGTTCGTTGAACTCGGGGTCGCGGTCGGCCTGCGACTGGATGACCGTCACGATGCTCGTCTCGTCGGCCCGGCGGTCGGTCGTGACGAACGAGGCCGGCGGGTTCTCCCCCGCGCGGTATATCTCTTCGAGTTTCGCGTCGTTCTCCATCTGTCCGGTGAGGTAGATGGTCACACTGCCGCCCTGCGTCGTCTGGAACTTGTTCTCGAGGAAGTTCAACTGGGCGACCACGGAGTACTCACCGGGTTTGAACGGTTCGGGCAGTTGGTGGAGGTAATCGGGGACTTCCTCCGGCGGGAGAAAGTCCTCCTGGGTGAAACTGGTGTCGACGCCGGTGGCGTACACGCCCGCGCTGGCACTCGCCAAGAGCGCAACGAGGAGGAAAAGCGCCGGCGCTTTGTCCGCGATGACGACGCCACCGCGCAGCACCGCCCCGAGGCGGGAGCCCTCCGCACCGAGCGGCTCCTCGCTCATCGTCGGAATCGGGGAGGATTGGCGCACGCGGTCTATCCACACCTTGGCCGCGGGGAGAAACACGCCGAAGATGAGGAAGGTGAAGACGATGCCAATCGCGGCGACGAGGCCGAAGTCACGGATCGGAGTGAGGTCGCTGGCGAAGTTCGACAGAAAGCCGATGACGGTCGTCCCGGTGACGATGAAGAACGCCACGAGCAACTGGTCGGTCGCCAGCCGCATCGCCGTCCCCACGTCGTTGCCCGCCTTGCGGTCCTCGCGGTACCGGTTGATGGCGTGGATACCGAAGTCGATACCGACCGCGAGTAACAGCGGTGGTACCGCGATCATCATCTGGCTGAACGGGATTCCGGCGAGGCCGAGGAAGCCGAAGGTCCAGACGATGGCCATGCCGAGCGAGAAGGTCCCCAGAAGGAGGTCGACGAGGTCCCGGTAAGCGATTACCAGGAAGACGAGGATAAAGACGACCGCGGCGGGCGTCACGATGAGCAGGGAGTCGCCGATGACCTGCGAGAACTCGTTGGAGATGATGCCGCTCCCGAAGACGGTGATGTCGCCGCCGACGGTGCCGACGATGCGCTGGGCGGTCAGCTGTATCGGCGTCAACGGACTCGACCCACCCTGTCCGGCCGACGACCCGGACGACAACCCCGCGGGCAAGGTGTGCTGGACGACCCCTATCGTGGCGGAGGCGCTCGCACTCTTCGCGTTGAAGTCGTTACTGACCGTTCCGGTGAACGCCGGGTTGTCCGAGAGCGCTGCGACAGCGCGGTCGATTTCGGTCGGCGTCGCGCCCTCGACCGCCACTATCTGGGCTTCGAGCGTCGTCGCCGACGGGTCGATCTCCTGGGCGACGAGTCGGGCGGCACTCTGCGTGGACGAGACGCGGAGGTCCCCGCGCTCTTCGAGTCGGTGCTGGGCCCGTAACATCCGCAACAGTTCGGTTTTCGAGAGGACGTTGCTGTCCCGCTGGATGAGTTGCGTACTCCCGACGTCCTCGGTGAAGGCCGGACCGAACTCCTGGTTGATCGCCGTCAGTGCTTCCTCGGCCGGGATACCCGTCGCGAACTGCTCGGTCCCCGCCTCGGTACTCACGTTGCCGAGGCCGACACCGAAGACGGCGGTCACCACGAGGAAGGCGAGAATCACCTTCTCCGGCGAGTGGACGATGTGGTCGTCGGCCCAGTCGATAGCGCGCTGGAAGTCGAGCATTATCGACGGGAGTAGACGAACACCCCGCCCACGAGGGCGACGAGGACGAGCCCACCCACGACGAACGGAATCGGCAGGCCGCTCTCTTCAGGGGCGCTCACCGCCACTGGGAGCTGGTACGTATCAGAGATGCGAGTGTCGCCCTCGGTGTCGTCGTACTCGAAGTCGAGTTTGACCGGGTAGGTCTTCTCGAGCGCGCTTCCGGCCGCACTCACGCTGAAGACGATGGTCTCACTCTCGCCAGGTTCGAGGCGCTCGATGAACGCCTCGTCGTCGTCGGTCGACAGCGGCGACTCGGCGTACAGTTTCGCCGAGATGTCCGTGAGGGGTTCGTCTCTGTCGTTCGTCACCGTCAGTTCCAGCCGACTGGACGACCCGGCCGCGATAGCCGAGTCGTCCACGTCGACACCGAACTCGGGCGTCTTGGGGTCGACGGTCGTGCGAACGTCCAGTGGGTCGCTCTCTCGTTGTTCGTCGTCGACGTCCCGGTAGCGGACGTGGACCGTGAACTGGCGTGGGCCGGCCTCGGCGGTCGACGAGACTTCCGCGTCGAACTCGAAGGGCGCGCTTGCACCGGCTTCGAGGTCACCGACCGCGTACTCGGTCTCGATCGGTGACACCGTCGACGAACCGCTCTCGAAGACGACGACGGCGTTACGAACCTGCCGCTCGCCGGTGTTGACGACCTCGCCCGAGAGCGTTCCCTCGTCACCGACGCGGAGCGTGCTCTGGACGTTTCGAACCCCGAACGTCTGTTCGTGGATGGGCGTCACGCCGAGCGGAACCGCCCGAGAGGTGACGTCGTTGCCGTCCTCGTCCTCGAACGAGACGGTCGCGCTCAACGCGTAGCTTCGCGTCTCTGCGGACGGGGAGGCGCTGGCCTCGAACTCGATAGTCCGGGTCTCGTTCGGTTCCCACGCGCCGACGAATCGCTTCGAGGACCCCGAATCGCCGAACGTGATGTCGGACGTCTCCGAGGTGAGGGTGACTGTCGAATCTCTCGCCGCCTCCTCGCCGACGTTCCGCATCGCCACGGAGACCGTTCCCGTCCCGTCGACCGGAACCGTCGATTCGGTCCCGTCGACGACGAACCGAGCGCGCTCTTTCACGCGGACGACGGCGTCGACGTACTGGGTGTCACGCTCGTCGAGCGTGTGTTCGTAGGTGACGCGAAGGGGGAGTCGGTAGGTTCCGGCGCTGATGTTGGTCGGAACGTCGACCGACGCCGTGAACGTCTTCGCCTCACCGTCGGCGACCGTGCCGAGCAGTCGAGTGCCGGAGTTGACCGTTATCGGCGTCTCGCCCGATTCGAGCCTCACTTTCGTGTTTCTGGCCGTCCGGACGTCTTCGTCCACCTCCGATGCGTCGTTGACGAGTTGAATCGAAAGCTCGGTCTGCGTTCCCGGCGTGACGGTCGGGTTCTCGACGTACACCTCGAAGCGTGGGTCGTCGATTGCGGCCGCCTGAAGCGGCGTCGTGAGCAACGCGAGCACGAGCAGAACACTGAGTAGTCGTTGTTTCATAGCTGTGGGGACCCGGAGACGGTACCGGTCGAAATCCGGGTTGGTTTCGACTGAAACCGGTCTGACTCCTGTGACCGTTACGGGAACGTTAGAGTCACGCCTAATAAGTTGTTGTAAATTTCTCCAAACAGAATGTGGGTTGCTTCCGTTTCACTGTCACCTCGTGAGCGACAGAACGACACGGGCTCACGTCGGACGGGAAACGGTTAAGCCGAGTCGAGTGATACGTGTCACCAATGGTCAAGCTATCGAAGCAGACGATGAAGGACGTGAGTCACCGGCCACCGACAGGCGCGACGGTGACGAACGTCTGGGACCGCGGTCGAAAACCGGGGCGAGCGATGGTCCGGAACGACTGACTTTCTGAACCCGCGGCGCAATCTCTCGCGTGACGACCAGTCGAATCCCACGGCGTCGACGGGGACTGGCGTCGTAATGGCGGGCGGCGAGTCGTAGCGACGAGCAGAGGAGTCGCAGGCTTCCGAGACGTTTAACCCGGAGTCACTCGCGCGTTCACGCATGAAGGCCACCGCGAAGGCCCACCCCATTCAGGGCCTCGTCAAGTACCACGGAATGCGAGACCCGGAACTACGATTGCCGTACCACGACAGTATCAGCGTCTGCACGGCCCCGAGCCACACGAAGACCACCGTGTCGTTCGAGCCGGACGCCGCCGAAGACGTGTACGTCGTCGACGGCGAGCGCGTCGAGGGTCGCGGTGCAGAGCGAATCGACACCGTGGTCTCGCACGTCAGAGCGCTCGCCGACGTCGACGACGCGGTTCGACTCGAAAGTGAGAACAGTTTCCCGTCGAACGTCGGATTCGGGTCGTCGTCGTCGGGATTCGCGGCGGCCGCGATGGCGACGGTCGAAGCGGCCGGACTCGACTTGACGCGACCGGAGATATCCGCCATCGCTCGTCGAGGGTCGTCGTCGGCCGCACGGGCGGTGACCGGGGGATTCTCGCAGTTGTACACCGGCCTCAACGACGAGGACTGTCGCTCCGAGCGACTCGAGACGGACCTCGAATCGGAACTACGCATCGTCGGCGGCCTCGTCCCCGCGTACAAAGAGACCGAACAGGCTCACGAGGAGGCGGCCGACAGCCACATGTTTCAGGCGAGACTGGCGCACATCCACGGCCAAATCGCCGAGATGCGCGACGCCCTTCGCGCCGCCGACTTCGACCGCGCGTTCGAACTGGCCGAACACGACTCGCTCTCGCTTGCGGCGACGACGATGACGGGGCCGGCCGGGTGGGTCTACTGGCAACCCCGGACGCTCGCGGTGTTCGACGCGGTTCGAGCGCTCCGCGAGGACGGCGTCCCGGTCTACTTCTCGACCGATACCGGTGCGAGCGTCTACGTGAACACCACGACCGAGTTCCTCTCGCGAGTCGAATCCGCGGTTGCCGACTGCGGCGTCGAGACGACGACGTGGGAAGTCGGGGGGCCGGCGACGATACGTCCGTCGAGCGAAGCGCTGTTCTGACCGGTTACCCCCACGCCCGGGTAACCGCAGGCTCTTGGTTCTACGGCCCCTCATCGAACACATGCGAGTCGTCGTCCTCGGAGCAGGATACGCCGGCCTCACGCTCGCCCGCCGCCTCGAATCGAACCTCCCCCCGGATACCGACCTCGTCGTCGTCGACGAGCGCACGACGCACCTCGTCCAACACGAGGTCCACCGGGTGATTCGACGGCCGTCGATTGCCGACGCGATTACCGTCCCGTTGACCGAGGTTCTCCAGTGGGCCGACGTCCGCCAAGACCGGGTCGTCGACGTCGACGTGGGCGACCAACGGGTCACGCGGGCATCCGGTGAGAAGCTCGAGTACGACTATGGGGCGGTCTGTCTCGGAGCCGAGACGGCGTATCACGACCTCCCCGGGGTAGAAGCGTACGGCACCCCACTCAAGCGCCTCCGCGACGCCGAGCGCATTCGCCGGGACTTTCTCGCCCTCTGTGAATCTGGCGGCACCGTGGTCGTCGGCGGCGCTGGACTCTCCGGGATTCAGGTCGCAGGTGAACTGGCCGCGCTCGCCCGCGAACTTGACGCCACAGACCGCGTTCGTATCCGCTTGCTCGAACAGCTGTCGAACGTCGCGCCCACGTTCCCGTCGAACTTTCAGGCGGCAGTCCGCTCGGAACTGGAAGCGCGGAACGTCGACATCTGGACCGGGGCCGCAGTCCAGCGGGCCACCGAAGAAACGCTCGAACTCGACGCCGAAGACCTCTCGTACGACCAGTTGGTTTGGACCGGCGGCATCGCTGGCTCCCCGGCCATGGGCGGTGAGCGCCCCATCGTTCGTAGCGACCTGAAGTTCGGTGATTCGACGTTCGTCCTCGGCGACGCGGCCCGAATCGTCGACGCCGACGGTGAGGCTGTTCCGGCCAGCGCCTCGGCGGCTATTCGGGAGTCGAAAGTCGTCGCGACGAACGTCCTCCGCCTCGTTCGAGCAGACAGCGACGGCGACGTCGACTTCCGACCCCATCCCGAGAAGTACCGCTTCGAGGTTCCGGGGTGGATCGTCTCCGTGGGAGACGGCGCAGTCGCTCAAATCGGCGCGACGGTGTTGACGGGGGCCGCCGCCAAAGCGATGAAAGCCAGCGTCGGTGCGGGCTATCTCGGTTCGGTCGGCGCGATACGCGAAGCCGTCGAACTCGTCGAAACGGAGTTCGCCTGAGTCCACTGTCCCGAGGGTGAACCGGTTCGGTGGTACTCACCGGCACCCGCAGTCGCCCGAACTGGTGGCTTCGTTCGCGGCTTCGACGAACGACCTCACCCGGTCAAGGTTCACCGGAGCCATCGGGTCGCCACCGTCTTTGAGGGCGCTCCCGACGATGACGCCGTCCGCGACCGAAAGCACGTCGGCCACGGTTTGGGCGGTCACGCCACTGCCGGCGTATACTGGCACACCGAGAGCCTGGGCGCGCTCGGCAACGGTGGCCAGTTGCGCCCTGTCGGTTGCCTCACCGGTCCCGCGCCCGGAGACGACGACTCCGTCGGCGAGCCCCCGCTCGACGACGTCGGTGGTCTCGCTGCGCACGTCCGCTTCACCGAGTGGTGTCGAGTGTTTCACCTCGACGTCTGCGAGAATCCGCACCTCCGCGCCGAGTCTGTCTCGGAGCCGAAGCGTCTCGTGTGCCCACCCCTCGACGATTCCCTGGTCGGTGACTCTCGCGCCCGTGTGAACGTTCACTCGAACGAAGGCCGCGCCGGTCGCGGCGGCTATCGCCAGCGACGCCTCGGCATCGTTTCTGAGAACGTTGACACCGACGGGACACGGGACGTGGTCGAGCACCTCCGAAGCGACCGTCGTCATCTCGGCGACGACGTGCGGTGGCACCTCGTCGGGGTAGTACGGAACGTCGCCGAAGTTCTCGACGATGAGCCCGTCGACGCCCCCATCGACGAGTGTCTCGGCGTCGCGTCTGGCCCGCCGTCGGATGGCGGTGCGGTCGCCATCGTACCCCGGTGCCCCCGGAAGCGGTGGGAGGTGAACCATGCCGATGACTGGCTTGTCAGTGCCGAGCAGTTCGCGATTCATACGGTCAAACACGCGGCCCCGGACGTAAAGCGCTCTCTCGAGAGCAGAATGTGAGCGTCGTGGCCACCGGTGGCAGTGGTGAGGAGCGTCGAGCGCCCTCGGCTCTCGTCTGCGCGTGAAGAGTGACCCGAGCAATCGACGCCGAATCTCCGCCTACCGGGGCTCCAACAGTCCCCAGACGACGAGTGTGGGAAGGCCCACGACCCCGACGACGAGGTCCGGAATCCGACCCCACGAGGGTGCGACGTACGACAGTCCGTCCACGGCGAGACTCGGCGGCGGTTCCTTCATCGCCAGCAGGAGACGATTGTTGAGCGATCGGCTCGGGCCGACGACGAAGACGCTCTCACCGAATCGCTCGTCTCGTCACCTTAGACGCTGAAGGCGAGCGAGATGGCGTCGGCGAAGTCGAGAGTCCCGTCGCCGTCGAAGTCGAGTGCGGCGGTCTGCCGCGCGGAGAGAGTACTGCTGTCGATGAAGGCCAGCGCGATGGCGTCCGCGAACGTCGCCCGCCCGTCGCCGTTGACGTCGTCGTACTTCCCGTCACCGTCGGTGTCGGTCGGCGGTCCACTCGCGCCGGTACCCGGGATGGGTTTCTCGAAGAGCGAGTCGCTCTGAACGCGGAGACGGACGCGAGAATCTGCCATCGGGTCGCTGTTGTCGTCTGTCAGCGCCGTGGTCTGCACCGACAGGTCGGACGCAGAGAGGTTCCCGGCGAACGTCGCCGTGTAGAGCGTCTTCTCGCCCGAGAAGCTACCGACCTGTCCACCGAGGTCTGCGCCTCTGGCCGACACGTGGGGCGAGCCAACGCCACCGTCGACGACTTCGAAGGACGCTCCGCCGATGATACCGCTCTCCACCGCCGTGATGGGGGCACCGTTGCCGGTGAGGCTGACGTTGTACCGCTGGAGGCCGGACGGAGCCCCGTCGAGAACGACGTCGACCGTCGTTTCCCCGTCGGCGGCGACGGTGAGCGTCCCCGCCTCGGACGTGGGGTTCATCTGCTGGTCCTGCTCGTCGGTCATCTCGTGGACTGTCACGTCGATGTCGGTACTGCCGAGCGAGGTGTTATCGAGGGTGACGGTCGCGAGCGTGACCTCGTCCGAACCGGCCTGAACACTGTTCGAGAGGTCGGCCGCTCGGAACGTAATCGAGTCGCTGGTCTGTGACCGTACGGCGAACTGGTTGCCGCCGATAGCCTGCCCAGTGGCACCGTCGACGTTGGCAACGGTTCCATCAGCCAGCGAGACGGTTAGATTGTACTTCCGCAATCCGTTCGGCGTCGCATCGAGGACCACGTCCACCGTCGCGTTCTCCCCCGGAGCTACCGTCGAGTCGGTGACAGAGACCGTGGTTCCCTCAGCGGTCGGTTCCGCGTTCGTCGCGTCACCCGCCACGACAGTGCCGGCGAGGACGCTCGTCAGCACCAGCGTGGCCACGACCACGACGGCAGTCTGGCCGACGCTTCGGCTACTGTCCACGCTCTCCCTCCGTCGCCACACCTGTCGAATACCCTGTCATTTCAGTAGTCAGAACGTATCGTCGCGCCGTCGCACCTAAATCCATCGGAGTCGGCGGTGACGACGCAGACGATCAGGCCTCGGTCAGCAACCGCCGGAGGACGTAGTGGAGGATGCCGCCGTTCTCGACGTAGCGAACCGCCGCGGGGGTCCCCACCTGCGCGGTCACGGGGAACTCGACGGTCGACCCGTCTTCACGCTCGGCGACGACGGTCAGGTCGTCGTTCACGTCGAGGCCGTCTTCGAGGCCGTGGATGTCGAAGTACTCCGACCCGTCGAGGTCGAGCGACTCCCACGAGTCGCCATCCGAGAACTGGAGCGGGAGGACGCCCATGCCGACGAGGTTGTCGCGGAAGATGCGCTCGTAACTCTCGGCGATCGTCGCCTTCACGCCCAGCAGGTCGGTCCCCTTGGCCGCCCAGTCCCGACTCGACCCGGTGCCGAACTCCTCGCCCGCCAGAACCACCAGCGGCGTCTCGTCGTCGCGGTACCGCTGGCTGGCCTCGAAGACGGTGGTCTCTTCGCCTGTCGGCCAGTGAATCGTGTAGCCGCCCTCCGCGTCGTCGAGCATCTGGTTCTCGATGCGAACGTTGGCGAAGGTGCCCCGCATCATCACCTCGTGATTGCCGCGACGCGAACCGTACGTGTTGAACTCGTGTGGCTCGACGCCGCGGTCGAGAAGCCACTGGCCGGCCGGCAGGTCCGAACCGAACGGTCCCGCCGGACTGATGTGGTCGGTGGTCACGGTGTCGCCCAGCAGCATGAGCGACCGCGCTGCCTCGATGTCGTCCACGCCGGGTCGCTCCAGCGGGAAGTCCTTGAAGAACGGCGGTTCGCGGATGTACGTCGACTCCTCGGACCACTCGTAGACGTCACCGGAGGGTGCTTCGAGGGCCTCCCACCGCTCGTCGCCCGCGAAGACCTCGGCGTACTTCTCCTCGAACATCGAGGGGTCGACGCTCCCGTGGATGGTCTCGTGAATCTCGTCAGTACCCGGCCAGATGTCTGCGAGATAGACCGGGTCGCCGTTCTCGTCGGTTCCGAGCGCTTCGGTATCGAGGTCGATGTCGACGCGCCCGGCGAGAGCGTAGGCGACTACCAGCGGCGGGCTCGCGAGATAGTTGGTCCGAATCTTCGGGTGGATGCGGGCCTCGAAGTTACGATTCCCGCTGAGCACGCTCGAGGTCCAGAGGTCGTTCTCGTCGATGGCGGCCTCGATTGGCTCCGGGAGCGGACCGGCGTTGCCGATACACGTCGTACAGCCGTACCCGACGACGTTGTACCCGAGGTCTTCGAGATACGGCATGAGCCCGGCCGCCTCGAGGTACTCGGTGACGACTCGACTCCCCGGTGCGAGACTGGTCTTGACGTACTCGGGCACGTCGAGGCCCTTCTCGACGGCGTTACGGGCCAGCAGACCGGCGGCGATCATCACCGACGGATTCGAGGTGTTAGTACAGCTCGTGATGGCGCTGACGACGACGCTTCCGTGACCGATTTCGGTCTCCGTGCCGTCGATGTCGACGGTGACTCGTTTTTCGAGTTCGTCGGTCGCCTCCGCGTCGAACTCACCGTCGATGAGGTCGTGGAAGTGTGTCCCCATGTCGGTCAGGTCGACGCGGTCCTGTGGTCGCTTCGGCCCCGCGAGGCTCGGGGTGACCGTCGAGAGGTCGATTTCGACCGTCTCGGTGTACTCGGGTTCGTGTTCGCCGAAGAGGCCCTGTGCGTCGAGATACTCCCGCACCAGTTCGATGTGTTCGGGGTCGCGCCCGGTGAGTTCGAGGTAGTCGAGCGTCGCCTCGTCGGCGGGGAACATGCTGATAGTCGACCCCTGTTCGGGTGCCATGTTCGCGATGGTGGCGCGGTCTGGCACGGTGAGCGTCGAGACGCCCGGGCCGAAGAACTCGACGAATCGATCGACGACGCCGACTTCTCGGAGGTGCTGGGTGATGTGGAGGACCAGGTCGGTCGCGGTCGCACCGTCCGGCAACTCGCCGGTGAGGCGGACGCCGACGACCTCGGGGAGTTTCATCGTGATTGGTTGCCCGAGCATCGCCGCTTCGGCCTCGATGCCGCCGACTCCCCACCCGACGACGCCGATACCGCCAATCATTGGCGTGTGGCTGTCGGTACCGACCAGCGTGTCGGGCAGGAGCCACTGCTCTCCGTCGCGCTCGCGGGCGTGTACGACCTGTCCGAGGTGTTCGAGGTTCACCTGGTGGACGATCCCCGTTCCCGGCGGGACGACCTGGAAGTCCTCGAACGCCTGCTGGGCCCACTTGAGCGCGCGATAGCGCTCTGCGTTTCGTTCGTACTCCAGTTCGACGTTCCGCTCGTAGGCGTCCGGCGAGCCGAAGAAGTCGACCTGCACGCTGTGGTCGATGACGAGGTCACACGGCACCTCCGGTTCGACGAGCGTCGGGTCCTCGCCGGCACGGTCGACCGCAGAGCGCAACGCCGCGAGGTCGACGACGGCGGGGACGCCAGTGAGGTCCTGGAGTACCACGCGCGAGGGCGTGAACGGGACCTCGACGCTCGGAACGTCGGGTTCCCACGAAGCGGCGTTTCGAACGTCGTCTTCGGTGATGTTCTCGCCGTCGACGTGTCTGAGGACGGATTCGAGGAGAATTCGTACGCTCACCGGGAGACGCGACAGGTCACAGAGCCCCTCGTCCTCGAGGGCGGTGAGATCCGCCATCCTGTACGTCGTTCCGTCGAAGTCGAACTCGCGAATGGCTCCGAATGGATTCGGTCCAGTCATACGTATAGTATCGAGGTGCCATCCTTCAATCGTTCTATTACGGTGTCTTTCACAGGAGCTTTTTCGGGCCATCCAGTTCAGCCCCGAGCCGGTTCAGTTTAGCCCCGGGCCGGTACTCGACGGGTGCGCGTTCAGCGCTCGGCGAAGCGGTGGATTGGCGTCCTTGAATCGTCACTCGACGACCCCCCGTCGAGGGGTGGCGGCCTGGGGTGGTACCAACACCAGTTGCCCGAGGACGGATGCTGGGGGGTCACGCGCCGGCCTTTCGCTCGGCAATCGTCTCCGAGATTCCGGCTTTGGCCGCACAGTTCGGGCACGCCAGCACGCGCCCGCTCTCGTCGCCGAACACGCGGACGAAATCGTGTGAGACGAACGTGTTGCAGTATGTACAGTGTGTCATGAGTGATTCGGGCAGTGTTCCTGCCTCGAACAACCTTCTCTCCGATTCAGCATGGGACCGATACCTTACTGGTAAGTGATTCTCGCGCGGTAACGTTTACTCGGGGACCCTGACCGAGAGCTGGCATCCTCACGGTGACGAGTTCGAAAGCGGTGAAATCGAGTGACGCAACCCAAACGAAAGACGAGGAGTGGCGTAACAAGGACGAACGGCGAGAAGTGTCGTAACTAGAACGAATGACGAGAAGTGACGTAACTAGAACGAAAGGCG
>JBNJGG010000019.1:22798-26086 GCA_051747545.1 Halobacteriota archaeon | reverse complement strand
CTTCATCACCAACGTCGCGCTCAGCGACCCACTCTCGTTCATTTCCTTCGCGGTCGGTGCCGCACTGACGACGGGGTCGCTCGCCTTCTTCGCCTACCTGACACTCGGCGCACTCGCCAGCCTCTTCGGTCTCACCGGCGGGTCGCTCGGTCGTGCGCCGCCCCAGCAAGGCTAACCGCTTCTTCGAGGTCGGGTCCCAGCGGCGACCCGACGACGACGCTGTCCGCGTGCTCCAGCACCGCGGCCATCCGCTCGGCGACGGTGTCGACGGTTCCGGCCATGCAGAACGCCTCGACCATCGTCGGCGTGACGAGACCGAATGCCTCCGAGAACTCGCCCGCGCTGATGCGGTCGCCGATTTCGCTCGCACGGTCGGCGTCGATTCCGTGTCGTCCGAGCACCGGTGGGGCCGCCCCGGCGGTGATGAACGCCACGGGCGGACGAGCGGCCTCGCGGGCCTCGTCGCCGTCGGCGGCGACACTCACGCTGGCGTAGGCCGCGAGGTCGAACTCGCCGCGCTCGTCGGGGCGGTCGTCGAGGCCGACCGCGACCTGCTCTCGCGCCCACGCGAGGTCGTCGGGGTGCGAGCCGTTGAACAGGAGTCCGTCGGCGTGTTTGGCGGCCATTCGGCACATGTGCGGCCCCTCGCCACCGACGTACACCGGGATTTCCCCGGCCGGTTCGTAGTTCAATCCCGCGTCGCGGGCGACGAACGTCCCGTCGTGCGTGACGCGCTCGCCCGCCCAGAGGCGTCGGGCGACGGTGAACGCCTCCAGCACCGGTCGTAGCCCCCGCCCGTCTTCGAGACCGAGGTTTCGGAGCGTCGATGGGTCACCCGGCCCGATACCGAAGACGGCGCGTCCCTCGCTAACCTCGTCGAGCGTTGCGAGTTTCGAGGCGAGCGTCACCGGATGCGTCTCCAGCGGGTTCACCACGCCCGGCCCGAGGACCACGGTCTCCGTCGCGTCGGCGAGTCGCGCGAGGACGGCGAGGGGGTCGCGGTTGTTGTAGTGGCAACTGACGAACACCGCGTCACAACCCGCGTCTTCGGCCTTCCGGCCGAGGTCGACCACTCGCTCGACCGGGTGTTCGGGCGTCAGTTCAATCCCGAGCATACGACCACCCCCGGAGCGCCGCCCTGACGACGTCCGTCTCCACGTCGCGGAACAGGGTGTCGCTTCCCTCGTGGTCGCCGAAGTCGAAGTCGCGGACGACCACCACGGGCGTTCCGCCGTCCCCCTCGCCGGCCACGAGATTCGCCGCCGCCGCGAGTTCGTCGACGACGCTCTGGACGGTCACGCCGAGTTCGCGCCCGTCGCGGTCGGTCTCGCCGCGCCAGTCGCGGCTGGCGGACATCCCCGCCCACCCGATGGCGACGCCCCGCTGGCCGTGACGGAACGGTCGCCCGCACGTGTCGGTGACGACGACGCGCTCGGCTGTGAGGCCCTCGCGGATGCGTGCGGCACTCTCGCTCGGTCGTTTCGGCAGCAACAACAGGTCGGCACCGCCGGTGTTCGAGCGGTCGATACCGGCGTTGACGCAGACGTGGCCGAATCGCGTCTCAGTCAGGAGGAAGGGCGACTCGGTGAGCAGTTCCGTACTCTCTTCGAGCACCGCCTGTGCGAAGCGCGGGTCCTTCGTCTCGCCGGTCAGCGATTCGAGATTGGCCGCGACCTCGCGGGCGCGCGGGCCGGCGGGGAAGTCGTCGAGCGTCGCGAGTCTCCCCTCGGCTTTCGAGACGACCGTACTCGCCACGCAGACGACATCGTCCGGTCGAAGGTCGGCGCGCTCGGAGACCAGCGCCGCGATATCGTCCCCGGGCCGCACTTCCGGCAGGTCCGGGACGGCGAACAGTTCCATGTCCGTCGCTTGCGACGACGGTTAAAAAGCCCGCCGTTGCTGGATAATGCGGCCGGTAGCGACGACGGCAGAGATCTGCCGTCGAACATAGTGCGCCCCAAGCGTCGTCGACCACCGGCGCGACCCCAAGAGTCGCACCGACGCGACCCAAAGAGTCGTTGTGTCCGGACACGTCTCTCTCGTATGGATCACGTCGTGACCGCGTTCCTCCGGAATCGCGGCGAGATACTCCTCGTTCGTCGGAGTGACTCGGTCGGAACCTATCCCCAGCACTGGGGGGGCGTCTCCGGTTACGTCGAAGGCGACCCCGCCGACGCGCTCGCCGACGCTCGGCGCGAAGTCCGAGAGGAGACCGGCCTCGAAACGACGCACCTCGTCCGCGCGGGTGACCCGCTCACCGTGGTCGACGGCACTCGGACGTGGGAAGTCCACCCCTTCCTCTTCGACGTGGACACCCGCGACGTGGAACCGAACGAAGAACTTGCGGCGATCGACTGGGCACCACCGACTGTGATACGAGCGCGAGAGACGGTTCCGGGGCTCTGGGACGCCTACGAGCGGGTCGCACCGACCGTGGCGGACGTGTGCGAGGACACCGAACACGGCTCTGCGGCGATTTCGATTACGGCACTCGAAGTTCTGCGCGACGCCGCCGCCGTCGCAGACGACTGGGAGACCGTCGCAGGGGTGGCCCGCCGCTTGCGAGAGGCTCGCCCGAGTATGGCGGCCGTGAGCAACCGAATCAACCGTGTGATGGCCGCGTCCGACCGGACGCCCGACGCCGTTCTCGCGCACGCGATCGAAGCGATCGACGCGGCCTTCACAGCCGACGAACTCGCTGCCGAACACGCAGTTGCGTTCCTCGACGGGACGGTCCTCACGCTCTCGCGCTCCGGGACGGTTCTCGACGCGCTCAAGAAGTCACAGTCACCGGTCGTCGTCACCGAGTCCCGACCGGGTGGCGAGGGCGTCGACACCGCCGGCGACCTCGTGGTGGCCGGTCTCGACGTGACGCTGACGACCGACGCCGCTGTCTCGACGGCCGTCATCGACGCCGACGTGGTGCTCGTCGGTGCGGACGCGATTCTCGCCGACGGGAGCGTCGTCAACAAGGTCGGCACCCGAACGCTGGGGCTGGCCGCCGCACGCGAAGGCGTTCCGATGTACGTCGTCGCCGCGCGCGACAAAATTCGGCACGACGAGACGATGGTCGTCGAGACGGCACCGCCCGAGACGCTGACCCCCGGTGACGAGGCGGTGGCACTCGACCTGTTGAACCCGCTCTTCGACCGGACGCCCACGGACCTCGTCACCGGCGTCGTCACGGAGGCTGGGCTCTTCAGCGACGTCGACGTCGTGACCACGGCAGACGAGCTGCGGGCGCTCGCCGAGTGGGACCGTTCGACCGAGTGAGCGTACTGACCAGTC
>JBNJGG010000019.1:0-22788 GCA_051747545.1 Halobacteriota archaeon | reverse complement strand
GTGACATTTGGCGTCGACCCCACGTGAGATTCGGGCGGTTTCGAACGCGATACAAACGGTTTTTGAGTCCTGTCCTCGCACTATCATCGGATTGTTCCATGAAGGTGTTCGCATCGCTCCGACAGGAGGCGAGAGCGCTGTTGGGAGGTGGCAAGGGGAAACTGCTCGTCCCGATTGCCGTCGGCTGGGGCATGCTCATCGGCACGCGGATGATTTACCCCGTCTTACTTCCGTACTTTCGAACCGAGTTCGATCTCAGTCTCACTGCCGCCGGGTTGCTGATGACGATTCTGTGGCTCGGGGCGGCACTCGGTCAACTTCCGGGCGGCATTCTGGCCGACCGGCACAGCGAGCGCAAGGTCATGACCGCCAGCACGATTCTGGTCGCTCTCGCGCTCGTCTTCGTCGTCACCGCGTCGACGCCAGTCGTTCTGTTCACCGCGACGGGTCTGGTCGGGCTGGCGCTATCACTGTATCCCATCGCCCGAATCACGGCGCTCTCGGACATCTATCCCGACCGTATCGGGAGCGCCCTCGGTGTGACGATGGCCACGGGTGACCTCGGCCAGACCGTCCTGCCCCCCGTAGCCAGCGTCCTCGCCGTGGCGATTGCCTGGCAAGTCGGACTGAGCTTCGTGATTCCGCTGTTCGGCCTCGTCGGCCTCTCGCTCTGGGTGACGCTTCCGGACAAGCCGTCGAACGACAGCGCTGTTGACGCACTCTCGATGGAGAGTGCCAGATACGTGCTCGCAGAACTTCGCCGCCCCACGATGATTCTCATGGCTCTCATCCTCTTTCTATTCATCTTCATCTGGCAGTCGTTCTCGGGGTTTTACCCGACGTATCTCGTCGAGGTGAAGGGGCTATCGTCGTCGGCCGCTGGCGTGCTGTTTGGCCTGTTCTTCGCCTTCGGCGTCCTCGTCAAACCGCTCTCCGGTGCTGCCTACGACCGACTCGGGATGCGCGCGACCCTCATCGTCGTCCTCGTCGGTCCGGTCGCTGGACTCGTCCTCCTTCCGTTCGCCGAGGGCTTCTGGCCGCTCGCCGCCGTCACCGCGCTCGTGAGTACGATGCTCGGCACCGGGGCTATCACGCAATCGTACCTCTCTGATTCGTTTCCGGCGGAGATGCGCGGGACCGGACTGGGCGCGATTCGAACCACTGCCGCGACCCTCGGTTCTGTCGGTCCAGTCCTCTTCGGACTCCTCGCCGACCGCGGATATTTCGACGAGGGCTACGTCGCGCTCGCCGCGATTATGGTCGTCGTCATCCTGTTGACGTTTCGGATGCCGCGGGGGTGAGGACCGACGCACTCCTCCGGGGGTGGGTCGACAGCATCGGACGCAGAAGCGTGGATTCTTCACACTAGAGCGCCGACTATCGACTGGTGGCAGTGAAGACAGTTACCCCCACCGAGCCCCTTGTGACGAGGCATTCTCCCGAGCCACCACTTCATACCGCGACGTCGTACCAATCGGGCTTCTCGTAGTCGTATCAATCGGCGGTGTCGACCACGCCCAGCGAAGATTCAATTTCGTGGCCGCGAAACGGCCCCACATGGACCTCGAATCCATCGGCGTTCACCGGTCTGTCGAGGCGGTGTTTCCCCCGAGCGACTGGTCGAGTCGTTGGCGGACCTCGACCGACGGGTGGTCGTCGTCGACGATGACCTCGCCGGAGTCGACGCCGTCGTCACCTTCGAACACATCGACGCCTTCCTCTCCTCTGACCTTCGATGGATTCACTCGATACAGGCGGGCGTCGACCGATTCCCACTCGACGCCGTCGCCGAACGGGGGATTCGTCTCACCAACAGTACCGGCATCCACGCCGACAGCGTCGGCGAGACCGTCGCCGGATTCATGCTCATGCTCGCCCGTGGCTTGCATTGCTACGCGGTTGCCCAACCGGCACACGAGTGGACCGACCTTCCGTAGGACCGACCGTTCACGCTCACTGGTCGTACCGTCTGCGTCGTCGGGCTCGGGACGCCCGCGGTGGGCATCGTCGAACGCGCTACCGCCCTCGGAATGTCGGTCACGGGGGTCAAGCGGACGGCCGAACCGGTCTCCGGTGTCGAGCGGGTGTTTCCGGTTGAGGACCGTCGTACCGCCATCGCGGACGCTGACTTCGTCGCGCTCGCGGTCCCGCTGACGGACGAGACGCGGGGATTCGTCGGGACCGCTGAACTGACTGCTATGCGCGACGACGCGTACCTGGTCAACGTCTCGCGCGGCGCAGTCGTGGACGAAGGCGCACTGGTCGAGGAACTCGACGACGGCACGATTGCGGGGGCGGCTCTCGACGTCTTCGAGGTCGAACCCCTGCCCGAATCGTCGCCGCTCTGGGACATGGACGATGTCGTCGTCACGCCGCACAGCGCGGCCATGACGCGCGATTACTCCCACGACATCGCGGACCTCGTCCGGAAGAACGTTCTCCGTGTCGAGACCGACGAGGAGATGGTGAATCGAGTCGTCTGAGAACGGGATTCGAATGGCGAACACCCCCGGTACTGCGGATGTCCCCGGCACCGTGGGTGGTGCCGGGTGGTCCCGTGGTGACGAGTGCGCGACGTGAGGTACCGGGTACGCGACTCACGACGCGATGGGTCAGTCGGACACGGGCGGTCTGGCCGCCCGTTCGTACTTGAACCTCCTGCTCGACGACCGACTCTCGCCGGGGTCACCGAACGAACTTCAGCAGGTCGTCGCGCTTCTGCTCGTGGAGGAACGTCCGAAGGGCCTCTTTCAGCGCCTCGACGTTGCCGCGTTTGGCGCTGATTGGGGCGACGATGTCGTTCCACTGCTGCCACGGCGGGAGCAGACCGAGGCGGTCACACAGGTCGTTCAACCGCTGGTCCTCGTCGTCGACCTTGTCCATCTTGTTGACCGCGACGACGGTCGGAATGCCGAGTTCGCTGAGAAAGTGAAACATCTCCACGTCGTGCGGTATCTCCTCGTCGGTCGTGTGTCGGTCGATGATGTCGACGACGCTCTTTCCGTCGACGACAAGCACCGCCGCGAGGATGTCGTCGGCGTTCGCCTCGATGTACTGGACGATGTCCGCCTTGATCTCTTCTCGTCGCTCCTCCGGAACGCCGGACATGAACCCGAAACCCGGGAGGTCGGTGAACATGAACTTCTCGGAAGTCCAGTCGAAGTGGTTCGGCTGCTTGGTCACTCCCGGTCTCCGTCCCGTACTCACGTCGTGACCGGTCAGCTCGCGCATCAGGGTGGATTTCCCGACGTTCGACCGCCCGACGAGAACGATTTCCGCGCGATCCGGGCGATTTTCGAACATGAGGTACGTTCGGCAGTCGCCGGCATAAGGCTCCCGAGACGGTGTCGGTCGCTCGGCCCGAGCGTTTTTACTCCGCAGTCGACATCCTCCGGCAGATGAGCGACAAGCAGGGGCTTCGGGAGCGGACGTGGGACGCGTTGAACGACAGCGGCGACGCACGGTTTCCGTTTCCACCCCACGGACGCATTCCCAACTTCGCGGGTGCGTCCGACGCCGCCGCCCGCCTCGCCGACCTGCCGGTGTGGGCGGCGGCCGACCGTCTCAAGTGTAATCCCGACGCCCCGCAACGGGCCGTCAGGCGTCGAGCGCTGGTGGCCAGCAAAACCGTCTACGTGGCCGTCCCGCGTCTCCGAGCCGAGAAGCCGTTTCTCGAACTCGACCCCGACCGTATCGACGACGTCGACCACGCGACCACCATCCGCGGAGCCGACGAACTCGGCCGTCCGGTCGCCCCCGAGGAGATGGGACCGGTCGACCTCGTCGTCGCCGGGAGCGTCGCCGTCACGTCCACCGGTGCCCGCGTCGGCAAGGGTGAGGGATACAGCGACCTGGAGTGGGGCGTCCTCGTGGAACTCGGTCTCGTCGGCGACGACACCACGGTCGCGACGACGGTCCACGAGTTACAACTCGTCGACGAGGAGGTTCCAGTCCGCCCCCACGACGTGCCGCTGGACCTCGTGGCGACGCCCGAGCGAGTCGTCCACACCGAGACGCAGTACGACCGCCCGACCGGTATCGCCTGGGACGCGCTCCCCTCAGAACGGCTGAACGAGATACCGATTTTACGTCGGCTCTCGCCGGAGTAACTGCGGGCTCTCGGCCGATACCCGCCCGTCGGTTCGCTACGTCGTCCAGGACCAACCGGGTGGCGAGGCAAGCACACCCGCCTCTTCGGGCTTGCGTTCGTCGAGCGTGTACGCCCCCGTCATATGTGCAACCGCCATTTGTGCTTAGCGCGCGTTGAATAGCTTCTCTGACGTACGTTCTCCGATGCAGTCCAGATACATTCCCCTCGCAGTTGCCGCCCTGCTGTTGCTTTCGGGTTGTCTCACACCCTTTCAGATGACAGATTCGAGCACGAGTTCCCTCGATGACACCGGAGGCGACCCCATCGTCACCTACGGTGACAGCGTCGACGGCCCGACGATCTCCGTGACTGGGACGGGTGAGGCGACCGCCGACGCCGACCTCGCGGTCGTGTCCGTCTCCGTGACTGACCGCACAGACACCGCCGACGCCGCCCGCGCACGGGTTGCCGGAGACGTAGACCGTATGCGCGCGGCCCTCCGTGGCGCGAACGTCTCCGACGAAGCCGTCACGACCGCCTCGTTCCGTGTCTCCCCCGAGTACGACTTCAGCGGCGACCGGCGCGAACTCGTCGGCTACGTCGCCGAACACGCTTTCAAAATCGAGGTCGACCCCGACCAGGCGGGCGACATCGTCGACCTGACGGTCGGCAACGGCGCAGACCGCGTCGACGGCCTCCAGTTCACGCTGTCCGACGAGACTCGCGCCCAACTTCGCGCGGAAGCGCTGACGACCGCCGTCGAGAGCGCTCGCGCCGACGCCGACACCATCGCCGCCGCGTCCGATCTCTCGGTGACGGGCGTCCATTCGGCTTCGACCGGCGGAGACTTCGGTCCCGTCCCGACGACGACCGCCGAGGACGCCGCGGCCGGACAGTCGAGAACCGTCCTCGAACCCGGTCCGGTGACCGTCTCCGCGACGGTCTCAGTCACCTACACGGCGGCTTGAGTGCCGTAACAGTCGCCGCAACCAATTAGTCAAACGACTCTTTGTGCTTACGACGTTCATTTGTCATCTCTGGTCGTTGCATCGGACGCCATGTTCGGTTCCAAACAGTCCCTCGCTGGTCTCGCGGTCGCCCTCGTGGTGGTCGCCGCAGGCTGTGTCGGGGGATTGGCTACCACGACTCCCGGCCCAACTGACGGTGCATCGACCGACGACGCCGGACCTACTGCCGCCACGGCGTCCTCCCACGGCGACGACCGATCCGTCACCGTCGCCACCAGCGGTGAGGCGACGGCGGCCCCGGATCGTGCGGTGCTCCACGTCGCGGTGCAAACGACCGCCGACTCCGCTGAGGCGGCGCGCCAGCGACTCGCTGGCAACGTATCGACCTTCCGCTCGGCGCTCACCGACGCCGGAATCGACGACGATAACGTGACCACACGGTACTACGACATCCGACAGACTCGCGAGTCGCGCGACCGCCAGGGCGTCACCGAGTATCGCGCGATTCACGCGTTCTCCATCGACCTCGGCGACGTCGACCGAGTCGGCGAACTCATCGAACTCTCGGTCGAGAACGGCGCAACCGACATCCAGAACGTCGAGTTCACCCTCTCTGAGGCAAAAGAATCACAACTCCGCGAGGAGGCGCTGTCGGCCGCGATGGCCAACGCCGACGCCGACGCGACCGTCCTCGCCGAGAACACCAACCTCTCGCTGGTCGGCGTCCAGTCCGTCTCGACCGGCCACGTGAACGTCCGCCCGTACCGCGCGGAACTCACCGCCGCTGCGGCAGGCGACTCCGGAACGAGCATCGACTCGGGCCCGGTCACGGTAACCGCACAGGTCGAAGTGACGTACAACGCGACCGGTTGAACGCGGCAGTTCACGCCCATTCGTTCCACTGGGTGAGCCTCCTCTTCCGGTCCCCGCTGACGGCTCTCCACCTGGTCCCGCCGACGATTCTTCTACTTCAGGCCCCTGCGACTGCTCGGCGACGAACGACGCTTGCCACCCGACCGTCGCGTCCTTACTCGGGACGCGACGGCAGGTCGGGTTCGTAGCCGACTGCATCGACGACGGCGTCGAGGACTTCCTCGACGTTCTCGTCTTCCGTGACGCTCATGTACAGGTCGGCCTCCACGTCGGTCGAGCGGTCGCTCTTGTTGCACACCGTGAGGACGGGCACCGAGCGAGACTCGGCTGTGGACTCGTCACCCTCCGATTCCACGGCGGAATTGGGGCCGCTGAACCGCGCTCGGACGGCGTCTCTGAGTTCCAGTTGCACGTCGAGTGGATAGCCGCAGTCGCCGCTGGCGTCGAGGACGAAGAGGACGCCGTCGGCGAGGTGTTCGAGCGCGCTCACGGCTTGGCGCTCGATCGCGTTTCGCTCGCTCTCCGGGCGGTCGAGCAGCCCCGGCGTGTCGATTATCTGATAACGGATTCGGTCTCGCTCGAAGTGACCGATCTGGATGCCCCTCGTCGTGAAGGGATACTCGGCTATCTCGTTGCTGGCGCGGGTGACCGCGTTGACGAACGAGGACTTGCCGACGTTCGGGTAGCCGGCGACGACGAGCGCCGGTTCGTCCGGGCGGATGTCGGGCAGCGTCTTCAGCGCGTCGCGGGCGGCCCCGACGAAGCGCAGGTCTTCCGACACCTCCTCGACCACGTCGGCCATCCGGGCGAACGCCTGTTTTCGGTGCTTTCTCGCGGTGTCGACGTCGGTCTTTCTGAGCTTCGACTGGTACTCGCGGGCGAGTTCGCCCACCTGACGACTGGCCCACCCGACTTCGGAGAGGTGGGTCCTGAGTGCGTCGACGCCTGCCGGTCCGTCCTCGGGGTCGGCCCCGGTCACGTGGTGCTTGAGGACTGCGTCGGCGAGTTCCCGGTAGAACGGGTCGACGTAGTCGAAGTCGGGCCACGACGTGACGATGTTCTGGAGGTTGTCAGACAGGATGTTCGACGCCGTCTGGAGCATCGATTGCTGGGCTTCGAGGCCCTGCTTCGAGCGCCCGGAGCGCGCCGCCCGCGAAAACGCCTTGTCGATGAGTTCCTCCGACCAGGGCGTCGTCGGAAGATTCTCGAAAATCATGAAGCGTCGTAGACGCCTGCGAGGTATAAGGGCGTTCGTTTGTCGCCGCGGTCTCGATCGCTCACCGGTTCACTCACGGGGTGGTCGCAGTGCACCTGTGAGCGCACCGTCACGCCGACGCGTCGGCCATCGATTTCGGTGACCGCCTCGACCCCTCGCGAATTCGCCATCGACCGGGCCACAGCGGGCGCGACCCGTCGAACTGGTCGCCGGCAACGCGCTCGACTCGACGGCGAACGGCTGAAGACCAGTCCGGCCTCCGGCCTCCCCGCGGCGTCTCAGCACGCTCTCGCGGGGCACACCACACTTATATTCCGTTGTTTCCTTTCCAACAGTATGACTGATTGGCGCGCGGTTGCAGTCGGGTTCGTCGTCCTCCTCGTTACCGGAGCGGTCGGTACCTCTGTCCCCCTGCTCGGCCAGATTGGCGCGGGCCTGCTCGGTGGATTCGCCGCCGGCTATCTCGCTGGCGGTGGCCTCGGAAACGGCGCGTGGCACGGCCTCGTCGCGGGGTCGATCACCGGAATCGTCCTCACGATCGTGTTCGCGTTGTTCGGTGGGGTACTCGGCTTCGGCCTCGGACCGCTTGGTGCGGTACTCGGCGGAGCGGGCGTGTTGCTGGTTGGCCTGTTCCTCACCGTCCTGTTTGCCCTCGACAGCGCACTCGCCGGGGCACTCGGCGGCGTCGTCAAGGACTGACCCCCGTCGCTCTGCCCTCGCTCGGCGGCCCCCGTCGTCGCCGCTATCGCACTCGTGGTCGGCAGTCCCTCGGCGGTGTCGTTGGTAACTCCATCGTCCGCAGTTCGAGCGCCGTCGAGGACGCGACCCCCCGGGGGAACGCCGATCGAGACCACTATCCTCGTTCGAGGTACTCGCGCTGGACGGCGACGACCTCGGTCGAATCCTCGCACGCGGCGTAGCGCTCCAGCGGTTCGGCGTTGAGTTCGAGAAACGTCTCGCCCCACCGGAACTTCGAGAGGATTCGCTCGGCCTGCTCGGGGTCGCCGAGGATGACCAGCGCCGCCGCCAGCGCTTCGACCGTCGTCAGTCGGAGCGGACGGCCGAAGTTGACCGGATTCGCGGCCACGAGGTACGGCAGCGCCCGGTGTTCGCCGGGGAGTGAGAAGCGCGCCTCGCTCGCCGACTCCCACGAGCAGTCCAGCGCGACGAGTGTCTCGCCCACCTTCTCGCGGTCGGCGGGCGACAGCGCCTGCTCGGCGTGCGGATTGAGTACCACGCCGTAGGGCGTCGCGCGATCCGAGCGGTGCAACTCCGCGAGGCCGAACCGGGCGAGTTTCTTCGCCGTGCACTTCTTGGGGTCGTCGTCGCCCTCGTACCTGACGTGCAGGTCCACACGTGGGGCAGACGGTCCACCGCCAAAAACAGTGCGCTCGTCGCTCAGTGCGCCCGCCACCTGGTGGGGTCGCCCAGGGTCGACTCGACCGTTGGCGAACGTTCTTGCACCCCCCGTCCGAGTGTTGTGCATGGACTCCGTCGACACCGTGCGGGCGTACTACGAGGCTATCGACGCGCACGACTACGACGCCCTCAGCGAGGTTCTCGACGAGGGTTTCACCCAGCGCCGTCCCGACCGGACGTTCGAGGGTCGTGACGAGTTCGTGACGTTCATGCGCGAGCACCGCCCGCACACGGAGACGACACACGAGATCGACGCCGTCTATCGAGAGCCGACGGAAGCGGGGGAGTCGACGGAGACAGAAGTCGTAGTTAGGGGTCGATTACTCGACGCGGACAGGGGTCTCATGTTCGGGTTCGCCGACGTTCACCGCCTCGTCGACGGACGCGTCGTCGAACTGTCGACCTACACCTGTTGAGCGAGAGCGCGCCTCCCTGTTAGTCTCGCTTGCCAGCCCCGAGTGCGCTCTCACCCACGGGTTCGTGGCCCTCGATGACTTCTCGGCCGCCCATGTACGGCCGGAGCACTTCCGGCACCGTCACGGTGCCGTCGTCGTTCTGGTAGTACTCGAGAATCGCCACCATCACCCGTCCGACGGCCGTCCCCGAGGCGTTGAGGGTGTGGAGGTACTCGGCCGATTCGTGACGCTCGGGGCGGTACCGGAGTCCGGCGCGGCGGGCCTGGAACGCCTCGAAGTTCGACGCGCTCGACACTTCGAGCCACCGTCCACCCATCTCGGGAGCGTCGTCGGATTCGGTCCCGGGAGCCCACACCTCGATGTCGTAGGTCTTCGCCGACGAGAACGTCAGGTCGCCCGTACAGAGGTTCAGGATTCGGTACGGCAGTTCGAGGCGACGGAGGACCTCTTCGGCCTCCCCGAGCAGGGTCTCGAGGCGGTCGTAACTCTCGTCGGGTTCGACGAAGTTGACGAGTTCGACCTTGTTGAACTGGTGGACGCGAACGATTCCTCTCGTTTCGGTGCCGTGTTCGCCCGCCTCGCGCCGGAAGTTCGGCGTGTAGGCCTGATGTTTCAGCGGGAGGTCCTCTTTGAGCAGGATTTCGTCGGCGTACATGTTCGTCACCGGCACCTCGGCCGTCGGGCACAACCAGAGGTCGTCGCCCTCGATTTTGTACGCGTCGTCTGCGAACTTCGGCAACTGTCCGGTACCCGTCATCGACGCGGAGTCCACCGGGATGGGTGGGAACAGGTCGACGTACCCCTGCTCGCGGTGGACGTCGAGCATGAACTGAATCAGCGCGTGTTCCAGCATCGCCCCCTCGCCCTTGAGGAAGTAAAACCCCGCCCCGGTGGTCTTCGCGCCGCGCGTCTCGTCGATGATGTCGAGCGACTCGCCGAGGTCGTAGTGGGGAACGACGGACTCGGGGAGATCGCGCAGGTCGTCGAAGCCCCTGCGACGGATTTCGACGTTGTCGGCTTCGTCGTCACCGACGGGGACGCTCTCGTTCGGTACGTTCGGCAGTTCGAGCAGCAGGGCTTTCAGTTCGGATTCGAGGTCGTCGG
The DNA here is from genome assembly GCA_051747545.1 of Halobacteriota archaeon. Taxonomy (GTDB): domain Archaea; phylum Halobacteriota; class Halobacteria; order Halobacteriales; family Haloferacaceae; genus JBNJGG01. Next base: position 12,702 of record JBNJGG010000019.1, on the reverse strand, counting down.
CGCGGGACTCGACGTCCGCGACTTCGGCCTTGAGGTCGCTGGAACGCTCGATTGCCTCCTGGGCGGCCTCCTCCTCGCCCGCCTGCTTGAGTTCGCCGATGCGCCGACTGACCTCGTTGCGTTCGCGGCGCAGGTCGTCACCTTCGCTCTTTAGCGCTCGCCACTCCTCGTCGACGTCGAGAATCCGGTCGAGGTCCACCTCGTCGGCCATCCCGCGGGCTTCGAGGCCTGCTCTGACCTCCTCCGGGTGTTCTCTGAGAAACTGCCTGTCGAGCATTTCCCGATGGTTCAGTGGGACGGTGGAAAATCGTATCGCCTTGCGAGTACGCCGCGCTGGGGGGCGCTCTCGGTGCCGTCTCGCACAACTTCGGCGTCTGCAGAACGCTTATTTTTCTCTCGTTCGTACCCGAGTGAGTGAATGTCACGCCTCACGACGGCGTTCGTGGTCGTCCCCCTCGGATTCGCGCTGGTCGCCGCACTCTCGACCCCGGCAGTCGCCGCTGACAGCGAGTGCGGCGACGACACCCAGAGCGAGCCACGCCCGGTCGTCACCGAGTACTGCGTCGACTCGATGCACACCCCACCCGTAGACCTCGACGGCGACGGTCTCTGTGAGGACGTCGACGCCGACGGCGACGCCGATTTCGACGACGCCGATTTCGACGACGCCGTCTTGCTGGCATTCGTCGACTACGACGCGCTCACCGCCGAACAGGTGACCCAACTCGACTTCGACGCCGACGGAGACGTCGACCGCTTCGACGCCATCGAACCGGCGTTTCGCTCCTGACCCTCCTCGTCCTGCCCAGCTCTGTCCCGCCTCGCTCTCAACCGAACGCTTTTCAGCACCGCCCGCCGCCTTTCGTGCATGACAATCGGTGACGTGAACGCGGTCTCAGATTGTGACGACGTGTACTACGTAGACGTTGGCCTGTACGACGTGGCCGGCTACGGGTCGGTGTATCTCGTCGACGCCGAGCGACCCGCCGTCGTCGACACGGGAACCGGAGCCAACACCGACGCGATTCTCGACGCGATGGACGAACTCGAAATCGCTCGCGAAGACCTCGCGTACCTCCTCGTGACGCACGTCCACCTCGACCACGCCGGCGGTGCTGGCTACCTCGCAGAGGCCTGCCCCAACGCCGAGGTCCGAACCCACGACATCGGCGTCCCGCACCTCGTCGACCCGACCCGGTTGGTCGAGGGGACCAAGGCCGCCGTCGAGGACCAGTGGGAGTTCTACGCAGAACCCCTGCCAGTCGCCGAGGAACGAATCGAGGGGGTCACCGGGGGCGACACCATCGACCTCGGAGACCGCACGGTCTCGGTCGTCGAGGCTCCCGGCCACGCCCCGCATCAGGTCGTGTTCCACGACGACGGCGACGACATCGTCTTCACGGCCGACGTGGCGGGACTCTACATCCCCTCGGAGGACCGCATCCACCAGACGAGTCCGCCGCCGCAGTTCGACCTCGACCAGGCGCTCGCGGACGTCAACGCCATCGCCGCCCGCGACCCGGAGGTGTTGTGCTTCGCCCACTTCGGTCCCCGCCCCTACGACTCGTCGGTGCTGGAGCAGTACAAGCGGACGCTGGTCGAGTGGGTCGAAGCCGTCCGGCAAAAGCGCGCGGAACTCGACGACGACGACGCCGTCATCGACCACTTCGTCGAGCACACCGAGACGGCCGACGTGTGGGGCGAGCGCAAAGCCCGCGCGGAGGCGCGAATGAACACCCGAGGCGTTCTCGCGTACCTCGATTACGTCGCGAAGCAACTGGCCGAAGAGTGATTCCCGTAGTCGATGGTGTTCGAACGCCAGGATGAACATCATTTAACATCGCCAACCACCACGTGTCTCGTATGGACTGGCGCGAGGCGGAACGGCAGTTCGAGTCCCCGGTCATCGGTCGAACGACGATTCCACGGCTATTCGACCAGAGCGTGGAGCGCAACGCGGATCGAGTCGCACAGCGGTACAAAGGCGGCGTCTACGACCGGTCGCTCACCTCCTCGGGAGTGCTGGACGCGGCACCACCGGGTGAGTTTGCAGACCTCACCTACGAAGCGATGGGAGACATCGTCCGAACGCTCGCGGCGGGCTTTCGCGACCTCGGCGTCGCGTCGGGTGACCGCATCGGTCTCTTCTCGTCGACGCGGATGGAGTGGGCCCAGACCGACTTCGCGCTGTTGTCGGCCGGGGCCGTCGTCACCACCGTCTACACCTCCTCGTCGCCGCGACAGGTGCGGTATCTCCTCTCCGACCCCGGTGCGCGCGGCGTCGTCGTCGAGAACGAGCGACTCCTCGAACGCGTGTTTCAGGTCGAGTCGGACCTCGACCTGGATTTCTTCGTCGTCATCGACGGCGGCGACCAGTACGACGGGCGCGACGACGTGTTCTCGCTGGCGGACGTGTACGCCCGCGGGGCCGATGCGTCCGGCCCCGACGAGTTCGAGGCGTTACTCGACGAGCGCGACCCGGAGGACCTGGCGAGCCTCATCTACACCTCCGGGACCACGGGACGACCGAAGGGCGTCGAACTCACCCACTGGAACTTCCGAGCCAACGTGAACCAGTGCTACCGGCGCTTCGGGCCCCGCCCGGACAAGGGCGACACACCCGTCATCGACGCCGGATCGACGACGCTGTCGTTCCTCCCGCTCGCGCACGTCTTCGAGCGTCTGGCGGGTCACTTTCTCATGTTCGCCGCCGGGGCCACCGTCGCCTACGCCGAGAGTCCCGACACGCTCCGCGAAGACTTCCAACTCGTCCGTCCGACGCTCGGGACGAGCGTCCCCCGGGTCTACGAGAAACTGTACGACGCAATCCGAACACAGGCCAGCGAGTCGGCCGTCAAAGAGCGTATCTTCGAGTGGTCACTCGACGTGGGTCGAGCCTATCACGCCGTCGACGACCCCGGGACGCTCCTCTCGCTGAAGCACCGTCTCGCCGACCGTCTCGTCTTCTCGCAGGTTCGTGAGGCCATCGGGGGGCGCGTCGAATTCTTCATCAGCGGCGGCGGGAGTCTCTCCGAAGACCTCTGTGCGCTGTACCACGGAATGGGCCTCCCCATCTACGAGGGGTACGGTCTCACCGAGACCGCGCCGGTCCTCACGGTGAATCCACCGGAGGAACCGAAAATCGGGACGATCGGGCCGCCGCTCGTCGACGTGGACGTTCACGTCGACACCGGCGTTCCCGGGCCCGCACCAACAGACGGCGGGGAAGTCGGCGAGTTGCTCGTCGCCGGCCCCAACGTGTTCGAGGAATACTGGAACCGTCCGGAAGAGACGGCGGCGGCGTTCACCGACCTCCCCGTCGGGGATTCGGCAACACGGCAGTGGTTCCGGACGGGAGACATCGTCGAACTCCGCCCAGACGGCTACATCGCGTTCCGCGAGCGAGCCAAGCAACTGCTCGTCCTCTCGACGGGGAAGAACGTCGCGCCGGGCCCCATCGAGGACGCCTTCGCCGCCAGCACTGTCATCGACCAGTGCATGGTTCTCGGCGACGGCCAGAAGTTCGTGAGCGCGCTCGTCGTCCCGAACGTCGAGGGACTGCGCGAGTGGGCCGCAGCGGAGGCTATCGACCTCCCAGACGACACCGACGCGCTGTGTCGAGACGACCGGGTACTGAAGCACATCCAGGACGAGATTGACGGGGTGAACGAGTCGCTCGAACCCCACGAGAAAATCAAGCAGTTCAGAGTCGTCTCCGAGGAGTTCACGGAGGCCAACGACCTCCTGACACCGTCGATGAAGAAGAAGCGACGGAACATCCTCGAACGGTACGAAGACGAGATCTCGCTCATCTACGACGACGGACGGCCCACGAGCAAGCAAGAATTATAATGCCTCATTTTCTTGTGCGAATTTTCAAACGAACGTCTGTATTTTTCCCCTAAAACCCAAATCGAAATGGTGGGTTTTTATGATTCATCCGGCCGCTTTGCCACAAATATGGTGGTGAGATAGTGGCTGGCGCCGGGAACCTCATACCCCTCGTGGCGGCCATCATCGGCATCGGCGTAATCTCGCAGATACTCTCTGACCGCTTCCAGGTGCCGAGTGTCATCTTCCTCATCGCCGCCGGAATCATCCTCGGGCCAGTTACGGGCATCGTCGGTCTCGAATCCTTCGGCAGCGCGCTGTCAGCCATCGTCGGACTCTCGGTTGCTATCATCGTCTTCGAGGGTGCCTTCCACGTTCGCATCGAGAAACTTCAGGAGGCACCGGCGGCCACTCTCAAACTGGTGACGCTGGGGGCGCTCATCTCGCTGGTCGGGACGGCCGTGGCGGTTCACTACATCCTCGGGGCGGGGTGGTTCGTGGCCGGTCTCGTGGGGGCGCTGCTGGTCGCGACCGGACCGACGGTCATCGCGCCGATTCTCGAAGTCGTCCCCGTCAGGGACCGCGTGGGTGCCGCACTCGAAACTGAAGGTATCGTCAACGACGTTACCGCCGCCATCCTCGCAATCGTCATCTTCGAGGCAATCAGGGAGGGCGTCTCCGAACCGGTGGCGCTCTTCGCCCTCTTCGCCGAGCGTCTCGGCATCGGTGTGGTTGTCGGTGCCCTCGTCGCCGCGGTGGTGTTCTACCTGCTTCGGTACGTCGACCTCTCGCCCGGAAACGCCCCGCAGAACGCTCGCCTGCTCGTCCTCGCGGGGGCGCTCGTCGCGTTCGGCTTCGCCGACGCGATTCTGACCGAGGCGGGCATCGCCGCCGCGGCGACCGCCGGCCTCCTCCTCGGCAACGTCGACATCCCGTACGAGGAGGACATCACCGACTTCAAAGGCGACATCACGCTGCTCGTCCTCTCGTTCGTCTTCATCGCCCTCGCGGCGCTGTTAGAGTTCAACTACCTCGTCGAAATCGGGATTCCGGGGCTCGTCGTGGTGGCCATCATCGCCCTCGTCCTCCGTCCGCTCGCGGTGTTCGTCTCGGCGATCGGCAACCGGTTCACCCGCGAAGAGAAAGTGTTTATGAGCGCCGTCGGTCCCCGCGGTATCATCCCCGCGTCGGTCGCGACGCTCTTCGCTATCGAACTCCGCTCGGCGGAGATGGGAATGCCCGAGGCGGCGAACATCCTCGTCGGCACAGTCTTCCTGGTCATCATCGTGACCGTCGTCTTCGAGGCGGGGCTCGCTCGACAGATTGCAGAATACCTTGACGTGATACCAATGCGCGTAATCATCGTCGGCGGCGGAAGGGTGGGCCGCGCGCTCGCCGAACGTCTCGCCGACCGTGGAGAGAACGTGGTACTGATAGACAACGACATCGAGGCGGTTCAGTCAGCGCGAAACGACGGGTTCACCGCCCACAACGGGGACGGAACCGACATGGACGTGCTTCGGACTGCGGGGGCGGAGAACGCCCGTATCATCGTCGCCGCGACCGGTGACGACGACGTGAACCTGCTCGTCTCCCAACTGTCGAAATCGACGTTCCACCCGGAGACTATCATCGCACGAGCGAACAATCCGAACAACGTCGACGCCTTCGAGGAACTCGGCGTGCGGACGATTTCGTCTTCGCTGGCGACTGCGCAGGCCATCGACAACTACATCGAACGCCCGGCGCTCTCGAACTGGATGGGCGCTCTCGGCCGCGCTGGCGACGTGCAGGAAATCGAGATAACGTCCCAGGACCTCATCGGACAGTCCATCCGAGAAATCGGTCCCCAACTCCCGAGTGGATGTATGGTCGCGCTCGTCGCCCGCGACGACACCATCGAGGTGCCTGACGCCGACTACACCCTCCAGCGCGGCGACCGCATCACGTTGCTCGGTCGACGCGAGGCGGTTCGCGATGCGATGTCTCTCGTCGATCCCAACTCCGAGTCGTAACCGTTCTTCGGCCCGGGCGTCTGGTGTATGGGTCGAATCTTCTGGTTACCCCGCAAACAATTAAGCGGATTCCTGACCTACTCTCAGTATGGGTGACTTCCAGTTAGACGAAGTCGACCGCGGCATTCTCTACATCCTCCAGCGTGATAGTCGCAACACGACGGCTCAGGAGATAGCCGACCACGCCGGCGTCTCCCCGAGTACGGTTCGCAATCGTATCGAACGACTCGAAGAATCCGGCATCATCAGGGGGTATCACCCCGAAATCGACTACGAGGCAGCGGATCTCCCGCTCCACGTCCTCCTCGTCTGTACGGCAAAGGCGACAGAGCGTGAGGAACTCGTCGACAAGGTCCTCGAAGTTCACGGCGTCGTGAACGTTCGCGAGATGCTCACCGGCGCGCGGAACATTCACGTGGAAGTCGTCGCCACGAGCACGTCGGATGTCACGCGCATCACCGACGCGATCCACAACCTCGGTCTCATAATCGAGAGCTCGGAAATCGTCAAGCGCCAACACGTCCAACCGTTCAATCACTTCTTCCTCGATGTCGCGTGGTCAGATTCAGTTGACGAAGCGCTCGAAGAGTGAGCCTCAGAAGATTCCCTCTGCTATTTTCCCAAAAAACGGCCCTGAAATTGCTTATTTTTGACCGATGAATTGCTATTTCAGCACCACGGGGACCTATTATTGCGGAATTAGCAATTAATTGGTTATATGATGGGTAATACTTTTCATTCTTTATCACCCACCTCCCGATACCGCTACCTCATGAGTCAGTTTCAGTTGGACGATGTTGACCGCGGCATTCTGTATATCCTTCAGCGTAACAGCCGCAACACGACGGCCCAGGAGATAGCCGACCACGTCGGCGTCTCCCCGAGTACCGTTCGCAACCGAATCGACACCCTAGAAACGGTCGGTGTCATCAGGGGGTACCACCCCGAAATCGACTACGAGGCGGCGAATCTCCCGCTCCACGTCCTTTTTGTCTGTACAGTCCCCCCAACGGACCGCGAGAGTTACGTCGAGCGTGTCCTCGACGTTCGTGGCGTGGTGAACGTTCGAGAGATGCTCACGGGTACACGGAACATCCACGTGGAAGTCGTCGCCACGACCACGTCGAACGTCGCTCGCACCGCGGACGCACTTCACAACATCGGTCTCACCATCGAGAGTTCGGAGATACTGAAGCGCCAGCACATTCAACCGTTTAATCATTTCTTCTTCGAGAACATCGATACAGAAGACCTCCCCGACTCCAAGTAACCCTTCCTGGAGCTTTGGGTATTCCACACATTTGGTGCCGAAAAAATTGCTAAATTTTAGTACCTCTCTGTCTTATACACAGTTTTTGATGGTGTGTCCTGCGAAATTCGCAATGCATTGAATATCGGATACACATTCTTATCCCTCTCCGCGTCTTCACTACAGTTGTAATGTCTACGGCTCCCGGCGGTGGGTTCGACTGTGCGTACTCTCTTCGACTCGTTACAGTCGACTCACTCCGTGAATCCGGGCAGTTCAGGGGTGTTCTTCGATGACCATCTTCGTCCAACTCGCGGTTGGCGCGGCGGTCCTCGGTCTTGAGGGGCCCTCGCCGACGAACGGCGAGACACGGCACGAGTTCGAGTCGGTGATTCCGGTCGGAAACGGGTCGCTTCCGACGCTCCGGTCGACCGGGGGTGACCTCGACACCGTTGTCGAGCACCTGCGGGCACTCCCCTCGGTCGAAGTGGTCGAAGTGGTCGGGTCCGACGGCGACGAACACCTGTTCCGCGTCCGCTGGCACGAGAACGAAGCGGGTATCATCGACCCGATTCAGGTCGCAGACGCGACGCTCATGCGAGCAGTCGGGGCCGGGTCCGTGTGGCAACTCTCCCTGCGCTTTCCAGACGAGGGCGCGCTCTCGACGTTTCAGTCGTGCTGTCAGGAACTGGACATCACGTACACGGTCGAACGTCTCAACCGCACCGGGAGCCAGCAGCGTGACGACGCGATTCGTCCCAAGCAACTGAACACGCTTCGAATCGCGATGGAGCAAGGCTACTTCGACGTTCCGCGCAAGGTGACGCTCGGAGAGCTTGCAGACGAACTCGGCGTCTCCGACCAGGCGGTCTCAGAACGAATCCGCCGCGGTCTCTCGGCGGTTCTGACGACGTCGCTCCCAAGCGAGTGAGGAAGTCGCGCCCGCGGCATCGTGCGGTGGATTGACCCGTCCCCGGAGAGCGACGCGAATCCACCTGCGGTTGGCTGCGGTTTCGCGAGAGAACCCTACCGGGAGAACTCGATGGCCGCCCCCTGGCCAAAGCCGACACAGAGCGTCGCCAGACCGCGGTCGGCGTCGCGCTTTTCCATCTCGTGGATGAGCGTCACGGGCAGGCGAGCGCCGCTCGCACCGAGGGGGTGACCGATGGCGATGGCACCACCGTTGACGTTGAATCTCTCGTCGTCGACGCCGAGTTCGCGCTGGGAGTACAGACACTGGGAGGCGAAGGCCTCGTTCAACTCGACGAGGTCGTAGTCGTCGATGTCGCGGCCGGTCTTCTCGAGGAGGCCCCGCGTCGCCGGAACCGGTCCGATTCCCATCACCGTCGGGTCCACGCCGGCGACGTGGTTCGTCCCCACCTCGGCCAGCACGTCGAGGCCGCGTTCCTCCGCGAACTCGCGGCTCGTCACCAGCGTCGCGGCCGCGCCGTCGGAGATTTGCGATGCGTTGCCCGGGGTTACCGTCCCGTCGCCCTTGAACACCGTCGGCAACTGCGAGAGGGCTTCGAGGCTGGTGTCCCGGCGAATGCCCTCGTCCTCTTCGACCAGCGTCTCGCCGGTCTCGACGGGAACGAGTTCGTCGTCGAAGCGTCCCGAGTCGGTCGCCTCGGCGGCCCGCTGGTGACTGCGCAGGGCGTATTCGTCCTGTGCCTCGCGGCTCACGTCGTACACCTCGGCGACCTTCTCGGCCGTCATCCCCATCTCCAGTTCGGGGACGTTGTACGTCTCTGCGAGGCGCGGGTGGAGTTTCCCGTATGGCATCGACGACATCGGCACCCGAGACATGCTCTCGACGCCGCCGGCGATGATGCACTCGCGCGTTCCCGCGGCGACGGCGTCGGCGGCGCTGATGATGGCCTGCATCGACGAGGCGCACCAGCGGTTGATACTCGTCGCCGGCGTCCCCTCTCCGAGGTCCGAGAGGAGCGCGATGACCCGCGCGACGTTCGAGTCCTGTTCGTCTCGCTGCTGGGCGACGCCCCACATCAGATCCTCGACGTCGTCGCTTTCGAGTCCGGTCGTTGCGAGGATTTCGTCGATGAGGGCTATCGACAGGTCCTCACTGCGAACGTCGGCGAATACGCCCTCGCCCTTCCCCTGTGGGGTTCGGTACGCGGCCGCGATGACTGGCGTCGGCATGTGACACACTCGGTGTGCCTGCGTGATAAACCGGTCGCCGTATCCGCGAGTGGAACACTCGCCCCCACACGTGCCGACCGGGACCGCCCCGCCGAGTCAGACGCGACTGCGCGCACGCCACAGCGCGGCACGGGAGTCGAGGTTCTCGAACGGGTCGACGACCCCCGTGAAGGCACGCACCTCTCGATCGGGGACGACGCGGGGTGCTAGCAGATCAAAAAAGTCGTGGAGGCGTCCCTCGCCCTCGACGATGGCGTCGGTGCAGTCAACGGACGCGGCGCGGACGTGGACGACCGACGGAAACGGCCGAAACCGTCCGTCTGACCCCGAGATCGCCCCGGTTCGATTGCGCGCCTCGCTGAATAGGAAGGACAGCAGCGCCGCCGTCACGAAGGGCATGTCGCAGGCGAGGACGGCGGCGTACTCGGCGTCGGTCGACCGGAGCCCCGTCCGGAGTCCCGCGACCGGTCCTCGGTCGGTGATAGGGTCCTCCGCGAAGGTCACGTCGACGCCGTCGAGTACCGTCTCGAAGGTCGACCGCTGGGTTGGGCGGCAGTTGACCACTACCTCGTCGACCGCCGGTTCGACTGCCTCGACGACGTGTCGAATCATGGGCCGCCCGTCCAACGTCGCCAGTGCCTTGTCGTCACCGGTGAATCGCGTCGACTTCCCACCGGCGAGGACGACGCCCGCGCGTTCCGGGGTTCGCGTCACTCACTGCCCCCTCGAGTCTGTGCCGACGCCGTCGAGCCGATTCCGTAACCCGCGTCCGTCCGCGGTACACCGGGTCGCACCCGTTCGAACATCGGGCACCGGTCGTTTCGACGGACTCGGTCATCGAGCGTCCTCCCGTTCGGCACGATCACTGCCACCTACATTCGTCCAATAGTTTTCTCAACATACCTTGTTCTGTGGCTCTATCTCTACTGAAGATGATTGATTAGTGGGTAAAAACCGTAACTGTTGAATATTTCATGTTTTATGCACGCTCGGTGGATGCGTGTCACGTTTACTATCGAATATTATCTCCTTAGTTGTGTAATTCGTCCACTTGTGACACCGGTTTCTGAACGATTGTGTCCCGACTCGCTGCCACGTCGAGACCGGCGGTGACCGTCGACAGGCCTCGGTCGCACACGGCCGAGTACGGGTCGCTCATCGCCCGTCCCGGTCGCCTCCGGGCGGTGAAAAATCGCCGTCCTGCAAAGCATTCGACGGTCTTAAGCACCTCTAGCAGCAACTCGATACGGATGAGTACACCGGCCCTTGATGTGGTTGAGTTTCTTTTAACGGCCCACCTCTATACGGAACAGAAGGACCTCGACGAGAACGACCTGCCGCCGAGATTTCGGCGCGCGTTCTGGGACGAGAATGCTGGCGACGACGACGACGAATCGTCGCTGACGCGCGGTGGTATCAAGCGACCACTCGTGGCGACGAGTCCCCGCGCCCGCACGGCCACCGGCGTCGAGCGGCCGTGGGAGGCCGTCTCGGACCTCCTGTTCACCCAACGAGAGGATTTCTCCGGTCGGATCTCGCTGACACAACCGGAGATGGCGCTCGACTGGTTCCTCGAACGTGCAGACCACAACCAACTGGTGACGAACCCGACCATCGCCGCCAGCGTCGAGGACAGAGACGACGTCGACGTCACTCACGAGGAAGCCCGCGAACAGAACCGCCCGATTCAGGCAGACCGGGTCTGGATAGACAGCCTCCTCTCGGAGTACTTCGACGACGAGGAAGACGTGGAGATGCTCGACCTCGTACACATCCTCGCACCCGAGGAAATCGAGATGACGCTCGACGACCTCGTGCTCACCGAGGACCAGGAGGGCGAGATTCACAAGATCGTCAAGGCGATCGAGCACCGCGACTACCTCGCCAAAATCGGGCTCCGCGAGATCGGAAAGCTCCTCTTCGTCGGGCCGCCGGGAACCGGGAAAACGACGGTCACCCGCGCGCTGGCGCACGAACTGGGCCTGCCGTTCGTCGAGGTCAAACTGTCGATGGTGACGAGTCAGTACCTCGGCGAGACCGCAAAGAACGTCGAGAAGACCTTCGAGGTCGCAAAACGGCTCTCGCCCTGCATCCTCTTCATCGACGAGTTCGACTCGGTCGCAAAGACTCGCCGGAGCGACGAACACGCCGCGCTCAAGCGCGCGGTCAACACGCTACTCAAGAGCATCGACGACATCAGCCTCATCCGCGACGAGGTGCTCACCATCGCCGCCACTAACCACCCCGACCAACTCGACGCGGCGGCGTGGCGACGATTCGACGAAATCGTCAACTTCCCCAAGCCGGATCAACAGATGCGCGCGGACATCCTCGAAGTCGTCTGCCGGCAGATGGACATCGCGGACTTCGACCCCGGGGCGGTGGCCGAACAGACGGAGGGGCTCACCGGGAGCGACTTGCGCCTCGTCCTCCGAGAGGCCGTCCTCGAAGCGCTGACCGAAGAGCGCGTCACGCTCACGCAGGAGGACATCATGGACGCCGTCGAAGGGTTCGAAGAGCGTGACAACCTCAAGAACATGGACATGATGAGCGACAGTGACGCGCTGGTCGCGGGCGACGGTGGCACCGCACAAGACGACGACGGTGACGACCACAGCCACGACGACCACGAACATGACCACGACCACAGCCACGACGACTGACCACAGCCACGACGACTGACCACAGCCACGACGACTGACCGCGGCTACCGTCGGATTCTTTCACTTCGCTTCGACGGCTCTTGCACGCCGTTTCCCGCGTAATCACACAAAACGCGGGGTTTACACTGGTCGACCGTTTCTTCACGAGCGATGCGCGTCACGCTCCTCGGGACGGGGGACACCACGGGAACGCCCACTGTCGGTTGCGATTGTGAGACGTGCGCGGCGGCACGTGCACGCGGCGTCGAGCGCAGTCGGTTTTCCGTCCACGTCGAAAACGAGCGCTCCGGCGAGTCGCTGCTCGTCGACGCGAGTCCAGACTTCCGCCAACAGTTTCTGACTCAGGACGTTTCGCTCCCGGACGAGGCCGTCATCACTCACGTCCACTTCGACCACCTCGACGGCCTCGGCAACGCCTACCGCGTCTTCGACGACCTGCCGGTTCACGCCGCCGCCGAGGTCGACCCCGTCACCGACGAGAGCGTCGCAGACACCATCCGTCGCAAGTACGACTACCTCGACCGAATTTCGGTTGCCGACCACGCGCCGTTCGAGTCCTTCCGTGCCTGCGGTTTCGACCTCACGCTCGTTCCGGTCGACCATCCGCCGCTGCGCTGTTACGGGTTAGTGGTCGAAGACCCGGAGACCGGGGCGAAGCTCTCGCTGTCGGGCGATACGAGCTACGCTGTCCCGGAAGACTCCCGTGAGGTTCTGCGGAATCCGGACCTCTTTCTGGCCGACGCAATCGTGCCAGCGTCGCTGTGTAACTATCAACCAAAGGACC
>JBNJGG010000018.1:26837-27623 GCA_051747545.1 Halobacteriota archaeon | reverse complement strand
CCCAGACGCACGTCGACGACGGGCCGGGTGACGCCGACGAGAGCCAGGCGGACGAGAGGGGGACAGAGAAACCCGAGGACGACGAACCCGCGACGCTGCGGGAACACGTTTCGACGGTCATCGGTGGCGGGACGAAGGAAGCCGTGTTGCTCGATGGCGACTGGGAGCGGCTCGAAACCGCCGCCGCAGCAGACGTCTTCGACGCCGTCGAGGGAGCCGAGACGACGCCGCACGCCGTCGTCGTCGACGGCGAATTGACCCAGCGGGTGCTCGACGTTGCCGCCCAGCGAGGGGTCACGGAAATCGTCGCCAAGAGCGAGGGCGAGTTCGTCAAGAAACCACTGGGGGTCCGCGTCCGTACCGCGGCGCAGTTACCCGCCGGGAGCGTCCCGAGCCAGTAACAGCGCCGCCCCGCGCTCGAAGTTGTCTGCGACACGGTCGATGCAGTCGAAGCCGAGCGACCGGTACAGCGCTAGCGCCGGCCCGTTGTCGGGGGCGACGGTTAGTGTGACCCGTCGGTCGGCCGCCCGCTCGAACACCGCTTCGAACAGTGCCGCGGCCTGGCCCGCCCGCCGAAACACCGGGTCGACGACGACTTCGGCGACGTAGACGGCGTCACCGTACACTGGGAGGATGTAGCCGACGACGGTGTCGTCACCGGGGGCCGACGGTGAATGCGCCGTCGAGGTCGACACGTCATCCGAAGCCGTCGGCGTCGTCGACACCAACAGGTTCCCGGTCGACAGTGCGAACTCCAAGAGGTCGGCGTTCGGTTCGGCGAGGTAC
>JBNJGG010000018.1:0-26827 GCA_051747545.1 Halobacteriota archaeon | reverse complement strand
TGACCAGGTGCCGAACTCATAAGTGTGGCGCTCATAACGGCCGTCGGGATATGTTACGCTTTTCAGGCGTCCGGAGGTACGACTGCAGTCCGGTGAGCGCTGGCCAGTCTTCGACCGTCGCGGTTCGAATCACAGCAGGAGGGCGGCGAGAACGATGCTCGCGGTCGCCCCGGTGAACGTCGCCAAGAAGTTCACCATCTGATTGCCGAACCGCTCGCCCTCGAGCGTGGCACCGAGAACGCTGTCGGCGGTCATGCCCACGACGCCACCGAGTGCGACGATCGCGAGACCGAGCGCGGGAGTGACCGGCGGGAAGACGACGACCGAGACCAGCGCGATGGCGACTGCACCGACGAGTCCGGCCAGTTCACCCTGCCACGTGATACCGCCGTCGGTACCCGGAGCGACTGGTTCGAGCGTCGTGATGAGCCTCGGGTTGTCGAAGAGGCCGCCAATCTCGCTGGAGAGCGTGTCGCTCAATGCGGCCGCGAGCGACCCGGCGAAGGCGTACAGAAACAGGGTCGACTCGACCGGTAGCAACGGACCCGCGGCGAAGCAGAGGACCGCGACCATCGCCACGAGCGAGTTCGCCAGCACGTTTCCGCTTCCGCGTGCCCCCTCGTTTTGCTCTGCAACGCCACGGCGGAGTTTGGTCTCGTACCGAAACTTCGTCGAGAGCGCACCGACGACGAAAAAGGAGATGAGGATGGCGAACCAGCCAGCGCCGCCGAAGACGATGGTGAGGAGACCGAGAAAGACACCCGTCAACATCCCCGGAATAGAGGCCGCGCCGAGGACGTACGAGAGATAGCCGAGCAGTACCGTCACGCCGAGCGCGGCGGCGACTTCGACCGACGAGACGGAGTCGACGAGCACGTCGAACAGCCACAGCAGCAGTCCGATTGAGAGGAGGACGACCGGGTCGTCACGCTCGTAGAGGACCGAGCGAACGAGACCGGCAAAGAGCGCGCCGCTGGCCGCGAGAAAGGCGAACGACGGCAACGACACCGCCGTCCCGGTCAGCGCCGCGACGGCGATTTGACCGGCGAACGCGGCGAAGAACGCCCCGAGGATGAATCCGGTGACGGCGTAGAATCGGTTCTCGGTGGTCCACTCGACCAACCGAGCGCCGAGTTCGCCGTACGTGATGACGAGGATCGCGGCGACGAAGACGCCGAGCGGCATGCCCTGTCGAGGGACCGTCGCCAACACAGCCAGTGCCGTCGCCGCGAGTGCGAAGCCCGCGAGGCTGTTCAAGCGTCCGGCGCGGCGGTCACTCGGCCGGGCGAAGAGTTCGAAGAGCGGGCCGTCGTCGACGACGAACACCGAGAACAGCGCCACGGCCACGAACGGCGCGGCCGCGGCCGGTCCGAGTGCGGGGGCTGCAAGTGCCAGTGTCGCAATCGCGGCGAACCCGCCTGCTCGTCGGAGCGTCGATGTCACACTGTTCGGATATCGCCGACGAGCACTTAACCCTCCCGACATGAGCCCTCCCCCCCGATTCCGGGGCGGAGACGCATCGTTCCACCGTCTTCCATCTCCAGAGACGAGCCGTGGCCTTTACGCCGACGCCGTCACAAGCGAAGCCGTGGGTCCGTACGACATCTACCTCAGCCTCAGACATCGTCGGCACCCGGCCGAGGCACCGAAGCGGGTGGCGGTCGTCATCACCGAGCGCGACCTCCTGGAGCAGGGGGCCTACGAGACGCTCGAACGCTTTCTCCGGTGGGCGTTCGAGTACGGTGCCGAGCAGGTGACGATTTCGGTGAGCGTCCTCGACGCCGCAGTCGTCCCGACGCTGGAGCGCGAGCTCCGGAGAATCGACGCGCCGCGTTCGATGGCGGTTCGCGGGCCGGACGACACCGAGCGCGCCGATACACCCATCCAGGTGAGCATCGGCCTCGGCGGAAAACGCGAGTTTGCCAAAGTGGTTCGAGAACTCGCCGAGGCCGTCGAGGCGGGTGAACTTGACCCCGCCGACATCGACGAGGAGGGCGTCGAGGAGCGACTCGTCTTCCCCGACGAGCCCGACCTGGTCATCAAGACCGGTGCCGAGCGCCTCTCGGACTTTATGATATGGCAGTCGGTGTACTCCGAACTATACTTCACGGACGTGAACTGGCGGGACTTCCGCAAGCGCGATTACCTCCGGGCAGTGTTGGACTACCAGAATCGCAAGCGGCGTTTCGGCCGGTAGGCCGAAGCCCGACACGTCGTGGACGCGTCGGCGGTTCGAGCGCTGAACGTCAGTGAAGCTCGCGAAGCCCGACACATCTGTATGTGTCGACGTTTTGGACGCTGAGCGTCAGTGAAGCGTTCACAGTCAGCGTTCAATCTGCGGGGTCTTCGCGTTCGAGTTCGGCGGTCAGCTCCTCGGCACTGGCCTGCGGGAGTTGCTCGCGGAGTCGGCCGGCGACCGACCGGGCCTCTGCGAGGGAGGATTCTGCCACTGCGCCGACGAGTGCCACGGCGCGTTCGGTTCGGGTCCGTTGCCACGACCGCTCTCGTGACTCGTAGGTTCGGATACCGCGGAGGAGGTCGATTTTCGAGAACTCCGGCCAGTAAGGGGCACAGAAGAAGACGGCCGCCTCGTTGCCGTTGGCGTGCCAGGGCAGAAAGTTACTCGTGCGCTCGTCGCCGCCGGTTCGGATGATGAGGTCGACGTCTCGAACCGGTTGGCGGTAGAGGCGCGATTCGATTGCCGACACGTCGATGTCGGCGGCGACGAGTTCGCCCCGGCGGACGGCGTCGGTGACGTCTCTGGCGGCCTCCAGCAGTTCTCGACGGCCGCCGTAAGCGAGCGCGACGTTCAGTCGGAAGCGGTCGTAGTCAGCGGTGCGGCGCTCGGCGTAGTCGACGGCCTCGCGCACCCGTGGGGGGAGACGGTCGACAGCCCCGATGGCGCGGATACAGACCTCGTTCTCGTGGACCCGGTCGGCGTCGGCGAACTCGTAGAGCTTCGACTCGATGAGGTCGAACAGGTGTTCGCGCTCCTCGGCCGGCCGTTTGAAATTCTCCGTCGAAAATGCGTACAGCGTGAGTTCTTCGATGTCGAGTTCCTCGCACCACTCCAAAACGTTGGCGGTCGTCTCCGCACCGGCACGGTGGCCGTCGGGCGCGTCGTCGCCGCGGGCGCGGGCGTACCGTCGATTCCCGTCCTGAATGATGGCGACGTGGGTAGGACCGGCGCTGATTTCGCGGCGGAGAAGGCGCTCATACGTCCCACGAAAGCCTGCGCGAGCCCACCTGAGCATACCAGTTTGCTCTCGACCACGCGGTATGTGTCTTTTGCTCCGCATGCGCTGGCGACACAGCGTCGCAGACGCTATCGACAGCAGCGTGACGCGCAGATGCAATTGCCGGAGACGCGACGCGCAGATGGTATCCTTGACGACACTTTCATGTAGTCGGATAGAAACCAGAGACCAGAGTAGAGAGATGAGCGATTGGCGTCGCACGGTAGCCTCCGCCGTCGCCACCCAGACAGCAGTTGTCCCGGCCTCGAAACCGTTGCTCCCGGCACCCTGCTGTCGAACCGTGAGCGGTATAACCGATTGCACCAGACGAAGTCCCATGAGCGACGTACTCGACGACGACCTCTACAAGCGCACGAAGGCGTTACTCGAACCCGGTGACATCGAACTCGTCGGTGTTATCGTCCACACCGACCTGACCGGCCAGGAGGACCTGGAGATGCACGAACTCACCGTCGAGGTGAACGACATCATCGCCGAACACGCGGGCGAGGGCGAGACGTACATCTACGCGGGCAACGACAATCCAGAGTTCGCATCGAACCAGTTTCACGGATTGAGACTCGAAGACGACGAGTTCGTCTGGGAGTGTCAGCAGTTACTCCGAAACGGGTCCTTCGACATCGTCTTCTACTACCGGGCCGGTGCCGACCAGGCGGCCATCGTCGAGGCCGTCGAGGCGCTCGGCCATCGGGCGACGCCGGTTCCCTAAATCTCGAGAAATAGTGTTGGCGACGCGGTCCGAGTCGCTTATTCTCTCCGCGCTCTGAGCTTCGGGTATGACACGGGTGGACGCCGACCTCACGACGCTCGACCGCGCCATCATCAACGCCTATCAGGGTGGCTTCCCCGTGGTCGAGCGGCCGTGGGACGCGGCGGCGGCGGCGCTGCGGGAACGCGGCGTCGACGTGGACGCGACGGGCCTCCTGCGACGCGTCCGGGAGCTCGACGAGGAGGGCGTGTTGACGCGGTTCGGCGCGCTCGTCAACGCCGAAGCAATCGGCGGGATGGCGACGCTAGTCGCCATGCACGCCCCACCCGAGCGATTCGAGGAGGTCACAGAACAGGTGAACGCCCACCGCGAGGTAGCACACAACTACGAGCGCGAACACCCGCACCTGAACATGTGGTTCGTCGTGAGCGTGGCCGAGGAGTCACGAATCGACGAGGTGCTCGCGGCAATCGAAGAGGAGACGGGGCAACCGACGTACAACCTCCCGAAGATTCGGGAGTTCCGCGTCGAGGCGAAGTTCACCGTCGACGGGCCCGTCGCCGAGGGCATCGACCTCTCGGACCTCGGTCCCGCAGTCGAGGCGACGGATCGGACCACGCTCACCCCCGCAGAGCGTGACCTCGTCCTCGAAATTCAGGGAGGATTGCCGCTGACCGAGACGCCCTACGCCGACGTTGCCGGGGCCATCGGACGGGACACCGAGTGGGTGCTTCGGACGCTGCAGCGCTTCGACAGCGAGGGGAAAGTTCGACGGGTGGGCGTCATTCCGAACCACTATGCGCTCGGGTACACCGAGAACGGGATGACCGTCTGGAACGTCCCCGACGACCGGGTCGAGGCGGTCGGTCCCGCCGTCGCCTCGCTCGACTTCGTCACCCACTGCTACCGGCGACCCCGACACGAGGGCGTCTGGCCGTACAACTTCTTCGCGATGACGCACGGCCGAACCGAGGAGGAGAGTCGACGCCGAATCGAACAGGTCAGAGAGACGATGGCGGAGTACTGGGACGTTGACGAAGAACCTTCGTCAGCCCGCCAAACGCAGTTTTGCGACGGCGACGCCGAACCGGCGTCGGCCCGCCAGGCGGAATCGACCGACGGCGCGTGGGACACGCTGTTCTCGACACGAATCCTGAAGAAGACGGGCATTCGAATGGCCGACAGAGCCGACGCCAACACCGAGTGAGAGAGTTCAGATGATACCGCTCCTGTTCGACTTCGAGGGAACCACCGTCCTGGTCTTCGGTGGCGGGCCCGTCGGCGCGCGAAAGGCCCGGAGATTCGCCAGCGAGGCGCGCGTCGTCGTCCTCAGCCCGGTCTTCGGCGACCACGACTTCGGCGGGGCGGAACGGGTCAAGGCCGCGCCAGCGCCGGCGGACGTGGACCGGTGGGTCGACCGCACCGACCCGACGCTCGTGGTCGCGGCCACCGACGACGACGCGGTCAACGATGCCGTCGAAACCGCCGCCAGAGAGCGGGGCGTCCTCGTCAACCGGGCCGACAGGTCGGGCGGGAGGGCCCCCGGGAGCGTCGTCGTCCCGGCGACGGTCGACGACGACCCGGTCACCGTCGCGATCTCGACGCAGGGGACGAGCCCCGTGCTCTCGAAGCACCTCCGAACGGTCGTCGAGGCCGAACTCGACGGCGCGGGCGCGATGGCCGACCTGACCGCCTCGCTCCGAACCGAGTTGAAAGCCCGCGGTGTCCCTCCGGAGACGCGGCGACGCGCCCTGCGAGCGGTCGTCGACTCGTCGGACGTTTGGAAGGCTTTACGTAGAGGGGAGTCTAAGGCCCGTCAAGAGGCAGAGCGCGTGATTCGGGAACAAACGGGTGATGAATCGTGGTGAGAAACCGCGGCGTCATCACAGGTGTCAGCGTTTCGCACACGCAGGCGACCATCGACGAGATCGCGGCAGCCTGCGAGAGCGGCCGCCAGCACGTCGTCGAAACGCTCGGCTCCCGCGACGGCGTCCGTGAGGCGTTCGCCATACAGACCTGTAACCGCGCGGAGGCGTACGTGGTCACCGACGACGCGGCGCAGGGACGGCGAGCCCTCGCCGACTTCGCACCCGACGTTCGCGACGGTGCCGTCGTGACGCTGGACCACGAAGAGAGCCTTCGGCACCTCATGCGCGTCGCCGCCGGACTCGAATCCATCGTCATCGGAGAAGACCAGATTATCGGCCAACTCCGCGAGGCGACGATGGCGGCGCGAGAGGCGGGCACGATCGGCCCCATGCTCGACGACGCGCTCACGAAAGCGATTCGCGTCGGCGAGCGCGCACGGACGGAGACGAGAATCAACGAGGGCGTCGTCTCTATCGGGAGCGCCGCGGTCCAGCTCGCGGGGAGGGAACTCTCGCTCGACGGTGCGGCAGCACTCGTCGTCGGTACCGGAGAGATGGGGACCCTCGCCGCGAAGGCCCTCGACAGCGCGGGAGTGGCCTCGCTCGTCGTCGCCAACAGAACGCGAGCGAACGCCGAACGGCTGGCCGAAACGGTCGACACCAACGCGTCGGCCGTCGGACTCGACGCCGTCGAGTCGGCCGCCGTGAACGCCGACGTGGTCATCACGGCCACGAGCAGTCAGGAGTACGTACTCACCCGCTCGGCACTCGAAGCCGCGGGCGACACCGTCGTCATCGACATCGCCCAACCACGCGACGTCGACCCGGGGGCGACGGCCGTCAGGGGCGTCACCGTCTGCGACATCGACACACTCGAGACCATCATGGCGGAGACGCGGACACAGCGACGTGAGGAAGCCGAGCAGGTAGAGGCGATCATCGACGAGGAGTTCGACCGACTGCTCGACTCGTTCAAACGGAAGCGGGCCGACGAGGCGATTAGCGCCATGTACGAGAGCGCCGAGATGGTCAAACAGCGCGAACTCGAAACCGCGCTGTCGAAACTCGACGCACAGGGCGAGTTGACAACCGACCAGCGCGAGACCGTCGAGGCATTGGCCGACGCGTTGGTCTCGCAGTTGCTCGCGCCGCCGACGAAGAGTCTCCGCGAGGCCGCCGCCGAAGACGACTGGACGACGATTCAGACCGCGATGGGCCTGTTCGACCCGACGGTGGATGCACCGTCGGCGACGGTGGAGTCTCGAAACGGCCTGGTCGACGCCGTCGCGGAACGCCTCGCAGACGAAGGCGACGAGCGTGACATCCCTCCAGGCCTCGTCGAGCAGTTCTCCGACGACTAACGTCGTGTACGGTCGAGCACTCTCGACGAAGAGCGGTGCGGGCCGCTGCCACCCCGAGAAAAGTGTTAACACCACACAGAGAGAGTGGTACACATGGCCGAGCTACTTCCCGACGAGGAGCTAGCGAAACGGCTGCCCAAGGGGTGGGAACGGGAGGGAGACGAAATCGTGAAGACGTACGAGTTCGACGAGTACCTCGACGGCGTCACGTTCGCCACGCGAGTCGGCGAAATCGCGGAGATGGAGTTTCATCACCCCGAAATCGTCGTCAGATACGGGAGCGTCGAACTTCGGCTGACGAACCACGAGGCGGGTGGTATCACCGACAGGGACATCGACCTCGCCGAACTCTTCGACGAGGCGTACTGATGGACGCCGCCTACGTCTTTCGAGTCCGGTTTCGGCTGGAACCCACCGACGTTCACGTCTCTCCAGCGGAGTTCGAAACGGTAGTGCGACTCCCCGCTGTAGAACCCGGAACGTCCGGGTGGCTCTTCTTCCGCGACGCGCTCTGGCGCGGGTCGGTGGGCGACGAGCGCCACATCCGCGGGTATCTCGAAACGCGACTCGGCGTCCCAGTGACCGCGGTGACGTTCAGCGACCTCGAGACGGACGAGGAGTACCTCTCGGCGCTGAAAGAAGCCATCCGAGTGGACCTGGAGGCGTTCAACGCCGACGACGTTCCGGAAGTGCTCACCAAGTACCTCGGAAGTTCCATTCGCGTCACCTGACTACGGTTCAGGCCGGAGCCTCTTGGTCCGTGTCGATCGCGGTCAAATCGGCGAGTTCGTGGCGTAACAATCGCCGGAAAACACTTATCACCGACACCCCTATTATTGTGTCCCCATGGTTCCCCGCTCGTACGACTTCTGGCTGTTCGACCTCGACGGGACGCTCGTCGACGCAGAGTGGTCGTACATCCGCGAGACGTTCGACCGAGTCGGCAAACGGTTAGGTCGAGAGTTCACCGACCACGAGGCGGAAATCATCTGGCACGGCCTCGGCGGAGCACGAGACCCGCAACTGCGCGAGTGGGGACAGGACCCCTCGGAGTTCTGGTCGGCCTTCCACGCCGTCGAAGACCCCCACGCCCGTGCCGAGGCAACCTACCTCCACGAGGACGCCGCCGAGTTCGTCCGCGCACTCGACACACCGAAGGCGGTGGTCACGCACTGCCAGCAATTTCTGACCGACCCCGTACTGGACAGACTCGACATCCGCGACTGGTTCGACGCGGTCGTCTGCTGCACTGCGGAACTGGGGTGGAAGCCCGACCCGGCACCCGTCAACCACGCGATGGGCGAGTTAGGCGTCTCTTCGCCACGCGGCGTGCTGGTCGGAGACGGCCCAAACGACGTCGGAGCGGCGTGGAACGCGGGGCTCGACGCCATCCACGTCGAGCGCCACGACCCCGAACGTCGGGGTCAGTGCGTCCTCGGCGACTACCGAATCGGGTCGTTCAGCGACTTCACCCAGAAAATCCGTACAGAGTCAATCTTGCTCGACTGGCCTGACGGCGATGACGCCGTCTCCGGTCAGCGCGAGTTCGTGAGCCTCGTAGACAATCCGTACCTGAATCGGTCGTGACTGGCCACCCGGGGAGGGGGCGATGACCGCAGCCAGCGCGTCCGTGTCGACGGTTTCGAACAGCGGTTCGAACGACTCGGCGTCCAGGCCCGAAACGGCCTCGATAGAGCGGATGATGGCCGTGTCGAGTTCCTGGTGACTGTCGTGTTGGTACCGTCCGACGAACGTCCAACTGTCGTCGAGGAGGTTCGCGTTCGAGTCTGGCGAGGAGTCGATTGACGCCTTCGACAACGACTCGTTGGACTTCCCCGTCGGACCAGTGAGTTCCTCGACGCGGTGGACGAGCGTTCTGAACGAGTCCTCCGGGCCCTTGTGAACGTACTCGGTCATCGACGAGGTGAGGTCGGCCTCCTTCTCGACCTCTTCCCAGGGGTGACCAGAAAAGAGGACGACCGGGAGCCGGGGGTTCGACCGTCGCACTTCGGAGACGAACGACTCGCCGTCCGGCATTCGGACGGAGTCGCTGACGACACAGTCGACAGAGTTGGAGTCGAGGATTGCTCGACCTTCCGTTCCCCCCGTCGCGGTCAGAACACGGTAGGAGTCGTCACGGAGCCCGAAGAACTCTTTCGAGAGGTCGAGGAAACTCGGGTCGTCGTCGACGTGAAGAACCGTTGTCTGGCCCGACATATATGTAATTCATGCGCCGGACTTATTTAAACCCATAGGATAACATTCTGGAATGAAAGAAACTCAGACGATGTGCGTCGCGAAAATCGAGATGCTAGATTCGAGCGTCGATAAAGACGTGTTTTTGACATGAATGGAGTGTCGTAGAGCGAATTCCGGCTGGACGGACCCGAGACCGAGTCGGCCTCGTGGTCGGGGAGTCGGGGAGACCGTCGACGGGAGCGGGCAGACCACCACACCGTGTTCGAGTCGGACGGTCTGTCGCTGTCGAAGGCGTGACCGTCGGTACCGCGGGGTTTTTCGACCCGGAGTCCGTATGCACGGGTATGACGCCACTGCGCGACGCCTTGCGAGAACTTCCCGATGCCGTGTTCGGGGACTTGCTGGAGTCCGAGGACGCGTACCTTCTGGTGCTCGACCTTCCCGGGGTGACCTCCGAGACGGCAGAGCTACGCATCGAGAAAGGTCGGTTAGTCATCGAGGCGCGACGTGAAAAATCCCTCCCACGAGAGTTCAGATACGTCCGCGAAGAGCGGTCGCTGTTCCTGGACGCCGAACTCCCGCTCCCTCTCGACGCCACCGGAGCCGACGCGGAAGCGACCATGGAGCGCGGCGTCCTCACGATTCGCCTCCCCAAGCGGAAGGCGGTTCCCGAACGGACGATTCCCATCGCGAGTGCCTGACGTCCGTTCGGGGTGATTACGCTGGTCAATCTTCGTGCCTATTGGCGATTCCTCGTCGTCGTCTACCAGTTCTTTCCGCTCATCGTCGCCTACACGCGTGACCGCCGTCGATTCGTCCTCTTCGGCGGCACGCGAAGCGTCGACTCGGAGACGCGAATCCGGCGGGCGAACGTCCTCCTCGAGTCGTTGCTGACGCTGGGTCCGACGTTCATCAAACTCGGCCAACTGCTGTCGACGCGCCCCGACGTGCTCCCACCCGAGTACGTCGACGTCCTCGCGTCGCTGCAGGACGAGGTTCCACCGGCTCCGTGGGAGCGAGCAGAGCGAGTCATCGAAGCGGAACTCGGCCCGGTCGAGTCGGTGTACGACGAGTTCGACACGGAGGCGATTAGCGGGGCCAGCCTCGGGCAGGTGTACGTCGCACGCTACGAGGGCCAGCAGGTGGCAGTGAAGGTCAGGCGACCGGGTATCGAAGACCTCGTCGAAGCGGACCTCCGAGTCGTCAGGTGGTCGCTACCCGTGCTGATGCGCTTTATCGGCCAATCCCGTGCGTTCTCACTGGAGAACCTCGCCGACGAGTTCGCCAAGACCATCCGACAGGAGATGGACTACGGCCGAGAAGCCCGGATGCTCGACGAGATACGGGAGAACTTCGCAGACGACGACTCCATCGTCATCCCCGATTCGATAGGCGAGGTCTCTGGCCCGAGAGTGCTGACGATGGAGTACGTCCCCGGGACGAAAATCAGCCACGTCGAGGCCATCGACGCACTCGGTGTCGACAGGCACGAACTCGCGCGGAGGCTCCAGCGCATCTACCTCAAGATGATTATCGGCGACGGCGTCTTCCACGCCGACCCGCACCCCGGGAACCTCGCGGTGACCGACGACGGGAACATCATCTTCTACGACTTCGGGATGAGCGGCCGCGTCGACCCCTACATTCAGGAGAAAATCGTCGACTTCTACGTCGCCGTCGCCAACCGAAACATCGACGGCATCCTCGACGCGCTCATCGAGATGGGAACGCTCTCGCCGGATGCAGACCGGCAGGTCATGGGCGACGTGATGGAACTGGCGATCGCTGACGCCCGCGGTGAGGACATCGAGCACTATCGCGTCCAGCAGATAATCGAGCAGGTCGAATCGACCATCTACGAGTTCCCACTGCGCCTGCCGCGAAACCTCGCGCTCGTCCTCCGGGTCGCCACCGTCGTCGAGGGCGTCTGCGTCACACTCGACCCCGACTTCGACTTCATCGAAGTCGCCACCGACTACCTCCGAGAGCGAGGCCACCTCGAAGAGACCGTCCAGAAACTCATCGAAGAGACGGGGACGCAAATCCAGCAGACATCTCGGTCACTGCTGTCGGTACCGCCGAAGTTAGAGCGAGTTCTCGACCGAGCCGAGCGCGAAAACCTCGTGGTCAACGTCCGTATCGACGACCGCGAGGGCGTCTTCGACCGCCTCGCAAAGCGCATCATCTACGGGATGCTCTCGGCGGTCGGTCTGCTCTCGACGGCGATGCTCTACGCCTTCGAAGGACCCATCTCCGCCGCCGTCGCCGCCGTGGTGACGCTACCGCTCGCTCTGTTGTTACTCCGTTCGTTCCGCGCGAAACGCGGCATCCGGGCGACACCGCAGTTCACCCGACAGAACCTCAAGCAGCGCCGCGGCGACGGGTGACCACGACCCGACACCGAGGCGGTGTCGGGGCCAACGCACCGAGGTGTGGACGCTACGCGGGGAGAGTGCCATCCCCATTTATACCGATACGGGCCGACCGTTGGCCCGATGACCCAGTGGCGCGCCGTTCTCGTCGGGACGCTCATCGCCGTCACCATCGAGATGGGGATGTGGGTCGCCTACGGCCGGTTCACCCTGTTCGGCGGGATGGCCGGGAGCGCAGTCGCCGGATTCATGGCCAGCGGTGAACTCCCCGACGGGGCGTGGCACGGGTTGCTCGCGGCGCTGGCGTGGGGTATCGTCTTCATCCCGGGGTCGGTGGTGCTGGCGATGACGAATCAGGGCGCGCTTCCCTTCCCATTCGAGTTGATACGGTCCGCGCTCGGCAGTTCCGGTGCCGTGACGACGGCGCTGTTAATCGGAATCACGCTCCCGAACGCCCTCGTGGGCGCACTCGGAAGTGCCGCGCGAGAGACGGCCACCCGAACGTAACCGTGACTCGATGGGCCGCAACTCTCACCGTGTGTGGTAGGCAGTTCCGTGTCGACTAGACAGTTCCGTGTCGACTGTCGACGACGCGTGTACGTACCGACGCAGAGTGACACTATCCATGCCGAGGTGGAGTCAGCGACGTGAGCGTGCGGACAGCTCGTGCAGTCGGTGCCAGTGAGACGGTCTCAGTCGTCCGTCGAGGACCCACCGTCGACATCCTCGCTTCCGAGGTACACGCGGTCGCTGAAGAGCAGTGCGACGAAGAGCGCGGCGGCGAGGGTGGTCGCCGCGAGACTCCACTGGTGGCGGTTCATGCCGACGAGAATCAGCACGCCAACATCACGTTTTGGATTCGAGACACACTCTGCCGAGCCGGTCGTCACCGAACCGTCAGCCCGGTCAAAGCGGGCTCCAGAAACGTCACCCAAGCAGCACGTCGTGGCCCCCGGCGCGGCATTTCCAAACTGTTTATACTGCGGGTCCGAAAAGCGCTGTGTATGGCGAAAGAGCAGAAGCAGGTCCGAGAACTGCAAGAGGGGAGCTACCTCATCATCGACGACGCCGCGGTGAAAATCGACCACTACAGCACGGCCAAGCCCGGGAAACACGGCAGTGCGAAGGCTCGAATCGAGGGGCGAGGCGTCTTCGACCGGAAGAAGCGCAGCCTCTCCCAGCCCGTCGACGCGAAGGTCTGGGTCCCCATCATCGAGCGAAAGCAGGGACAGGTCATCGCCGTCGAATCCGAAGACGTCGCCCAGATTATGGACCTCGACACCTACGAGACCATCACCATCAACACCGGCGACGTGTCGGTCTCGCCGGACGACGAACTCGAGTTCCTCGAATTCGAGGGTCAGCGGAAAATCGTCCGCTCGTAGACAAGGATGTTTCCCGGGGCGAACACCGAGCGCGACGACGCTCGGTACGTCGTCGTCGGCGCGCCACTCGACGTGTCGACGACGTTCCAACCGGGCACGCGTTTTGGCCCCGACCGAATCAGACGCTTCGCCACGTCGTTCGACGACTACGACCACCGGACCGACCAACTCTTTACGGACCTCGCTGTCCACGACGCTGGCGACATCCACGCGTGGGACGACGCCGCGGAATACCTCGACTTTCTCGATGGGGCGCTGAGCGACGTTCGACGCGACGGCGCGCTCCCCGTGACTCTCGGCGGTGAGCACACCGTCACGCTCGCGGGCGTCCGGGCGGTCGACCCCGACGTGTTCGTCTGTCTCGACGCCCACCTCGACCTGCGTGAGTCGTACGACGGAAACGAGTTGAGCCACGCCTGCGTCACCCGCCACGTCCTCGACGTGGTCGACCGGGCGATTATCGTCGGCGCGCGAACCGGCAGTCCCGAGGAGTGGGCGCGGGCCGACGCGGACGACGTGACCGTCGTTGCGCCCGAAGAGGTGGACGAGTGGTCGCCCGACTTCGCTGACGAATCGGTGTACCTGAGCGTCGACATCGACGGTGCCGACCCGGCGTTCGCGCCCGGAACCGGGACGATGGAACCCTTCGGATTGACCTCCCGAGAGATGCGGGACGTGGTCCGGGCCGTCGCGCCGCACGCCGACGGCGTCGACGTCGTGGAAGTGAACGACCGCGACGACGGGCAGGCGGCGACCCTCGGCGGCAAACTCCTCAGAGAGTTCGTCTTCGAGCACGCCGCAACGCGGTGAGCATCAGTCGACTTCTTCCATCACCGACGCGCCGCCACCGTCACGCGACTCCCACTCCCATTCGTCTTCGACCCGAACACGGCCGTCTTCGAGTCGTTCGACGATGCCGACGGAGTGTCCTGTCGCCGTTTCCTGCGCCGTGTTGAGTTGGGTGTATCGAATATCCCACCGACGACCGTCGAACGTGCCGACGAGGTGTCCGTCGACGACATCGCCGCCGGCGTAGTGTGCGTAAATGCGTTCACCCGCTTGCTCGAAGTGAAACCGGGTCTCCCCGCTCACTTCGCCGTCGTCGGCGTTTTCGACCCCCGCGAGCGTCCGACCGTCGAGCGAAATTTCGCGTGCCATACACGCATACAACCCCGTCGTTGTGAAGTCTCTTTGGGCCGATTTCGGCGTTCGACCGTCGAAACTGCATCGACGGAGACCAACGCACGTCACCGAAGTCTGCGACACCGCGTCGGTTACTCCCGGAGTGCGAGCGTTACAAGTCGGTGACGGCCCTCGAGACGAGCATGCAACTGCAAGCGTTGACGAGTCGCCTCGACGAGCGCCTTCGAACCGACGACTTCGCCGACATCGACGCCAGTGCGAACGGCCTGCAGGTCGGCCCCGACGACAAACCGGTCGAGCGGGTCGCCTTCGCCGTCGACGCGGCGGTGGCGACAATCGACGCCGCCGCAGAGGCACATGCGGACGTGCTCGTCGTCCACCACGGACTCTCGTGGGGCGGCATCGAGCGCGTGACAAACACCCAGTACCGTCGAATGGCCCCGCTCGTCGAGAACGACATTGCGCTGTACGTCTCACATCTCCCGCTCGACGCCCACCAGGAACTCGGGAACGCCGCCGGTGTCGCCGCGCACCTCGGCCTCACCGACTGGGAACCGTTCGGCACGCTCGGAGGCGAACACATCGGCACGCGCGGAACCACGACCGACCCGGTGTCAGTCGAGGAGGTTCGGACCTCGCTCGACGAACTCGATCAGGGAGCGTCGTCGACGCAGGTGCTCGCGTTCGGGCCCGAGGAGATCTCCGACGTCGCCATCGTCACCGGCAGCGGAGTCGACTGGCTCTCGGAAGCGGTCGACGCCGGTGTCGACGCGCTCGTCACCGGCGAGGGGAAGGGAAAGGCGTACCACGAGGCGCGAGAGGCCGGAATCAACGTCTTCCTCGCGGGCCACTACGCCACCGAGACGTTCGGTGTTCGGGCACTGCAGGTGCTCGTGGAGTCGTGGGACGTGGAGACGACGTTCGTCGACTGTCCGACCGGGTTGTAGTCTCACCCCGCAGCCAGGCTCCGCCGACCGAAGTGCCGACCGACGACGCCCAATCGCGGCGTTCAAATCGCTCGGTCACGCACGACTCGGTATGACAGACCGCGACGCCTCCGACGACGACCACGGGGACCACAGCGACGAGGACGGTAGCCAGGACGAAGACCACGAGAGCCCCGCGGACGGCCACGACGGAGACGCGTACGAACCACCACACCGAAAAGCGTTCAGCCACGACCCCATCGGGCACACGACGGTTCGAGCGGGGATGACCGTCGGTGAGCTCGCCACCGAGTACGGTGGGGCGGGCATCGGCGCGGCCGACCTCCACGACGCTGTCGACGTGTACGCGGAGATGCTCGACCCCGACGTGACGTGCTTTCTCTCGCTGGCGGGGGCGATGGTCCCGTGTGGGATGCGAGCGATCGTCTCGGACCTCGTCCGCGACGGCTACGTCGACGCGGTGGTGACGACGGGCGCGAATCTGACCCACGACGCCATCGAAGCCATCGGCGGGAAGCACCACCACGGCAGCACCGGTCAGCACGGCGGTGGCGGCCACGAGAGTCACTGCAGGCACGGGCACCACGAGACGGACGGCACCCACGGAAATCACGGCACTCGGGCACACGACGAGCGCCTGCGCGACGAGCAGGTCGACCGCATCTACAACGTCTACCTCCCGCAGGAGCACTTCACGCTGTTCGAGCAACACCTTCGCTCGGAGGTGTTTCCGAACGTCGAGCGCACCGTGACCATCGCCGAACTGACGCGCGAACTCGGCCGGGCGAACGCCGAGGTGAACGAACGCGAAGGAACCGAGGAAGACGCCGGTCTCGCGGCGGCCGCCTACGAACACGACGTTCCCATCTACTGTCCGGCGATACAGGATTCCGTCCTCGGGTTGCAGGCGTGGATGTACTCCCAGATTTCGGGGTTCGCGCTCGACGCGCTCGGGGACCTCACACCGCTGACGGACCTGGCGTTCGAGGCCGATGCCGCCGGGTGCCTGCTCGTCGGCGGTGGCGTCCCGAAGAACTTCACGCTCCAGACGATGCTGGTCGCCCCGCGGGCGTACGATTACGCCGTCCAGTTGACGATGGACCCCGAGGCGACCGGCGGCCTGTCGGGCGCGTCACTCGACGAGGCCCGGTCGTGGGGGAAACTCGAGAAGGACGCCCGAAACGTGACCGTCGTCGGCGACGCCACCATCACCCTCCCACTGCTGGTCGCGGCGGCCCGCGAACGCGTCGAGTGAGCAGGCCACCCGAGTTCGTCGACCGTAGATGCAGTGCCGCAGGGGCGAGTCGCGCGGCGCTCGCTGGGGTGCCCAACACTCGGCGGCATCACGCATCAGTTCCTTCCGAGAGCGCCCCATCGAGATGCGGCGTCAGTGACCGAATCGCCTCGATGCCACGCACTTCGTCGTCGAGTTCCGGCAGAGCCACCACGACGAGGTCGGGGTAGGTCGCCCGCACCTCCGCGAGGCGTTCTCGATGTCGCTCCATTCGGGTTCGACACCGCGTGCAATCGTCCGGAACGGTCTCGACCACGCGATTGACGACTATCGTTCCGACCGGAATGCCGTCATCACGCAGTTGTGAGACGAGTCGGCTCGTCTCCGAGAGCGCCATCGCCTCGGGGGTCGTGACGACGCGGAACTCGGTCCAGTCGGGGTCGGTCAACACCGCCCCAGCGCGGTCGAGACGCCGACGCAGGTCCGAGAGATCGTCGTCGGACTCCTGGCTCCGACCGAACAGTGCGACCGGACCGAAAACCATGCTCCTGGCGGAGTCAGCCAGCCGTTGGACCTGTCCTCGGATCGCCCCCGCCACACCGAGGGTCGCCGAGAGCACGTCGGGGAGCCCCAGCAATCGAAGCGCGTGGCCCGTCGGTGCGGTGTCGACGACGACTCGATCCCACTGGTCGTCTTCGGCGTACGCGGCGACGGCCAACAGGGCGGCGACCTCGTCACCACCGGGCGCGAAACCGGCAGCAAAGAGGGCCTCGAGGTCCCCCTCGTCGAAGCTGAGACCGACCTCGCGGAACGATTCGACGAGCAGTTCCACGACGCTACGGTACGCCTCCTGTCCGCGCTGGGCCGAGACCTCCACGCCGTAGAGGGCGTCTGCGAGCCGAGTCGGGGCCTCACCGAGTTCCGTATCGAAGATGTCTCCCAGTGAGTGAGCCGGGTCCGTCGAGACGACGAGTGTCCGCTGGCCCGTCTCGGCGAGCGCGAGTGCAGTCGCCGCCGCGCAGGTGGTCTTGCCGACGCCCCCCTTGCCGCCGTAGAGGACGAGTTTCGTCATGGGTCACTGTACGGCCGCGACGAGTACAACCGTTGGCTCTCCTGGGTGGAAGGGACAGTCTCAACTGGCCGGGTGACAGAGTGTCCGCTGGCCGATGACGACGACACCGCTCCGAACCGGGGTGGCTCCCGGTGGTGACGAGCCCTATGAGTGCCGAGGCCAACCGACTACAGAGAGCCCTCGAGACCGATTCTCATCTGACCCACCGACTGTCGATTAAGACCACCGAACACGTACTGGCATGTGTGAGTCGAGATGGCTTCGTTTCTCGTGGCGTACGGAACGGGTGAGGGACAGACAGCGAACGTCGCAGCGTACATCCAAGAGATCCTCCGAGGGAGAGGACACGAGGTCGAGACCGTGAACCTCGGAGACGACCCGGAGCCGACTGTCGAATCGTTCGACGCGGTCTTCGTCGGGTCGTCGGTTCACAACCGAAGACATCGCCCGGAGGTCGTCGAGTTCGTCGAGCGGAACCAGGAAGCGCTCGAGACGCGACAGAGCGCGTTCTTCCAGTTGTCACTCGCTTCGAGCCTGCCATTCGACTGGGCACGGCGAGGAGCGAGCGACTTCGTGGACACGCTAGTCGACCAGACGGGGTGGCGACCAGACCGCATCGGACGCTTCGCCGGGGCGGTGGCGTACACGAAATACACCCGAATCGAGCGACTCCTGTTTAAATTCGTGTCCGCGGTGACGACGGGGGATACCGACACCTCGCGGGATTACGAGTACACCGACTGGAACGAAGTCGAAGCGTTCGCAGCCGAGTTCGCCTCGGACGTCGAGGCTCTATCGAGGGCTGAGGAGACACCGACCGCCAGGATCACCCCATCGAAGATACGCCCGCACCTTGCGACTGGAGTCGCGCTCGTGGTGGGGGTGCTGGGGCTCGTGGTCGGGATGCTGGGACTCGTGTACGGGCTGTCTGTTCGATGGACATTCCACCGAGATTGCTAGCGACCCGTGAAGCAGGACCCGATCCAACAATCGGGTCCGAAAGTGTTGACTCGGCGTGTTGACTCCGACAGTACGGTTTTCTATCTTGTGTGCGAACGAGAGGCACGGATGACAGCGAATTACTTCGAGGACTTCGCCATCGGCGACTCGTTCACCACGACTGCGCGAACCATTACCGAGGCCGACCAGTCGAATTTCGCGGGACTGAGTGGGAACTTCGACCCGATTCACCTCGACGAAGAGCGAATGCGGGAGTCGTCGTTCGGCGGTCGCCTCGTGTACGGGCTGCTCGTACTCTCGATCGTTGCGGGTCAGAAGATTCAGCGCGGAATCTGGGGTGACTCGGTCATCGCGCTGTACGGCATCGACAGCCTCAGATTCACCGCCCCGGTGTTCATCGGCGACACCATCCACACCGAGCTGACGGTGCTCGACCTCGAGGACCGAGACGACGAGAGCGGAGTCGTTCTCCTCGAAGAGCGGGCAGTCAATCAGGACGGCGAGGACGTCGTCGTCGCCGAGACCAGAACGCTCATCGAAAAGCGGAGTGCGTCGTCGGGGTCCGAAGAATAATCGTCGGGCGGAGAGGTGGGAATCTTCGGGAAACAATCGGTGCGCGCGCTCAGTCCTCGTCGACGCGAACGGTCAGGACGGGCACGCTCGACTTGGAGACGACGTGAGCGGAGACGCTACCGACCATGTTCTGCTGGTAGTTGCTACCGTGGGTTCCCATCGTGACGAGGTCTATCCCGCGCTCCTCGACGAACGAGAGGATTTCCTCGGCCGGGTCGCCCTCGCGAACCGCCGTCGTGGCCTCGATGCTTCTGTCAGTGAGTGCTTCCTGCGCCTCGGTGGCGGCGGCTCGAGCGTCGGCCTCGAGTTCGACCCGAACGTCGTCTCGAAGGTCGGCGGCCAGCGTGAGAAACGCTCGGTCGTCGACCACGGAGAGAACGTGAACGGTGGCGTCTCGCCCCTCGGCAATCGCGGCGGCGTGGTCCACCACTGCCGACGAGGAGTCGCTGCCGTCGGTTGGCAGCAGGATGTCGTCGTACATGAGTCGGGGTTGAGTCTCGGATGTGATGAACTCGGCGATTCGCGTGTGTTCGCCTCGCACGTCGGCGGCGAACTCCGACAGGAGGCGAACACCTCGGAGATGCTGTTCACGCCCGGCGACCCCCGGAGACCTCGAACCCGTCGACGACGTGGAGGTGTGGTGCGAAGACGTCGGCACGCTTTCGAACAGCGTCGTCGAGGAGTGACTGGTTCGAACGGCTAGCTCAGGGAGTCGTCCAGGTGCGGCGGGGTCCCGGCGGTCGACGTTGCGTTCCCCACCGAGGAAGCGTCGAGAGCCACGCCCACGAGAGACAGGCGGGCACTACGGTGGCCAACTCGAGTGCTGGTAGCGCTCCCGCGGTAGCGATAGTCCAGTGACGACGATACAGTGGTGACGAAAGCGGGGGCGAGTGTCGACGGGAAGGAACAAAAGTGAGGCCCTCAGAGCGTAATTGACCGTAAGCCAACGAATTAAGGTGATACTTTGAGAAGCAAAGACAACCCACATGAAACAGACACTTCGAGATGACGTGACGGTAATCGACTTCGGCGCGCACTTTTATCCGCCAGAACTCGAGCTCGCCGACAGAGGCAGTGAGCTGAGAGAGCAGAAGGACCGCGCCGCCGGGAAAGACAGACTGCACGACGCAGAGACGGTCATCGCCGAGATGGACGACGCTGGCGTCGACGCGATGGTTCACTCGATAACCACGTACATGGGCCACGACGACGCCGAGGAGACGGCCGGGGCCAACGACGTCCTGTTCGACTACGTCGACGAGTACGACGAGTTCTACGGACTCGCGGGAATCCCCATCGGCGACAGCGGCGAGGCCGCGGCCGCCGAGTTCGAACGGAGCGTCGAGATGGGCATGCAGGGCGGCGGCGTTCACGAGACCGACGTGCTGCTGACCGACGAAGAGATGGAACCGGTCCTCGAAGTCGCCGACAGAACCGGTGCGCCCATCTTCGTCCACATCCCGAACCTTCCGGACATCGACTACCGATTCAACGCGACGTTCGGCCGAGAACGCGCCCATCAGGAGAGCATCAGTCGAGTCATCCACGAGGAGGTGTACGACCGCTACCCGAACCTGAACATCGTCTGGCACCACCTCGGCGGCAACATCGCCAGCATGCTCGGTCGAATCCACCTCCACACCGACCCCGGACGGTGGGTCCAGCAAGCCGGGATGAAGTCATTCACAGAGTACAAGGCCGACCTCGAAGAGCGCGTCTACATCGACACGTCTGGATTCTTCGGCTACACGGCCCCGATTCGCATCGCGCTCGAAGAGTTCCCGGCCTCGCAAGTGCTATTCGGGACCGACTACCCGTGGGAACCCCGCTCTGCAGCGGAACTGGACGCGCTGGTCGAGGCGGTGGTCGAGTCGGGCACGCACGACGACGCCCGACGGATTCTCGGCGACAACGCCCTCGACCTGATGGTCAACGTCGACTGAGGTACGAATCACAGTACCTCCGTACTCACCTCGCCCCGAGGCCCACCAGATGCTCGGACGACTCGGCGGGAGAGTCTCACCAGCACTGGACCGCTGACTCGGGGCCGTCGACGACGTGGAGACCTGAAACGAGAGACAGAGTTAACTGGCCGTTGCTCACGGTGAGACGGACGGATTCACGCAGAAATGACGTCGTGTTAGCTCGACAGAAGCGTCACTGGATGTGACCTTCGCGGCGGAGTTGGTCGGCGTCCTGTCCCGTGTAGCGCCACTCGATGTTGGCTTTCTCGTCCTGCCAGTCCCAGGGTTCGACGAGGACGACGTCGCCCTCGTTGATCCACGTTCGGTACTTCATGCGCCCGGGAATCCGGCCCATTCGAGTCTGACCGTCCTCACAACGGACTCGGACGTGGTTTCCACCGTTGTGTTCTGTGACGACAGCGAATAGCTCGTCGTCGTTCGGCATCCGTAGGTTTCGACGTTCTCGTTCTGTGTTTTCGCTCACAGACGGTATTCGTGGTGGAGGTAGTTAAGTCGTGGGAGACACCCGGTGTCACATGACACGACGACAGACACTCGACCGGTCGAAGACCGGACCCGCGTCTCCGACGGCGTTGATACCGACCCAGTAGCCGCCCGCTCACCGTCGAACTAACAGATACGAGACGAGTCCAGCGACGATAGACACGGTCCCCGAAACGAGCAGGAGAAGGTGGTACCCTTCGACCGGGGTAGCGAACCCCGCTTCGGCGACGAAAGTGAACCCGATCGGACCGAGCGTCTGGCCTAATCGTATCATGCTGGTTCGCATGCCCATCATACCCGCCCGAAACTGACCGGAGACGAGTCCGAGAAGCGTGGTGTCGAACGACGGGAGCATGATGCCCCACCCGACGCCGAAGCTCAGCAGGGCGACAGCGACGAACAGCGGTGAGGGAGCGAGCCACAACCCCACGAAGCCCGCCCCAAATCCGACGAACGCGAGCGCGATGAGTTGCGGCGCAGTACGCGACGCCGTGAGCCGACCGTACTGAGACGCGATGGTCGCACTTGCCAGTGACTCGACTGCCAGCAGGGCACCGATTTGACCGGCGCTCAGGAGGAACTCGTCACTCAACAGCAGTGGGAGTGCGGTGAGTATCCCGCCGTACAGCAGGAAAAACGCCCAGAAGATGGCGAGAAAGACAGCGAGCGCCCGGGGGAGAAAGACGATCCCTGCCAGCGAGGAGAGGTACTCTCGAACGCCGAGTTTGGCCTCGGTTTCGGGTTCCGGAAGGACTACCGCAGCAGTGAGACCGACCAGAACGGCGACACCGAAAAAGAGGAACGGCGCACTCCAGCGAATCGTCGCGAGTATCCCGCCGACGAGCGGAAAGAACGCCGCACCGGTGCCGATGGCGCTCCCGTTGAGCCCCATGACGGCGTTCCGGCGGTTCCCACTGTAGTAATCGCCGATAAGCGTGACAGCCAGCGTGATGAGCGCGCTTGCACCGACTCCCTGGATGAATCGGAGGACGAGGACCTGAGTAAAACTGTTCGTGAAAGAGACGCCGGCACCCGCGAGACCGAACGTGAACAGCAGCGGGACGATGACGCGTCTCCGACCGACGCGGTCGGCGACTAACCCGACGAACGGTGTGATGAAGATTCCCGGGAGCGTGTACGCGGTGATGACGAGTCCGACCTGCGCGTCGGAGACGCCGAACACCGCCCTGAGGTCGGGGAGGGTCGGACTGATGAGAGAGACGCCCATGACACCGATGAGTGAACTCAAAAGGATGACGTAGAGCGCGCTCGACGACCAGGGGACGACCGCGAGACCACGACTCTCCTCGACTTCCGACGTCATGTTCGATACGTCTCGCAGTGAACCGGACAGGTAGTTATCTTTCCGATAGGGGGGATACACTCCGGTATGACGAATACGCTCCGACGACGGTCACCGGGGCGTCGATGCCGTCCCACTCGAGCCATCCTCCACCCTCGGAGGCATCAGGGTTAAGACGCTCACTCACCCACCGTGGACAATGGTCGCACTGCTCGGCGTCCTGTTCGCGTTAGGTGCGGCCGTCGGGTTGGCGACTCAGGCGATTTTTATCCGGGTGGGTGTACAGGACGGAAGAGCGACCGACGCGCTGGTCGTGGTGTTGCTGGTCGACCTCGTAATCTTCGTCCCCTACGCAGGCCTGTCGTACTACCCGTCGTACGGTGTCACAACGACGTCACTCGTCGCGTTTGCGGTGGCCGGAATCCTGGCGATGATGCTGGGACGAGCATTCCTCTACGCCGGGATCGAGCGTATCGGTGCGAGCCGCGCCGAACCGCTCAAGGCCACGCAGGCGGTTCCGGCGGCGATCCTGGGAATCCTCCTGCTAGAAGAAGTTGCGACAGTCGGTCACCTCGTGGGCATCGCTCTCATCGTCGGTGGCGTGGGAATCATCTCTTCGGAGAGCCGCGAGAGTTCCGTCACCGATACTCGAGGAGATGCCCGACTCGGAATCCTGTTCGTCCTCGCGTCGGCGTTGTGTTTCGGACTCGATGGCGTCATCGCAAAAATCGGATTCGCCGAGGGGACACCCGTGTTCGTCGCCGTCGCACTCAAGTTACTCGCCGGTGCGACCGGGTTCTTCGCGTACCTCGGTTGGCGCGACGACTTTCCAGCAGTTGCCGACCTGGCCACGACCGAAGCGGCCTGGTTCGCAGCGGCCGGCGTCTCCAGCGCGGTTTTCCTGTTTTCGTTCTACGCGGGCCTCGCCGTCGCGCCCGTCGTCGTGGTGGTGCCCGTGATGCAAACCAGTCCGCTGCTCGTCGCAGCCATCTCTCTTCTGTTTTTACAGCGACTCGAACAGGTGACGCGGCGTCTCGTCGTCGGCGCGGCCACCGTCGTGACGGGGACGGTTGCAGTCACGATATTCGGTTGACGCTCGCAAGTCACTCACTCAGAACCGCCGCAGTCGATAGCCCGTGAGGATGAACAGTGCCACCAGGTGAGTGAGTCGCTACCCAACACCCTCGATGGGCTAGACGACGGTTCGGGTACTCATCTCAGCGACTGCGCGAACGGGCCGAGACCAGCCGCCGAAATTCCGAACGGAGGGCCGTCCGCTTCAACAGCACGAAGCCCGTGATGATGAGAACGAATCCGAGGACAGTCCAGACGGTGACTCGCTCGTCGAGGAACGCCCAGCCGAGCAGCGTGGCGACGACCGGGACGAGGTACGAAACGAGGTTCGTCTCCAGTGGCCCGTATGCGCCGAGCAGATAGAAGTAGATGAGGAACGCCATCGCCGTGGCAAACACGGCGATGTACGCGAGCGACAGCACGGCCGCAGCAGGCAGTTCGATTCCGGGGGCTGACTCGCCGATCGCGTAGCTGAAGGCGTGAATCATCGCCGCGCCGATGAGCATCGACCAGGCGGTGAAGGTCGAATCGGGGAGTGACGACTCTGCACGGCGAACGAGTACGCTCCCGATGGCGACGCCCACGGTGGCGAGAAAGACGAATCCGATTCCGACGACGTTCGGCGAGAGGAGGTTCGACGGGTCGGGGCGTGCGATGACGATTGCGCCCGCGAGTCCGAGCGTGATGCCGACGAGTCCGACGGCGGTTGGGCGTTCGTCGGGGAGCAACGTCCAGGCGACGCCCGTGGTCAGGATGGGGATGAGACTGTAGATGATGGAGGCGACGCCACCGGTGGTGAACTGCTGGCCCACGAACAGCAGAGAGTTGCTGGCGATGAGAAACGTCCCACTGGCCAGCAGTGCGATGATGTCCGCGCGCTCGGTCGGCCGCCAGCGGTCGGCAGCGACGACGGCGTACCCCAAGAGGAGGACGCCGGCGAAGTCGTATCGAACCGCGGCGAACAGCACCGGTGGGAAGTACCTGAGACCGACTTCAATCGCGGGGAACGAGCCACCCCAGATCGCGCCGAGACCGACGAACAGAAGGAGGGTCCTATACCGTGACACGTCCTGACGTGAACCGCCACCCGCATGAACTTTGCCGTCAGTGGCGGCCCGCAGAATCATTAGTGAAGCGACCCATCTGCAGTCACGTGACCCGATACTACGAAGACCTGACCATCGGTGCGACGTACGACGTCGGAAGCTACACGCTGACGAAATCGGAGATCATCACCTTCGCCGAGCAGTTCGACCCCCAACCGTTCCACGTCGACGAGGAAGCGGCCAAGGAGTCCATGTTCGGCGAACTCGTCGCGAGCGGTCTCCACACGCTGTGTCTCTCGGTTCGGCTGTTCGTAACCGAGTTCGTCACACCCGACGAGGGCATCGCCAACATGGGCGGACTCGGGATGGACGACCTCCGCTGGCACCGACCGGTGAAGCCGGGCGACACGCTCCGGCTCCGAATCGAGGTGGCCGACAAGCGACTCTCGGAGAGTCACTCCGACCGCGGCTACGTCGACTTCGAGCGAACCGTGTTCAACGACGACGACGAGCAAGTGCTCTCGATACGCTCGCACAACATCGTTCGTCGAGAGCGTGCGGACGCGTAGTCGAAGTCCACCGACCGAAGCGAACAGTTCAGTTGGCTGTGACGAGGTGGGGCTGACAGGCGGTACCGAGAGAACGCGAGCACCGGCGGTACCGCACACCCGCGATCCGGTCCTCGGTGGGCGTTAGGACATGGACACCGCTGGCCGCGTGTTGGGATATGAACGTTCGGAGACGGGGACTCGTTTCGGTCAGACCTCCCCACGGAGAACCGGCTACAATCTATCGCGGATTTGGCTGCGGAGTGTCCGGGCGACGTGTCGACTCCCGGTTCGGGTGGCATTCCAGAGGGCACCGAGAGTCGGAAGCGGGTCGTCGATGGCGTGTATCGACCCGTTCGCCGTGACGAACGCCTCCGTGAAAGGGTAGATGGCCCCGACGTTTCCGTCTCGGAGTTGCTCGCCCAACCAGAGGATGTCCTCGAAGAGGAGGCGGCGATGGCGGAGTCCCGTTCGATACGACGTGACCGTTTCCGGTTGCTGGCCCAGTAACTGCTGGTAGTGGAGCCACGCCACATCGACCCCGCTCTGGAGCGTGAAGGGGATGCCACCCCAGTAGCGACCGTTGACCTCGATGAGAGAGTACGTGCCATCGGGTGATTTCATGAACTCGACCATCGCGGGGCCCGTCCACTCGAGCCGGTCGATGAGTTCCGCCGCGTGCTCGAGCATCGTCGGGTCGTAGACGCTCTCCAGTAGGGACGCCGTACCGCAAGACGACGGGTAGGTTCGCACACGCCGCTGCTGGAAGTAGGTCAAAATGTCGCCGTCCTCAGCGAGAACCACCGTGTCCCACGTGTCACCCGAGATGTACTCCTGAACGAGCGGTGGGTGAGCGCGAAAGTGCGCGGAACTGTCCAGCAGAGACCGATAGGACCGACGGAGTTCAGCCGGCGAATCGACGAAGTGCTCCTCGGAAACGAGGTCCTTGTGGTGGACGCCGTTCGCGTCCCACACGGTCTTACTACGGGGCTTGATAACGGCCGGGTACGGAACGGTATCCGCGATTCGATCGAGGGCTGTGGACGACTGAGGCGCGAACGTTTCGGGACTCCGAACGTCGAGATTATCGGCGACGGTGGCCAATTTCTGCTTGTCGTACGCCACCTCGAAGGTGTCCCAGTCCTCGACAGCCACCCTGGTTCCAGTCGCCTCCAGGTCCGACTTGTGCTTCGAGAGGAGAACGGAGAGCTGGTCAGTCAGGGGAAATACGACGGCGTGGTCCGTCTGTTCGAGAAACGAAATTAGGTCGTCCAAAAAAGGTCCAAAAAAATGGACAAAAGAGTATGC